>NZ_JBSGSG010000006.1:0-214785 GCF_053606765.1 Streptomyces sp. NPDC055189
CACGCCGACGTAGTCGGAGCACTCAACGTTCTACGGGCCGGGCTGGTCCGTCGCGACGCCAACCCGGCATAGCGAGAAGCCCCCTCATTTATGAGAGGGAGGAGTCACTGCAGCAGTCTCCCTCTCAGCTCGCTCAGCAGGCCTCCCGCCTAGCGAGGCACAGGGACCGAACGTGAGGCGGGGGCGTGCCGCCGGTCCCGGCCGCAACGTTCAGTGTCGTGGAGGACGAGCCCTCACCGCTCTTCCGCGCGGGCTGGGAGTTCGGTACCGGCCGGGTGCTCAACGCTGTGACTGCGTCCCTGCCCCGGGGCGGCGGACGCGTCCGAGACGACGGCGGTTATCCCGAGCGTCCCGAGCGTGATGAGCGCGAACACGGCGAATGCTGTCGGCTTCTTCATGAGGGATCTCCGTGCATATGGGGCTGCGTGTCCGGTCCTTGGATCCTCACAGCCGGCGCATGTCGTCTCCGTTTCCATCGGCCTCCAGGGATGAGAAGCCCATGAGAACCCCCGCGCGCACCTTCGACACGGCATCCGGCTCCCGCCGCAACCTCGACGGCGTCCCCGCGCTGACGCGGGACCGTACATCGCGGCCGACCTGACGTGACTGGCTGATCTGGGGCCGTGGGAGGCGGCGGTCGTAGACATCTCCCGCTCCGCACCAGCGAAACCGTGCAAACACAGGTGCAGCCGGGGCCTGTTGAGGTCAGCGGTGCGCGGCGTTGAGTCGGCCGTCGAAGGCGTTGCGGGTGTCTTGCAACGGCCGGTCGGGGGCCCGTCCCATGCGCGCGGGCGGTAGCGTCCTCGCCATGAATACTCGCATCGCCGTTGAGCGCGCTGAGCGCCTGAAGCAGCTGCACGCCGAGCACCAGCCGCTCGTGCTGCCGACCGTCTGGGACGTCTGGTCCGCGCGGACGGCAGCCGACGCCGGTTTCCGCGCACTGACCGTCGGCAGTCATCCGCTCGCCGACTCCCGGGGGGCCGACGACCACGAGGGGCAGACCTTCGAGGAGGTACTCGCCGCCGTCCGGCCCATCATCGCGGCGGTCGACGTCCCCGTCTCCGTTGACCTGGAGGCCGGGTACGGCCAGGAGCCCGGGGATCTCATCGCCGGACTCATCGAAGTCGGCGGCGCCGGCCTCAACCTCGAGGACACCGTCCACTCGCAGGACGGGCGCGTGCGCAGCACGCAGGAGCACGCGACCTACATCGCCGGCCTGCGCGCGGCGGCCGACGGCGCGGGGGTCCCGGTGTGGGTCAACGGGCGCACCGATCTCTTCCTGCACGCCGAGAATGCCTCCGGCGTCCTCGACGAGGCGATCGAGCGCCTTCGGGCCATGGAGCAGGCCGGCGCCGACAGTGTCTACCCGGTGGGTATCCAGGACGACGACGCACTGCTCGCGGCGGTCACCGCCGCCGTCACCGTTCCCGTGAACTCCACCGCTCATCCCGTCAAGCACGACCTTGAACGCTTCCGCCGCCTCGGCGTCGGCCGCATCACCTACGGGCCGCTGCTGCAATTCGCGATGGCGGACGCGATGAGGGACATGCTCGGGCCGTGGGTGCCCCTGAAGAGCTGATCGAGCAGCGGGGCGCCCCGGGAGCAGGGCGCCCCAGGCTCCGGGAGCGGCTGTTGGGAGGATCCGCTCGTGCGGGGCCAGTTGGAAGAGACCGGGTAGGCCCGGGCCATCGGGGGACCGCTTCTTCTCTCGCGCCGGCTTCGATCCGGGCGGCGAGCCAAGCTGCCGCTGCATGCGGACCTACCACTGTGACGCCTGCGGCCCGGTCATCGACCGGGACGCCAACGCCGCACCCAGCCTCGCCGCCCTCGCGGCGGCCGCAGTACCTGGTAGCGCAGTGGCCGGAGACCAGGACACCGCACAGCCGGTGTCGAAGCCTCGTCGAGCCGACCGCAAGACCCGCGCCGCCCGCCCGAGCCGCATGGCGCAGGCGGGGCGGGCAGCTGGCGCAACCCTGCCGCACCAGCGGCAGACAGAAACGAGAGACCGTCCTCATAGCGAAGCCCCCGCGCTCTGGCAACGAGACGGACCGTCCGGACGGAAGCGCCCGGAATGCTGAGAGCCGCTCGGACTCTGAGCAACAGATGGGCGTGGAACGAGGCGCACGCGAGCCGCGGACGCGGCCAAACCCAATGAAGGGCCGCCCAGCCCCCTCACCCGTCGGTCGTTTGCCGGCTTGACGTCGTATCTTCGGCGAAGGCCGACCCCTTCAGGGCGAGTTGCCGTGTTTCGTAGCGCTCTTCGGTCGCGGCCTCCGCATCGAAGCCGTGTGCGCCGCGCACGGTCGAAGATGCTGTCGTTGGCCGCGTCGTTTTCTGGTTCGGGAGCGTCGAGGGCGGTAATCGGCAGGCCGGGCGCGACAGCAGTGATCATCTTTCTCGTGGTCTGCGCAACGACGGGCCGGGAGCCGGGGCGCGGCCGGTAGGGCGCCCGGTGCGTGAGGTGGCGGGTGCCGGTTGGGTGTCGGAGGGGCCCGGGTCTGCTTCAGCCCGCCCGGGTGGGCGGTGGCCGGAGGGGGCTTTTGGTGCAAGGGCTTCGCTCGTTCGGGGGCGGGCGAAGGTGTCCGAGATTGCGGGAGGTGCCGCCCCGGTCATGATCACGGAGGGTTCCGCTGCAGCGGGGTCTTTCGTCTGTGCAGGAGGTCGCAGTGCTTCTCGTCATCGTCGTCGCCGTTTTGGCTCTGTGCGCAGGGCTGGCGGCGAACCGGTTCCTGCGCCCGCGGTTGCTGCCCGATGACGGTGACGACACGGGTATGGCAGTCAAGGACCTTGTCGGGCCTCTTCTGACCCTGACCGTCCTGCTGCTGGCCTTCGTCCTGGTCACTGCCTCGGGCTCGTACGGCAAGGCCGAGGTCGCCGCGCGGGGCGAGGCCCGCGCCCTGGACCAGCTCACCGAGATCGCCGAGTACACGCCGGCGTCGGAGCGCGAACGGGTCCAGGCCGACGCCATCTGCTACGCACGCGCCGTGCGGACCGCGGAATGGCCCGCGATGGCCGATGGCCGCGGGTCGGACGCGCCCAACGTTTGGTCCACCGACGTCCGCCGCTCCTTCCGCGACCTGGAAGGCAAGCCCGTCTTCGGCATGCTGATCGCCGCGGACAACAAACGCTCCGACGAACGCGAGGAACGCCTCACTCAGGCCACCGCCAGCATTCCCGGCACCATCTTCTGGTTCCTGCTTGTCACCCTCGCGATCACCGTCGTGGCCCTGGCCGTCTGCCTGCCCCGCAAGAACAACCGCGGCCAGCTCATCGCGCTCACGGTGATCACCGCACTCCTGACCACGACGCTGTGCATCATTCGTGACGTCGACCGGCCCTTCGCCGGCATCGTCAGCGTCAAACCCACCGCCATCGCGGAAGTGGAACGCCAGGCCACCCGCGACTTCCTCGCCCACCACCAACCCGCCGACCTCCCCTGCGACAACGACGGCAGCCGCCGCAGCGCATGACCGGCCGGCCCCGGCTCAACAGGGCGGCGGGCACGACCGCCGGAACTCGCATCTCGTGTGGGCGTACCCGGCTTCGGACATCATCCGGGGCATGCCAGAGGCCGTGATCGGGATGATCGGCGTATCGGGCGGGGCGGCAGTTGCCGGGGCTTTTACGGCAGAGGGCGAGCACGCGATGCCAGGCGTCAGGACGAAGCCGATCGCGTCGCGGAGCTCGACCACGCGAGGCTCGTCGCCCTGACCGCTGCCGTGGTTTCGCGAGAGCGGAACTGGACCGGACCGGAAGCCGCGGTTCGGCGCCCGGCCTCGACGGCGGCAGGCGGATCGGACCGTCGGGCGACCCCGGGGGCAGAGGCCCGGAATGATGGAGGCATGGATATCGCAGATCAACTGGTGCGGTCGGCGGGCGACGGCGACGTGAGCGGCGTAGCCCGGCTGCTGGGGCAGGGCGCCGTGGTGGATGCGCCGGATCGTGACGGGCGTACGGCGCTGGACCGGGCGGCGGAGCAGGGGCACGCTGATGTCGTCCGCCAACTGGTCACAGCAGGAGCCGATCTGGGCCAGCCTGCGGGGGAGTACCAGGACGTGACGCCTCTGTGCCTGGCGGCGCACCGGGGGCACACGGCGGCTGTCGGGGTTCTTCTCGATGCCGGCGCCCCCACCGGCGCCCAGGGGCGGCGGGGTTACGTACCGCTGGTAATGGCAGCCACCGCCTGCAATGAGGGGCACCCGGAAACGGTGGACCTGCTGCTGGACCGCGGGGCGGACATCAACGCGGTGATGAAGCACAGGACCGCCCTGGACTGGGCGGTCCGGTTCGGACAGGAAGAGATGGTGCACCGCCTGCTCGGCCGCGGCGCCATCCTCTCGGCCGCCACCCTGGCCGCCTCGCGCGAACACCTCGGATGTCATCCGGAACATCAGCGGAAGACCGACCATCGGCGGAAGGCTGAGCGCATTGCTGCAGTCCTCCTTGCCGTGGATGTCACGCACTGTGCGCCCAGTTCACCGCCGGGTTCCACATTCGGGAGCGCGCCGGCATCCGGTTCGTGCACTCCACCGTGAGCGAGCAGATCAGCAACACGCCGTGGCGGGTCGGCGACTAGACCCAGCAGGTGTACCGGGCGGTGTTCGGGCCGGTGAACGAGCGCTACTGGATCGACACGGACGAGGCCGAGCGGCGCCGGATGATCCTCGACGCGAAGTACGCGGTGATCGGTGTCACCGGCCGCGGGCGAACAGTCGCCATCGACTTCGCCCCGGCGCTGTCGCCGCAGCGTTCCCATCGTCGAGACGCTCCGGCTCGTCGGCCGGCGCCACCCGGTCCGGCTCCAGCCCGATCTTGTGGGGGTGGACGCAGGCCGGAGTTCCCGCGGCCGTGTAGCGGAGGCCGTCGCCGGGGTTGAACGGTGCCTCGCGGTTGGGCCGGTCATAGACCACGAACGCTTCGCGGGGCAGCCGCTTGGACGGGCAGATCCCGCACACCGGCCGGGCCGGGTCGTCAACATCGGGGTCGATGTACGGCGCTTCGTCGTCCATACCGCAGCAGCGTAGGGGAACTGAGCCCACGGCCAGGCCCACCGCCATGGCTGTCACCGACGCCCTGACTACGCTGCACGGCAACCTCTACGTCCCCGCCGCAGCGCCCCGCCGTCTGCGCTCACGGTGAGAGCGTGCTGCGGTCTCGCCCCGCCGAAGCCGTCAGCTTCGTATACTCCGGCCATGCTGGCAGCGCTGTTCGGCAGCTTCCTCGGCACCTTGGTCGGTGCAGCCATTGCGCTGTTTGGTACCTGGCTGGTGGTGAGGGATGCACGGGCGGCACGAAAGGAGCAGATCCAGAACCAGGCGATGTCCGAGATGACGGTCCTGCTGCACCGTGGTGCCCTGCCCGACCACTCGACGTGGGAGGAGCGGGCAAGATTCGCTGAAAAGTTCGCGCTCGCTCTGCTGCAATTTCCGGACGCCGCCCGACGTGCGCGCATGCAGGACTCCGTCGACCTGCTCGCCTTCGCATCCCGCGACGAGCACTACCTGTACGACTTCACGCGGCGCTCCGGCCACGAGATTGCCCACCTGGCGCGGGCGGACTTGAAGCTGTGTCTGGCGAACCGCAACGAGAAGACCGTGCCGACTGCCGCCGTCGCGTGGCGGGAGGAAGTCGAGTCCTTTCGCGCGTTTGAAGACTATGTGGAGCAGGACCTGCGGCGCCAAGAACGCGGCCCTTCTCCCCAGTAACTACCGGGCAGTCATCAGCCCTTTGGCGCGGGGGGCTGGCGGGTGACGTGTACAGGCAGGTCCTGGTGTAATCGAGCGTCTGAGCAGTGTCGGTCTGCCGGTCGGGGAGGGCAGGCGCGCTCCGTGGCCCGACCTGCACTATCCGTCGTGAAGAGCAACATGGCGGCATACACGGCACGTCGGATCTGGCGAAGCCACTGCTCGTGTGTGCTCTTGGTCTGCGCGTCAGCCTGATAGCGGGCGCCACGCAAGGCGATCAGGGCCGCACCCCGGGCTCCTGGGGCGCCAACTGCCCCGCCCCCCAGTGCCCCACGAGCCCTGCAAGTCCAGCGTCCATGACGGGAGTTCCCCTGATCTCAAATGTGCCGCAGGCGCGTTCGAGGGGAGCGGGCGTGCTGGCATGCGGCTCGAGCGGATGTGGAGGAGACGGCAGGGGCTGATCGGCTGCCTCGCTGAGGAGGACAACCGGTCTCGAGAACGTGGGGTTGTCGTCCGGCGGCACAGCTTCCGGCGCCCGGCCGCGTCGGCGCGGGCGCTGCCCGAGTCAGGCCCTCTGCCGGCGGGCGGGGGGCGCTGTCACCAGTACTGGATCATCACTTTGGTGAGGATGACGACCCCCACTCCGATGATGCCGAGGCCGATGACCGTCCCGAACATGTCCTTGCCCGGCTGGGGTTCGGAGGCGGTGGCCTTGTCCGGCTCGTCGCCCGCGTAGTACACGAGCGTGGCATCGCCCGGTTCGCGGCTCGCCGGGCCGCCTGCTTCCTTGAACCGGACGGCCAGGCCGTCCGCGGCCGTGAAGTCGTACTGGTGCCACTGGATGCGCCGCGCCATGTTGTTGACCATCTGGACGGTGACCCAGGCGCGCACCACCCGCCCCTGCGCGGTGAGTCCGCTCTCCCACGCCGTGCGCCGTTGCCTGGTCCGGCTCACGATCGCGTAGGCGGCCCAGAACATCAGCACGATGAGCAGCGGGAAGAGTATGTGGAAGACGAAATCCATGTCGTGGGTACCCCGTACGTGAAGAAAGGAGTGGTGCGTGCGCCGCGTGGCGGACCGTCACGGTGCACGCGGACCCTATCCGAGTGCATCAGGGGCATGACACCTGGGCGTGGGTCAGCAGGTGACGTCCGAGCAGGTGTCCGGACTCGGTCGCCGTGTCGCGCGAACGGCGCCGCAGCGTGAGGGGCAGGGCAGCAGAGGCTGGTGGGGGTACACCCCGGGCCGCCGCGCCACGCACCGGGGGAGTTGAGGCGGCCAGTTGCAGGGGCGCCGGTCGCGTCACCGGGGTCTGGTCAGCGAAGGTACGTCTGCTGCCACTCGATCGAGGTCATGTTCAGCGCGGCCTCGGCCAGGCGCTGCGCGGAAACCGTCTGGAGCATCGCGACGCTGCTGTCGATCCAGGGATGGACGTTCGAGCAGCCCCGCTCGCGGTACTCGACGGCTTGGAGGAGGCATTCGAGCTTGTCCGCGTCGTGCGCGCAGTCACTTCGAGGCTGTCGCCGTTCTCCTACTCCTCCACGATCTGTCGGGCCCCAGCCCGCACTGCGGGGTGCGCGGCCGACACCTGATCCGCGGTCATTCCCAGCAGGAAGCGGATCTCTGTGGCAGTTCGCACGCGCACGTCGATTGTTTCCCGGCCTCCCGTACGAGTCCCCTTTGGCGAACGGACCGTCATTGCAGAGGACCGGTGCCCGAGGTGACAATGCGTTCAGGTGCCGGATGGTCATCCCGGCGAAGTGTTGGAGGCGCTGCTTGTGGACACCGCATCGCGGTGCGCCTCGCCATGCGCGCCAGACGCTGACCACTTCGCTTCGCCCGCCGGCTGACTGCTTCGTGTGCGGTGGGCGCTTCCCCTTATGGGAGACCACCGTCGTGCCCGAAGACTTCTTGACGAGTGATCGCCGTCCTCTGACGGCGGTTCTTGCCGCCAACCTCGTTTCAGTCACGGGGAATTGCCTCACCTACATGGGTGTGCCGTGGTTCGTGCTGCAGAGCACGGGCAGTGCCGCCAAGGTGGGGGCCGTCGCACTCTGCACACTGCTGCCCGTGGTGCTCGCTGCGCTCGTCGGCGGTCCGGTCATCGACCGGATCGGGCGAAGGCGGGTGAGTGTCGCCTCCGATATCGCCTGCGGGATCGCGGTGGCGGCCATCCCGCTGCTGCAGTTCGCCGGGATCCTGCAGTTCTGGATGCTGTGCGTGCTGATGGCGCTGACCGGGCTGTTCCGCTCGCCGGGTGAAACGGCCCGCGGTGTGCTGTTGCCCACGCTCGCCCAACGCGCCGGAATGCCGCTGGCCAGGGCTGCCGGGTTGTACGACGGTGCGGCACGCTGTGCGGCGCTGACCGGATCGGCTCTCGGAGGCGTGCTGATCGCCGTATTCGGAGCCGGGAACGTGCTGTTGGTGGATGCCGCAACCTTCGCCGTGGCCGCGCCGCTGTTCGCGTTCGGGGTGCGCGGCCTGCCTGAGGCCCAAGCCCAGCGGCAGACCGAGCCGGCATCGTGGCGTGCCTACCGCCGTGAACTCGCGGAAGGCTACCGCTTTATGGCGGCCACACCGTTGCTGCTGGGCCTGTGCCTGATGACGCTGGTCACCAGGGGACTCGACCAGGGATGGAGCGCCGTGCTTCTTCCCGTGCATGCCCGTGAGGAGCTGGGCGGTTCCGTGGATCTCGGTGTGCTGAACGCGGCGTTCGGCATCTGCGCACTCACGGGGGCGCTGGTCTACGGGGCGGTGGGCAGTCGCTTTCGGCGGTGGCCCGTGTTCACGATCGCGTTTCTCATCGTGGGCCTGCCGCGCTTCGTGGTGGCCGCCTTCACCGACACCTTCGCTCCGCTGGCCGTGATCATGGCGGTGGAGGGTCTCGCCTGCGGTGTGCTCAACCCCATCATGGCCACCGTGACGTATGAGACGGTGCCCGAAGAACTGCGCAGCCGCGTGCTGAGCGCGACGACAGCCTCCATCCAGCTGGTCACTCCGCTGGGCGCACTGGCTGCAGGCTTCCTCGTGGATTCGGCCGACCTGCCCTTCACGCTGCTGACGGTTGGCGCTGTGTATCTGCTCGCCACGCTCTGCCCGGTGATCTTCGCGGTCTGGAAGCAGATGGACAATACCGGCCCCTCTCATGAGGGGCAGGAGGACTTGCCGCTGCGGAGCTCGGGATCGAAGCGTGTGTAGAGGTGCGGGCCGCTTGTGCCCGGGCTGTCTTCCGCCTGCAGACCGCCGCCCGGAGTTGCCCGACCGCCGAGACGATTGAGAACGCGGAATGGGCGGCGTCGTGTTCACGACGCCGCCCATTCCGTCGGTGCGTCAGCAGCAGATAGTCCCGGCGGAGCTGGTGGCGGTGCTTGTGGTGGAGGCCGGTACGCCAAAACGCGAACGCGCCGCTGGTGGCCACCGGTGTCGCGGGTAAGGCGTCGGCGGTCGTCACCTCCCTATCGACTTCGACTGGCGCGCAGCCTCGAATAGACCCACCGCGACGAGCACGCCGCCGACACACATCAGGACGACGCCGACCTTCGTCAGCGTCATCACGGGGATCTCCACACCACCGGTGAAGAGCCACAGCGCCAGGCCGAGCACGAAGGTGACAACCCCCTCCAGCAGGTTCTTCGGAGCTTTACCCATCGACGACCGCCTCCCAGGGGTGCCAACCAGTGCACGTCACGCTGGCTATGCCAGCCTAGGCACCGGATTGCGCACGCTCCTCACCCTGGCGAACGAAGCCCAAGTACACAGTTCGATGGACGCAGATCAACGAGCAGAACCGACGGCACGGACGCCACCTCAACCGGCGCCATGTCCCTGAGGAGGCAAGAGGCCGGGGCCAACTCACCTCGGCGAGAGCGGTTGGCGGGGGTCAGGGCGAATAACGCTGCAGGGTGAGGCGCAGCGGAACAGGCGCGCGGTGCTGCTATGCGCAGCGCTCTGCGGATGATGGGACGGGCGCTCCGGAGCCCGCCCTTCAGGAGTCGTTGTCGAGTTTCTCCACTACGCGGACGGAGATCTCGGCCAGGGTTCGCAGCTCCGTCTCGGTGAGCTGGTCCAGGAAGAGGGAGCGGACGGCCTCGACGTGGAGGGGGGCGGCCGCGGCGATGGCCTCGCGTCCCGCCTCCGTGATCACCGCGAAGGCGCCGCGCCCGTCCTCATGGCATTCCTCCCGTTCCACCAGTCCGCGCTTGATCATGCGCGTGATGTGGTGGGACATGCGGCTCTTCTCCCACTCCAGGGCGCGGGCAAGGTCCTGGTAACGCCGGCGGCCCTCGGGTACGTCGGTCAGGTTGACCAGGACCGCATAGTCCGCGGCCGCCAGATGGGATTCGGTCTGCAGCAGGTGGGAGAGGCGGCCCATCAGCCGCTCATGCAGCCGGACGAAACACCTCCATGCGTGTTGCTCCTCCGCCGTCAGCCAGTTCACAGGGTCCGTCACGGGGGCGAGTGTAGTGAACTGGTTGACGCGTCATCGGACCGGCCGGGTGCAGGCGCCGCCGCCGCGGCCCGGGCTGCGTTGTCCGGCCGGGCGGGCCACGCGTGGGGCGGGACAGCGGGCGGCACTCCGCGGTAGCGGGACCGCCGCGCCGGCCTCGCTGTTACGCCCCGGCGGTCTGGGCGGTCGGGGTGTTCAGGAGTTGCTGTTCCCAGATGGTCGCGATGCCGGTGGCGCCCGCGTGCGCCAGGGCCGCCGTCTGGTCCTCGGGCGTGATGAGGTCGGTGCGGGCCCAGTCGCGCTGCCACTCGCCCATGATGGCCAGCCAGGTGATGGGAGTGACCCCGGCCTGGATCATGCGCTGCACCGCCATGTCGTGGGCCTCGGCCGACACGCCGCCGGAGGCGTCGGTGACGGCATAGACGTCGAAGCCTTCGCCCGCTGCCTGGATGGCGGGCATGGCCACGCAGATCTCGGTCCACAGCCCGGCGATGAGCAGCTTCCTGCGTCCGGTGGCCTTCACGGCATCCACCACCTGCGGGTCCTGCCAGGTGTTGATGAAGGTCCTGTTGATCGGTTTCTGGTCGGGGAAGACGTCCTGCAGCGGCTGGATCAGCAGGCCGCCGCGGTCTTCGACGACGGTGGTCAGGATCGTCGGGACGCCGTATCCCTTGGCCGCCTTGGCCAGGCCCACGACGTTGTTGGTGACCATCATCGGCTCGTGGCTGTGGAGGTTGGCGAACTGGTACGGCTGGTGGTCGATCAGTACCAGGACGCTCTCCTCGGGGGTCAGCAGGGCGTCGAGGCCAACCTTCGGCGACGTACTCACAGGGATCTCCTCGGGAGTGCGGGGCGCGCATGAACCAATGTGGTTGACGCGTCATCTTTCTATATGACACGTCAACTACCTGTCCAGTGGCGGCTGTTCCGGGACGGCGCGGGCCGTGAGTGTCCGTCCCGGAACCGCAGCGGCGCCGTCGCGGATGGTCAGCCGCAGCCTGCTTCGCCCTGACGGCAGGGCGCCTGACGGTCAGTGACCCCTTACCGGCTCGGGCCGGGATCGCACGCCACCGATCGTCGCGCCCGCTCGCAGGGCTCTCGCTGCTCGCCGGTCCGCCGCGTGTTCTGGTGGTGTGCGCCTTGGCCCTTGTCGGGCAGGCGGAGGCTGCCGTTGCCGCCGGAGCTGTGGGCGCTGCTGTCACCAAAGGCGCCCGGGTGACCGTCATCATCCGCCGGTAGCCGAAGGGATCGGGAGTTCCCGACGGAAGCTCGCCTGCGCTTCCGGCGGCCGGACAGGGGGCCAAGGCCTGTCCCGTGTGCGGCCCGGGAGTCGGGTGAAGGTGCGCTCGCCCCGACTCCTGTCACATCTGAACCGGCTCAGCCGTCCTAGAGGCGGAAGTGCCCTGCCGGCTGTTGTCTGAGACCCCTGGAGCTGAGCCCCGTGACCGTTGCCTATGTCGTCGTCGCCGTAATGACCATCGCGTACTGCCTGTTCTCGGCGGGCGCCGATTTCGTGCGTTGGGAGCGTGTCGGCGTCGCCATGGACGCGGCGGGCGTGCCTCGGTCGTGGATGCCCTGGTTGGGAGTTCCCAAGGCGGCGGCCGCACTTGGACTGCTCATCGGCTTCTGGATACCGGTGATCGCCGTAGCTGCGGCGGCCGGTCTCGTTCTCTTCTTTGGCGCCGCCATCGTGACCCACTTGAGAGCACGCGACTACTCCTTCGGTCTGCAGTACCCGTTCCTTCTGCTGGCCATCGCCACCCTGGCCTTGAGCGCTGTTGTCTGAGGAGCGCCCCGCAACCGCCGGCCACAGGCGAGGTCTTGCTATGGCTGGCGTGATCGGCCTGTGCGGCAATTCGGGCCCACTGTGACGTCGGCTCAATCGCCGGGCTGGGTAGGCTGCGCTCGTAGGGAACACGGGGCGTCTTGCGGCCGGTGGGGGAGCGGCCCGTCAGATGTTCGTGTGTCCGGGAGCGGCAGGCCGGGATGAGACGGGGAGCTGATGGCCGCAATTCACGTGACAGTGTGGGATGAGACCGGGGGCGGGGGCGTCCCCGTGGTCTTCGCCCACAGCATTTTCACCTGGGGCAGCGATGAGGCGTACGGCTTCGCGGCCCAGCGGCCGCTGGCCGACCGCTACCGCCTGCTGCTGGCGGACCGCCGGGGCTACGGCGCCAGCCCCGACACCGAGCGCAGCGACTTCGACACCGACGCCGACGACCTGGTGTCCCTGCTGGAGCGGCAGGACGCGAGGGCGCACCTGGTCGGTCACGGCAACGGAGGCCTGGCGGCCATGCTCGCCGCCGGGCGCCGCCCGGACCTCGTACGGTCCCTGACGCTGATTCAGCCCTCCGCGTTCTCCGCGGCTGCCGGTCACCCGGTGGTCGAGGCCATGCTGGAGCGGGTAGGGGACAGCGCGGCGGTGCCGGATTCGGTGACGCCGGAGCAGTACCTGCGCGCCTCGACGGAGGGCCTGGGCATGCCCATGCCCGACGCCACCCCGCAGCGCCTTCGGGCCGTGGCCACGTCGATGCGCGAACGTCCCGTGTGGGAAGCGACCGTGCTCCTGGAGCCGCTGCAGGCCGCGCCGTGGCCGACGCTGGTGATCTGCGGAACCTGGCAGGACGCACCCGAGACATACCGCAGGTACGCGGGCGAACCGCTGATCGCCTGCGCCGAATCCGTGGCCGACGCCGTCGACGCCCGACTGCTGCTCGTCCCCGGCTACTACCCCCACACCCAGCAATCCGCCACCGTCAACGCCGCCTTGCGCGAACTGTGGGGATAGCGGCGCTGACAAGAGCCGTGGCAGACGACCAGACCGCATAAGCATCCGTGGATGCCGCCGCGCCGTTCCCGGCGCATCGGCAGGCAACAGAATCCGTGCCGCCAGAGGCGTGTTGGACCGTGGCCCTGTGGGGGTAGGCCGAGGCGGGCACGGTCGGCCGGGATGGCAGCGGTCATGGGGGCCCGCTGGGCGTGCGGCTGGACCCGGGCTGCCCGGCCCCGACCAATTAGAAGTCGAGGGCGTCGAGCATCCGGGCGAGTGCGCTGGCCTTCAGATGATGACTGCGGCAGCAGTATCGGCGCCTGCGCCAACGCCTGGTCTGCTCGACCCGCTCCCCGCACCAGTTGCACAGTCGTACCCTGCTGCCTCTCCGGATCCACCCCATGTCGGGGACCCTAGTGCGGCGTGACTGGAGCGGGCACCGCCGACCGGATTGGAGCAATAGTCAAGACCTGTGGGGGAGATGACGTGCGGTTGGCGACTCAGTCCTGGACAGGTTCTACTCTGTGAGGCTCGGCTCCGCCGAGGTAGAGCATGCACCCCGCAGTCTCGTCCACGTCCTCCGGGGCGAAGCTCTCCGGCGGTACGACGTAGATTCCGGCGGCGGGGACGGGGACCCGGCCGAAGTCACGAGGCGGGTCGTACTCCTCGTAGTGCCCCACGCAGAGGCGAGTGGGAGGGATCGACACCGTGCAGACATCTCCTGCTCGGAGGGCAGGAGGCGCCGGATCGAAGTGATACGGCGTCCATTCACGGCTCGAATCGGCCCACGGGAGGTGGAATGTGCCGTCCCAGTGAAACTCTCCGGAGTCGTCGATCTCTCCCCATGGCCATTGGAGACGGATGTGGGTCGCGTTCACCGAGATGACCCGAGCGCTTGCCGGCTCGCAGGAGACGGTCACCTCGTCGCCAACCCGATACGCCATGTCTGATCGCCCCTGTCCCGGTCGTGAAGGACCGAGGATAGATCAAGAGCTAAGCAGCTGGACTGGCCCCGCCACGGCTCGGCCGGGCGCTCTCTGACGTGATCAAGCTTGCCCGCTGCCCGCTGCCCGCTGCCCGCTGCCCGCTGCCCGCGCTCGACGAGGAGGCCGTTCTCGAACACGGCACCAGCGCGGACCAGGGGCACGAGGTGAGCGTCGTCGGTGATCCTCGCGACGGCCTTGGGCCACTTCGTTCCGTAGGTCTTCGCGAAGGGGTCTCGTCGTCTGCGCGGCGATCGTTGACCCGCGGCGCGGTGACCTCGACCGAGGCGGCCGCGGTGATCAAGGTCCTGGTCCGGTGATGGCCGTTGCGGACAACCAGACGGTGCCCACTCTCGTCCCGCTCGCCTGCCAACTCGGCTATGTACGCGTTGACTTCGGAATTCTGCGCAGCAGCGAGCATCCGGCGGGCGCCCTCGCGGACGATCTCGTCGATCAGGGAGCCGGACTGGGTGGCGCCGTCGTCGGTGACTACGCTGAGCACGGGCGTGCCCTTCCCGCCCCGCGCTGCGAACGCGGGCCTACTCGATGACGGTCAAGGGATCATCGGAAGACGCCCTCCGCGCCCCTCCCGCTGATCACACGTCCTCATGGGCGCTGCAAAGCGGGCCCGTCTCTTTCGGCAGGGGCGGTTCACGTCGTCTGGTTCGCGGTTGGCCGGGCTCCTTTGTGCGGAGGTCATGTCCTGCGCCCGGCGCTGGCACTGAGGAGGCGGGTGCCTCTGCATCTGCCCTGTCCGCGATACTGATCGGCGGCTAGGGGGGGCGGGATGACGCAACTGGTGCGCAGGGGCTTTCGGGAAGAACGGGGCACCGCACCGTCGTCGGTATCGATGGCTGTGCTGTGGGTGGAGGGGATCGGCCTGATTCTGGCCAGGCCGCTCTTCGGAGCGATACCGGACGCGAGGGCAGTTATTTCGCTCCCGTTCGTTGTGCTGGTGCTGTTCTTCGTCGCCGCGCTGCTCTCTGCCGTCTTTGTGCTGCCTTCCGTCGCCCTCGGTCATTGGGTGGCAGAGCGCAGGGGCAGCGGGAGGCGTTGGTGTTGGGTGATGGCCGCAGCCCTGCTGGTGTTGGTGCTCATTGTGGGCCTGTTGTTGCTGGCCGTGGCTTTCAACGGGGGAGGGCCTGGGTTCAGTTCGTGGCAGGACATCTTCGACTGGCTGCTGTACGCATCAGCCGTCTACTGCATCTGCATGCCGGCAGTGCTGGCCGCGCACAGCACGGTTGTGCGCGCGGACGCGGGTCGCCGGGTGTGGTCTGCAGGGCAGGTCCTGGGATACGGGGTAGTCGTGCTGCTGGTGGAGTCGCTGGGGGTCCTGGTGGTGTTGAGCGTGCTCGGCTGAACCCACTGGCCGCTTCGCCTGTGAGCCGCCCGACGGAGCACTCCAATCGACAAAGGCCCCCTGGGAAGCATGCATCCCAGGGGGCCCCGCGGTCCTGTAAAGCGTGGTTCGGCGTCTCTTCCGTCAACGCTGCCAGTTCACGGAATCACCGAGGCACGTTGCGGTAGTCGCGCATCTTCTTGAGGAACCTCCGGAAGATGAATCCACCCGCCACGAGCAATGCGGCGCCCAGAGCGATAATCCAATTCGACTTCTGAGGTTCCGAGGCGATATATCCCACCCCGACCGACATGAGAAGCAGACCTAGAATGACCCCCGAGAGGCTCGGCCAAATATTCCTCGGCTGCGTTGCGTTCACCTCGGAGATCCTTACTTAGTCTTGTAGATCGGCCACAGCTTCTTATTGGACGACTTGGCCGTCGCCGGAGTCTGAGGACCGTACATATTCACGGTAGCATCGAAGGTTACGGTCGAGGAGGGGCCGCAGGCGGGCAGGTGCTTGGCGAGGCACGACTGGAGCACCACCTTCCCGCGGAGGTGCTGCCGGGCGCTGTTGCCAGAGACGACGTACGGCTGGGTGAAGTCCATCTTGATGCCGAGCGCCTGGCCTTGGACATTGTTGTGGCCGGAGAGTGAGCCCGTGACGCGGGCGATTCGGCCTTTGCTGTCGCGCACGGTCGTGACCGTGAAGTCGATCTCCCCGGTCCGGGTACTCCCGGCACCGCCGCCCGGATAAAATTCCCAGACCTTGGTACTGGTGGTTTCCCCGCCCTTCGCGTGCGCTGCGGGCGCCATTGCGATTCCCGACAGAGCTACCAGAGTGGCTGCTCCGATGGCCGCAGTCTTACGTTCGATCATTTGTTCCCCTGATTTTACTTGTAAAGCGGACGGTCAATTCCGCTTGCACGCACGCTACGCACTTCCGAAACGCATGATCAACTCAGTTGAGGGAAACTTGAGCATAGCCTTCATGAAGCCAACGTAATTCCATACGCGGCCCAAAAACTTTCCACTACGACACAACCGGTGGGACCGAAATTCCGTCCAGGCCGCATCCGGAGCCGGCGGGCCGGGCGGGTACTCACCGCCGTCAGGCGGGAGCCGGTCATGGCGGGTCACGCGACGTAACTCAGAGGCTGTGGTCCGGGTGCGGTTCTGTGGCAGGAAGCAGCCTGAGCGCCGCGAGCAGGATGGCGCCGGCCGCGAACACCGGGCGAAGAACACCCAGCGCCAGCCGAATTCGGTCAGCAGCCCGCCGATGCCCAGGCCCAAGGAGAAGCAGGCGGCGCCGACGCCGGCGAAGACCAGCAGGGCCTTGTCGCGCTGCGGCCCCTGCGGATACGAGGCCGTGATGATCGACATGGCGGCCGGGGTCATGAAGGCCGCCGCCACACCGGTGACGATCCGGGCCACCACCAGCATCCAGCCCTCGATCGCGACGCCGCCCAGCATGGAGAAGACCATGAAGACGCCCAGCCAGGCAAGGAACATCCGCCGCCTGCCCAGCAGATCGACGGCGCGCCCGCCGAGCACGGTGAAACCGGGCGTAGCCGAGCACGTAGCCACTCATCACCCACGCCGCCGTGCCGGTGCTCAAGGCGAGGTCGGCGCGGATGGCGGGGACGGCAACGGCCAGCATGGCGACGCCACTGCCCTCAAGGAAGATCGTTCCGCACGGGACGAGCAGCAGGGCCCGGGAGCGTCCGCTCTTTCGGGCCGCGGGGACGGCGGACACGGATGCGCTGCTCCCCCTTTGCATCGCCCGGTCGCCCCTCGTGCCTCAGCGACGGACACTGCCCCTCGCGCAAGCCGCACGAGCCCGGCCACAACTCCCGTGCCCGCACGCCGAACCATCCATCCCGGAGCCATCGCCATCGCCATGGCCGCGACCGTACCGAGCAGCGAGCAACCCAGGCCACGCCTTTTCCGTTCCCCAGGGTTCGCGTGGGTGGCCGGCGCAGAGGTTGGAACAAGCGCGGTGACTTCCCGATGCGTGGAGGGGGAGCCCCTGCAGGGGCACCCCCACCTGCACCTGGCCCCAGCATCAAGACCAGAAATCTGCGAGCACAAGCCTGACCAGAGCCAGCACGGACTTGTGCAACACGCTTCAGACGACTGACAGGGGCCGCCGTCGGTGCAACCTCCCGTCGTTTCGGCAGTCTTACTTGCCGGGGTGCACATGACGGCAGATCATCAGATTGCCTTCTTCCTGAGGCAGTTGGAGACGAGCGACACCTGGCGGCGGGCAGCAGCGGCGAAGGGGCTGGGGAAACTCGGTGACACCGAGCACGCCGCGGTGCTCCTGCGGGCAGCCGCCGACCCCGCGCCCGAGGTGCGGGAAGGTGCGGCGGTGGGCCTGGGCCGGCTGGGAGCCGCCGCGGCCGGGGCGCGGACGCTGTGCGCACTGATGGGCGACGACGATCCGTGGGTGCGCAGAGCGGCCTCTTTGGCAGCTATCCGGCTCGAGCTGCGCGATCGCCAGGTCGTGCACGCCTATGGGCGACTGCTGGGCGATCCGGACTACCACCTGCGGATCAACGCCTTGGAGGCGTTGCGGGAGCTGGGCGTGCCCGGTGATGTTCCCGCGCTGGTCCGGCTGATGGGTGATCCGGCATCTGGCGTCTGGGGCCGGGCGCGGGCTCTGGTCGTCGATTGCGAGAAGGACCCGGACGTCGAGGCCGAGCTGGTCCGTACGGCCCAATGGGGTGAGGACACCGCCCGCGCGCACGCCCTGTGGATGCTGCCCGACCGGCACATCGACCGGCTGCTGCCGTCCCTGCTGAAGGAACTGACGGACGGCCCTTCGGTCGAGGTGCGCAGCGCTGTGGCCTTCCGGCTCAAGCGGGTGGACCGCCCCGAGGTGCGGGATGCGCTGTTCGCTGTCCTGGAGGCGGAACGCGACCCGGAGATGGCGACACAACTGCTGTTCCTGCTGGGGCGATCGGGTGACCAACGGCTGCTGGGTCCGGCCTCGCGCTGGCTGAGCGATGAGCGGGCGGGGCCCTCGGCCGCCATTGCCCTGGGGTCCGTCGGCGGCAAGAGCGCCACGCGGCTCCTGCGGGCTCTGCTCACCGACCCGGCAACGGCTGCCCGCACCCTGGAGGCGGCAGCAACGGCCTACGGTGCGCTGGGAAGATGGGACGGCGTGTGGCTGCTGCTCCCGCTGCTGGAGCATGCCGAGCCCGGGGCGTACGAAGGGGCGCTGCGCGGCCTGGACGCCATGGCGGACAGGGGGTTCCGGCCCTGGGAACGCGCGGCGGTCGCCCGGGCGCTGGTGGCCCGTCTCGGCGTCGACGCCCCCCTGGCCTTGGTGGCAGCACGGGTTCTCACGGGCCTGGCGGAAGCCCTGCCCGGTCTGCGGGAACTGGTGGACCAGACCACCTCCCCCCTTATGCGGGCCGCCGCGCTGTCGCTCCTGGACCCGCACAATGCGACGGACGCCGGCACCCCGCACGATCTGCCGCTGTTCGTACGGCACTTGGACGACGTGGATATGTGGGTGCGCCGGGCCGCCGCGGAGGCGATCGCCCACTGGGTGGCGGAGAGGGGCACGCTGCCCACCGACGCGGAGCGGCTGCACGACCGGCTCACCGCCCTGGCATCGGACCCATTCGATGCCGTACGCGAGGCGGCAGCCCACACGCTGCGGGCCCTGGAAGAGGGGCGGACCAACTGACGCGGCAGGGGGGTGGTGCCGGCGTCAACACCACTGACAGGCCCGCCTTTCACTCCGCGACGCCCGCCTCAGCACAGGCCCGGGCTCGTGCAGCTCCGCCAGAACAGGCCGGTGGCCCGGGAGCACTCGAGGGGCCGTGGACAAAGCTAAATGTCAGTGCCGGATGGCAAGCTCCCGGGCATGAGTGATGAGTCTTTCAACTGGAACACGTTCCTCGGCCGTTGGCAGCAGGAGTGGGTCCCGCGCGCGGACCATGAGGAGGAGGACGGCGAGGAGCATGCCATCACTCCGGGCAGCCCCGGGGCGAGCGAGGCGCAGATAGCCGCTGCCGAGACGCGTCTGGGGCTGCGGCTGCCGCCCTCGTACCGGCAGTTTCTTGCCGTGAGCGACGGCTGGCACGTGGACCAGACGGCCGGGGTCTACCAGCTCGGCGGAGTCGCGGACATCGACTGGAGCCGCGACCCGTACGACTTGACCGCGCTGTACACCGAGAACCTGGACGACGACCCGAGTGAGCAGGACGTGCTGCTGGCCGGCATGTGGGAGCGGTCGCTGCGCCTGGAGACGGACTCCGACATGACCCTGGCCCTGCTCGACCCGGGCGACCGCGACGAGGACGGCGAGTGGGCGCTCTACATCTACAAGGGCTGGAGCGGTGAATACCCCGACCGCTACCCGTCGTTTCGCGCGTACATGGAGGCCATGTACCGAAGCTTTCACGCCGACCGGGTCGAACGCCCCGACTTCGACAACGCGACCACACGGGCACAGGACGCACACGTCGAGGCCGCCCGCCTCCTTGCTCTGGGCGGACGCTACGAGGAGGCCGTAGTCCTGCTCGAGGAGGCGTCCTCCTTCGGCCGGCCGCACAGCTACTGGCTGCTGTGCCAGATCCGGCACCTGCAGGCTCCGCGCAGCACTCAGGACTACGGCTTCTTGGTGGCCGACCCGCGCTATCTTCCCGACTTGCTTCCGGTACAGGCCCGGGAAGCGGCAGCCGGCCAGTGGCGGCTGGGAGACGACGACCACTGGCTGGGGATGATCGCTGCCCGCGGCGTGGACCGGGCAGTCGCTCGGGACCTGTTGCGCACCATGCGTGAGGGCACTCATCGCTATGCGCCGCCGGGTGTGTGGGGCCGGGCGGTCGCCGAAGCCCGCGAGTCGGCTCGCTGGGGTGCCACCGATGCCGCGTGGCGCGTGTTGCGGGAGGCTCTCGTGCACTGGCAAGCTCCCGGTCCGCAGCTGATCGCGCCGCTGGGTCTGCTGGCCGATCCGGTTCTGGCATCGCTCATCACCCCCGAACGCGGGCGGGAAATCCTGGCGACCCCGCGGTCCGGCGAGCCAGGTCCCCGGCCCGAACCGGTGGCGGATCTCGACCCGCCGGGCCTGGCCTGGCTGACGACAACCGGGCCATACGGGCGGCCGTTCGACGGCTACCGGTGCATCTGGGTCGAGGACGTCGACCCCTCGACGATGCCTGCCCTGATCGGCGAGGAGGGCGCCGCACTCAGCCCGCCCGTAGAAGCCGGCAGGGCGTATCAGCGCAGGCGGCAAAACCACGAGGGAGAGGGCGTGGAGCTGTGGGAGGACCGCGGTGAAGCCGCCGTCGGCCGCACCGCCGAGGGATGGGCCTTCGCCTTCGACGGCCAGTCCGGGCACAGCATGAACCACCTGTTTGAGTCTCCCGCACCGGCCGCCTCCACACCCGGCCGCGCGGTGGTGGTCTGGCGCGAGCCGCTGAGCCACTCCCGGGACAGTCACCCGGCCGCCGTGCACCTGTCGGTGGCCGCGCGGGGCCAGGAGCTCTACGCGTTGACCGTACGAGGCACGGACATCCAGACCTCCGGCTCCCTGCCCGAGGCCCTCACCCCCGACCGACTGTTCGGCCAACACGACACGCAATCCGACGCAGAAACAACCGTGTTGCACGCCCTGCACCGTGAACTCGGACTCTCTCTGCCCTGCTTCGCCCTGACCCGGGGCAGCCTGCCGATGTGCACCACCCGGTCCTGGACGCGAGCTCCGCGCGAGGGCGAGAGCTTCGCCTACCTGAGCTTCGGACGGCATCGGCCCTGACCCCGGCAGCCCACAGACCGGGTGGGCGGCGCCACCGGACGGCCGGGCAGGAGGCGGACGTTCACGGGGCGGTCTGGCGGATGAGGTGGTCGACCACGTCCGAATGGTTGTGGCGGGGGAGGTAGGCGGCGCGTTGACGGTCGGCTCCATTGCCCTGCCCGGCCAGACGCTGACGGGCGGTGCGGACGGTGACGAGGTCGTCGGGGCCCAGGGCGGGCAGGGCGGTGTCGCAGAGTTGGCCGAGGTGGCGGGCGGCGGACTGGAGCCTGCCGGTGGACAAGTCGATGCTCTGCCCCCGGCTGCCGTCACGTGCGGCGCGCCAGTAGGCGGCCCGGAGCAACTCTGCTTCCGGACGCGGCGCGGACTGTCCGTCGCGCAGGGCGCCGAGAGCGGTCGCGGTGAGGCCCTTGACGACGGCGGCCAGCAGAAGGGTGTCGTCGATCGTGGGGGCGGCGTCGGCGACCCGGATTTCCAGGGTCGGCAGATGGTACGAGGGGCGGATGTCCCAGTACACGCCCCCGCGGTCCTGCAAGGTGTGGCTGGTGATGAGCCGGCCGACGAGGTCCTCGTAGTGCGCAGCGGACTCGAAGTAGGGCGGGGGGCCCGCTACGGGCCAGCGCCCCCAGGCCAGGGTGCGCCAACTGTCGTAGCCGGTGTCCTGTCGGTCCCAGTAGGGCGAATTGGCGCACTGGGCGATCAGTGCGGGCAGCCAGGGCCGCAGGTGGTTGCTGACGGCGAGCGCGGTGGCGAGATCGGGGATCTCGACGTGGATGTGACAGGCGCACACGGTCTGCTCGTGGTCCAGGGCGCGAAAGGTGGCCAGACTCTGTGCGTAGCGTTTTCCTGCCGACAGGGGCGGGGGAGTGTCCTGGCCCAGGACAGGTGTGCCGCTGGAGATGATGCGCAGGCCCAGGCGGGCGGCGGCGCGTGCGACCGCCCGGCGGGTCAGGCACAGGTCCTCCCGCAGGCCCGTGAGGTCGGTGTGGGGCAAGGTGCGGACCTCGACCTGGTAGCGGGTCAGTTCGGTGGTGACTCTGCTGCCGAGTTCGGTGGCAGCTTCGGTGACGACCTTGTCCGCGCGACTGCTGAGCTGTCGGGATACCGGGTCCACCACGAGGAACTCTTCCTCCACGCCGACGCGTACCACCGGTGCACCGCCGCTGAGCGAGAAGGGCTGGAACGCGCCCGACGGTGAAGGGGCATGGCTGGCTGTCCGCTTCTCGCTCGGCATAGCCACCACTGTGTCACTTGGCGCAACTGCGGCCGATGGCATCGGCCGGAAGGGATCCGCGTGAGGTCTCACACGTGTCCTGGCATGACGGGTCGGCATGTGTCCTGGCGGGCCAGGAGAGCGGCGGGCCCTTGGTGCGCTGCTGAGCGAACATCACGGCCGCTTCCGGCTGGGAACTTCGGGACCCGGTCCGCGCATCTCCGCTGGCCATTGCGCGGCCGGCAGCCGACGACCATGCAGCCGTTCAGCTGTCACCGACCCTGCGCGAAGGGTTCACCGGGCTGATCATGGTCCGGTGAACGGTCAGTCAAGAGCTGCTTCACCTCGACGCTGCGCCGGTCGACGCAGTCGGAGTGGTGCAGCGGCCGGTTCGACCGTCAGCGGGCGACCGCGCTCGCGGAACTGAAGAGAGCCTTGGAACATCCGAAATTCTGGAGCGCCCCCATGGACAGCACGGACAGCAAGACTTTCGTGTACACGACGTACATCCGCACTACCCCCGAACGGCTCTGGCAGGCCCTCACCGACGCGCCCCTGACCGACCGTTACTGGGGCGTACGCTTCACGACGGACTGGGCAGAGGGCTCGCCCCTCGTCTGGACACAGGGTGGAGCGGAGATCACCCACCCCGATCAGGTCATCCTCATCTGCCGGCCCCACCGCAGGCTCGCCTACACCTGGCACACGTTCACCCCTCAGTGGGCACAGGCTGTGGGCGTCAGCGAGGAAGTGCGTAGCCGGCTCGCGGCCGAGCGCCGTTCTCAGGTCACCTTCGATCTCGAACCTCAACGTGACCAGGTCAAGTTGACCGTCACCCACGACTTCGACCCCGCCGGTGCCCTGTACGGCATGTGCATCCACGGATGGCCGCCCATCCTCTCCAGCCTCAAAACCCTGCTGGAGACCGGCACTCCACTCGCCGATCCCGGAGACGGCGTCGACGAAGACTGACGCACCGGGCCGGCCCCGTGAGGTGTGGCTGTGCCGCCGGGTGCCTGTGGAGCGAACCGGTCGCGCGCGGGAGGATTTGGTTACGCCCGCAATCCGTCCACCGCCGTGTCGATCGCCGTCAGCGCCGCCCGCTGGTCGAGTCCCGCCCTCGATACGAGTGACAGGCCCTGGACGATGTAGAGCAGGAGCTGTGCCTGGGCCTCGGGGGAGGAGTTGGTCGTGACCTCGCCGGCGGCCTGTGCGCGGCGCAGTGCGCCGGCGACGATGTCGATGAAGCGGCCGTACGAGCGGGTGACGATCTCCGTGGCCTCGCTGTCCCGGGGCACGAGCTCGGCGGTGGTGTTGCCGATCAGGCAGCCCTGCGGCACGCCCCGTTCGGAGATCAGTTCGTCCAGCCGCGCCGGGTGGGTCAGGATCTCGCGCAGCGCCGGCAGGAGCGGGGCGGTGTCGAGCGCGGCGGTCAGGTGCCGCTCGTACACCTCCCAGTAGAGCCTGACGGCGTCCAGGTAGAAGCGGCGCTTGTCGCCGAATGCGCCGTAGAGGCTGCCGCGCTCGACGGCCAGCGCGTCGACCAGGTCCTGGATCGATGTCGTCCCGTATCCCCGGGACCAGAACAGTTCGAGTGCGCGCTCCAGCGTCTGTTGTCTGTCGAACTCGCGGGGGCGTCCGGTGCGTGTCACGTGTCCAAGAGTACGACTTCTTGACTGGACGTTCAAGAAGTCGTAGCTTCCGTCACGGCACTTCTTGAACGGTTGCACAGAAGTCGGTCGCTCTGACCGGCACGAAGGGCGAAACCATGGAATTTGCGGGCAAGACGGCGCTCGTCACCGGGTCCGGCGCGATCGGCGGGCTCGGACACACGACGGCCGGGGTGCTGGCCGCGGCCGGAGCCGACCTGATCCTGACCGGCACCGATCCGCAGCGCGGTGCCCGGGTCGTGGAAGACCTCCGGACGGCCGGCGGCAAGTCATCCGGGTCGGTGCGCTTCGTCGCGGCGGACCTGTCCGACCCGGCGGGCGTTCGGCAGCTGGCCGAAGAGACCGGAGCCGTCGACATCCTGGTCAACAACGCGAGCGTGATGACGTTCGCCCCGACCACCGGGCAGGACCTCGCGGGCTACGACGCCGCCTTCGCGGTCAACGTACGCGCCCCGTTCCTGCTCACCGCCCTGCTCGCGGAGAAGATGGCCGCGGCCGGCGGCGGCAGCATCGTCAACGTCAGCTCCACCGCGGCCGGCCTGGGCATGCCGGGCATGGCCGTCTACGGCGCCACCAAAGCCGCGCTCGAATCGCTGACCCGCACCTGGGCGGCGGAGTTCGCCGCCTCGAACGTGCGGGTCAACGCCGTCTCACCGGGCCCGATGCGCACCTCCAAAGTGGTCGCGGCCATGGGCCCGGACATGGGCGGCATGGGCCTGACCACCGCGCTCAAGCGCACCTCCGACCCGGCCGAGGTGGCCCACGTGATCGCCTTCCTCGCCAGCGACCGGGCCGGCTACATGACCGGGGCGATCGTCGCCGCCGACGGCGGCCGCACCGCCATCTGAGGAGAGAGACAACCATGGACCGTCTTACGGGAAAGCACGCACTGATCACCGGGGGAACGAGCGGCATCGGCCTGGAAACGGCCCGCCAGTTCCTCGCCGAAGGAGCGACCGTCGCCATCACCGGCCGCTCACAAGAAAAGCTCGACGAGGCGGCCCGGCAGCTGGAGGGCCCGCTGCTGACCATCGCCAGCGACGCCGGCGACGTACCCGGCCAGGCGGCGCTCGCCGCGCGGCTGCGTCAGGAATGGCCGAAGCTCGACATCCTGATGAGCAACGCCGCCGACATCACCCACCTCCCCATCGAGGCATGGACCGAGGAGGCGTTCGACAGGCTCCTCGCGACCAATCTCAAGTCGCCGTTCTTCCTGATCAAGGACCTGCTGCCGCTCTTCTCACAGCAGTCCTCCGTCATCCTCGTCGGCTCGGTCTCCGCCTACATCGGACACGAGAACGCGACGGTCTACGGCGCGGCCAAGGCGGGACTGCTCTCCTACACCCGCGGGCTGACCTACGAGCTGAGGGACCGGGGCATCCGCGTCAACGGACTGAGCCCGGGCCCGACGATCACCAACGCGTTCGCACCCCTGGGCCCCGAGCGCCAGAGCGCCCTCTACGAGGAACTCCGGCAGACCGTGCCGCTCCACCGCCTGGGCACCGCCACCGAGCTGGCCAAGGCGGCGGTCTACCTCGCCTCGGACGAGTCCGCCTACACGGCGGGGACCGTACTGCGCGTGGACGGAGGCATCGGACAGCTCGCGTACTAGGGCCTGTCTGACAAATGATCACCTGGCCGCTTCACGGAGCCAGAGGATCAGGGAGGCTAGGACGACTCCCGCGCGGTACCGGTTCGCGAGCTTGTCGAACCTGGTTGCGATCGCACGGAACTGTTTGAGGCGAGCGAAGCATCGTTCGACCACGTTGCGGTCGCGATAGATCTCCGTGTCGAAGACGGGTGGCCGACCACCGCGGCGCCCCCGGCGCCGACGGTTGGCCACCTGGTCGCGGCGCTCGGGGATCGTGGCAGCGATGCCCCGACGCCTCAGCAGATGACGGATGGCCTTGCTTGAATACGCCTTGTCACCCAGCACACGGTCCGGTGTCGTGCGCGGACGGCCCGTGCCGGCCCGAGGAGTGCGTACCCCATCGAGGACATCGGCGAACGCTGTGGCGTCGTTGACGTTTCCGGGTGTGAGCACAACCGACAGCGGCAGCCCCCGGCCGTCGACGACGAGATGGACCTTGGTGGTCAACCCGCCCCGAGACCGACCGAGTGCCTGGCACGCCTGCGAGCGGCCCGGATCTTCCACTTCGTCCCCGTCCACGTCCCCCTTTTACGGGCGCCTGCGGCATGCTGATGGGCCCGGTTGACCGTGGAGTCGACGGCGACGGTCCACTCCACCCGGCCCGTCGCATCGTCACGGACCTGGACGTGCTCCAGCAGCTTCGCCCATGTGCCATCGGCCTCCCAGCGGGCGAACCGCTCGTAGACGGTCTGCCACGGCCCATACCGCTCGGGTAGGTCGCGCCACGGAGCCCCGGTCCGCAGCCTCCACAGCACCCCGTTGACCACCTGCCGGTGATCACGCCACGGACGGCCGCGTCCGTCCACCTGCGGCAACAGGGGCTCTATTCGCCCCCATGCCGCATCCGTCAACTCACCTCGACCCGCCACAAGATCAATTATCAGACCGGCTATAGAGTCCTGCCCGTGGCGAATCATCAGGACGAGACCAGGACGGCCTACGACGGTGTCGTCGAGCTGTACGCATCGCTGTTCGCAGACCGGCTGGAGACACAGCCCTTCTCCCGGGCCATGATCGGCACCTTCGCCGAACTGGTGCGCGCGACGGGCAACTTGCGGGCAGCGGACGTCGGGTGCGGGCCCGGACATCTGACAGCCATGCTGCACGAACTGGGCCTGGAGGCATTCGGACTCGACCTTGCCCCCGGCATGGTCGACCACGCCCAGCGGGCCCATCCGGCGCTGCGCTTCCAAGAGGCGCGGATGGAATCCCTGCCGATCGAGGACGGCGCGCTCGGCGGTGTACTGGCCCACTACTCGATGATTCACACCCCTCCGGGGGAGCTGCCGGAGCTGCTCTCCGAACAGGTACGCGTCCTGGCGCCGGATGGCCTGCTCCTGGTCTCCTTCTTCGGGACCGACGGACAAGAACCGGTCCGGTTCGACCACAAGGTGGCGCCCGCCTACAGCTGGCCGGCAGATAGCCTCGCCGAACTGCTGGCCGATGCCGGGCTCGATCCCTTCGCCCGGCTGCTCCACGATCCGGCCTCTGAACGGGGTTTCCTCGACGCCCACCTGCTGGCCCGCCGCTCGTAGGTCCTGCCCGGCAATGCCCGCCAGATGTCGGCGCATATCCGGGCTGCCAGCTCGACGAACTCTCGCTGATCCGACGGGAATTGTCAGACAGGCCCTAGCAGGACAACCCGCACGTCGCTGAACCAACCGCAGGTCCAAACGCCCCCGGCGAGGGTCACGCCGCCGCGACGAGTGCGGAGGGCCGGGGCGGCGCTGCGATGGGGGAGCAGCAGGGCCGGGTCGGGCAGCGGGCTATCGGCGTGATGACGTTCTTGGGACGACTGGCGGGCCGGCTGTCGATGCGAAGCCGTTCGGGTGCGGTGAGTCGCCCATGCGGCACCGTACCCGACGGGCCAACCCCCTGGGGCGGGGCGCCGGCTCTCCTCGCCGGTCCGACACCACCAGCGCACCAGCGTCGAGCTGTGGCCAGATCGATAGCGCCCCCTCGACCACGCCCGCAGCGCCGGGTTCAGGCCGGGCCGTTCGCTCCGGGCCGCGTTGCGGCGGTCCCGTCCACGACCGAGAGCAGGTCCACAACGAAGATCAGTGTCGAGTCCGGCGGGATGAGCGCAGAGGGTGACTGCCGGCCGTAACCGAGACGCGGGGGAACGATGATCTCGCGCCGGCCGCCGGCCTTCATGCCCCGCACTCCGCGGTCCCATCCCTTGATGGCCTTGCCGCCGCCCACGGCGAACTTGAACGGCCGGTCCTGCTCCCAGGAGGAGTCGAACTCCTTTCCGGAGGCGAAGGTGACTCCTACGTAGTGCACGCGGATGACGTTGCCCGGCCGCGCCTCGGGGCCGTCTCCCACTACAAGGTCCCGGGTCGTCAGCTCGGTGGGCGCTTCTCCCTCCGGAACCTTGATGGTGGGTTTCGTCGGCTCGCTCATCACGGTCCCCTCGCTCGCCACCGGAATCCCTCGCACGGGCCGGCCGACCGCATGGGCGATCCATGCGGCGAGTGATCACGCTACCGGCCGCGCCCGTGCTCCGCGGTGCACCCCGCGTCAAGGAACACGGCTCTCGGGCCGGGGGGCGTACCGGAGCTGCGCAGGCCCGGGCATTGTCGGTCAGTACCCATTCGACGGTGATGCCGTGGCGGCGAACCGGTCGGCGGCCCGCTGCAGGAAGCCGCGCAGGTTGCCGCCTTCTCGTCGGGCAGGTCTTTGGTACAGGCGAGCCGGGAGCGGCGTCCAACGCCGTATGCAGAAAGGCCAGGTGGGCCCTGTCGCGGTTCTTGCTGACCGCGGTCCGTCCCAGCACGCGATGGCCGCTGTCGTCGGGGATACGCCCCAGCTTCTTTGACGTCGATGTGGAGCAGTTCGCCGTGCCGGTCGCGTGCGTAGCGGCTCATGTGCCGGCCGGCCCGCCCTTCCGTGTCTTCCGAAGGCGCCGGCTCTTGTCCGGCTTCGGCGATTACCAGCGCAGTGGCACGGGGAGTTCGGAGTATCTGCGCGGGGCGTCGCCCAAGGCGCGCGGGCCATGGGCGCCCATTTGTCACCGGAGTGGACGGGCAGCAGCGAGCACGGGCACAGCTCGTCGAACAAGTCAGGCGGCAGCGGCAGCCGTTGCGACACCGACGGTCTCCCGCCTGCGGGTTTGGTGTCCAGCGGGTGCGCCCGTGCGATCGGGGCGGCGGCGTGGCGGCGGCCTCGTTGCGCCGGTGGCGCTCTGTCTGCCATGTGCGGAAGGATGCTGTAGTTCCTGGACGTGAGGACTGTTACAACAGGGGCCGTGCCGGAAACCGACGAGCCTTCCGAGCCGGCCGCAGGAGCACAGCTCGGCGTCTGCGCCCGCACCTGGAGAGGGCCAGGCCCGAGAGCTAAGACGCTTCATCACCGGGGGAGACATGGACGCAGCGTTGGCGGGGTTGATCGGTGCTCTTGGTGGTGCCGCTGTGGGGGCCGGTGGGGCCTGGGGCGCCGCCAGGATCGCCCTGCAGGGGGCCAAATATCAAGCTGACAGGACCGCAGAAGCCGCTCATGCACAGTGGCTGCGTCAGCTCCGGCGTGAGGCGTACGTGCAGTTGCTCGGCACATGTCGAAGGCTTCACCGCGACATGACGACTGCCATGTTCAACCGCCGGTTCATGAATCGGGAGGAGCGAGAAGCGGAAACGCGACGCTTCACGGAGACCCTCGAAGAGCTCAACACGGTGATGATGACGGCACGCCTGGAGGCGGACGAGACCGTCGCGGATCTCATTAGCGAGACCCTGCTGACTTTTGGAATGTTCAGTGGCTATTTCGTGGGGCAGGGGGAGGGCACCGACACGCTGGATCCTCACCTGGCTCGGTTCGAGGAACAGATGCGGGAGCAGCTCAAGCGGACCGAGAAGTATGCCCGTGACTCGCTTCAGGCACCCAACGGAGCACCGAGTCACCTGACGTGGTCCGGGGTGCTGCCGCCCTTCGATGACTCGTCACACCCAGCGTCATAACCCCGGAGGCAGGCCCGTCGGCGGCCTCCTCGTGTGCCTCACGACCGCGACGGCGATCCGCAGGCCGCGCTCGCCTGGTACGAGCACCTGCCCGCGCAGGGGAGTGCGGGCGTCTTTGTGGCTCCGGTTGCAGGGTGACCGTTGACCGCTTGTGCCGAGCTTGCCGTTGTCTCTTTGTGCTTCGGGCCCTGGTCGTCATCCCTGGCAGGCGGTGTCCTGTAAGACGTTTCTTCCTCTGTAGAAGGCCACGACGCCTGGCAGGGCAAGGGCTGCTGCGCGGCCCCGGCCGCCGCGGTCCCCGCCGAACGGCACGAGACGGACGCCTGCGGTTGTCGTCCCGGATGCGACTGCTGCAACTGACCGATGCCCTGTCCGGCAGCGGGCCCCGGCAGCACGCCGGGGCCCGCTGCGTCGGCACCCCGGGGCCGCTGCGGCCCGGGGCCCGGACGGCGGGCAGTCGGAGGTCCGGACGAACCCTGACCACGTCCCCGGTGTCTTTCCCCGAAGGTGCAGCGCTTTCGTAGCGGGCGGAGCCGGCCACCGGCGAGGATGCCCGTCATGACCACCGAGCAGACCCTTGCACCCCTGCGCTCGACGCACTCGATGCCCGTGGTGTTCGGTGCCGGGGCGGCGATCGGCGTGCTGGGCGGGATGATCGGGCTGGGCGGGGCGGAGTTCCGGCTGCCGCTGCTGATCGGCCTGTTCGGGTTCGCCGCGCTCTCCGCGGTCATCCTGAACAAGGCGATGAGCCTGGTCGTGGTCCTGACAGCGCTGCCTGCCCGCCTGGCGGCCGTGTCGGCTTCCCAGGTGGCCGCGCACTGGCCCGTCGCGGTCAACCTGCTCGCCGGGAGCCTGCTGGGCGCCTGGGCCGGCGCGTCGTGGGCGGTGCGGATGCGCTCCGCCACCCTCTACAAGGTGCTGGCCGCGCTGATGGTGCTCATGGCCGCGGCCCTGCTGGTCACGCACATCTCCGCTCTGGGAACGCTCGACCTGTCGCCGTGGGCGCAGGTGCCGCTCGGAGTGGTGGCCGGGTTCGGCATCGGGGTGGTCGCGGCGATCATGGGTGTGGCCGGGGGCGAGCTGCTGATCCCGACGATCGTGCTGCTGTTCGGGCAGGGCATCAAGACGGCCGGCAGCCTTTCGCTGCTGGTGTCACTGCCGACGATGCTGGTGGCCTTTGCCCGCTACAGCCGCGACGGCAGCTTCGCCGTGCTGGGCGCAAACCGCCGCTTCGCCCTGGTCATGGTTGCAGGCTCGATCGCGGGGGCGGTGCTCGGCGGGCTGCTGCTCGGCGTGTTCCCGGACCTGGTGCTCATCCCAGCGCTGGCCGTGATCCTACTCGTTTCCGCCGTCAAGCTCGCCCGTCACGACTGAGCCCCGCACAGCCGACTCAGCCCCGGGTGGCCAACTGGCTGCTCACCATGGCCGGCTGGAGCACCCGGTGACACCTGGTGTGGCCCCGGGCGGTCATGAGCCAGTGAGTGTGGGGTAGTAGCCGGCCGTTTGCCCGGGCGGCTTGACCTTCGAGCTGGATCGAAGGTTTACCGTCGAGGTGTGAGCATGATGCGGATCTCCCAGCTCGCCGAGCGCGCCGGCGTTCCGGCGACCACTCTGCGCTTCTACGAGGGCGCCGGTCTGCTGCCCGCCGACCGGACCCCGGCCGGCTACCGGGTGTACGGCGAGGACGCGGTCCAGCGGCTGGCGTTCATCGGGGCGGCCAAGCAACTGGGGCTGTCGCTGGAGGAGATCGGCGAGCTGCTCGGAGTGTGGGAGGCGGGTGCCTGCCGGGACGTGAAGGCCGACCTGCGTCCGCGGATCGCCGCCCGCTTGGCCGAAGCCAAGTCCCGTGCCGTCGAGCTGGCCGCGTTCTCAGCTTCCCTGCACACGGCCCTGGAGCACCTGGACGCGCTGCCGGATCGTGCGAGCCCGTGTGATCCTGAGTGCGGCTTCCTTGCCCCATCGGCTCCGGCCGTCACCAGAACGAGCCCGGTGGATGCGGTGCTCGCACACAGCCGCCAGTCTGCCGAGACGGAGGGGTGGCGGTCGGCGCCCGTGGCCTGCTCCCTGACCGGCGGCGGGCTGCACGAGCGGATAGTCCAGTGGCGCGAGGCGGTCGACGGCGCCGCGCGCACCGCAGTGCCCGACGGGCTACGGCTGACGCTGCCCGTCGACCGGACGGCGCGGGTGGCGGAACTGGCGGCGGCCGAGCAACAGTGCTGCCCGTTCTTCGACTTCCGGCTCCACCTCGACGGCCCGAGCCTGCACCTGGATATCCGCGCGCCGGCCGACGGCGCCGGACTGCTCACCGATCTGTTCGGCCCGGCCGCCTGACCTCGTGTTCCCTTCCCGCTCGTTTCCCCTGTACCGGAGAGTTCCTACCGTGCTCGTGGCCCGCTCCCTTGCCCTGTTCGCCGTCGCCGCCCTGTTCGAGATCGGGGGCGCCTGGCTGGTCTGGCAGGGCATCCGCGAGCACAAGGGCTGGATCTGGATCGGCGCCGGCGTCATCGCGCTCGGTCTGTACGGAGTGGTGGCCACCTTCCAGTCCGACGACAACTTCGGTCGTATCCTCGCCGCGTACGGCGGCATCTTCGTCGCCGGGTCCATCGCCTGGGGCATGGTCGCCGACGGCTACCGCCCCGATCGATTCGACGTCATCGGCGCGCTGGTGTGCCTCGCCGGGATGGCGGTCATCATGTACGCCCCGCGCGGCCACTGACCCGCTCTCGCCTCCCCGGCGTGGCTGTTGGTGACGAACAGCGTTGCTCGCTGCGGCGGTTGTGGCAGGGCTGAAGTCTCGTCCGGGTGAGAAAGCGCGTGCCGCAGCGCGACGGGTGGGTCGGCCGTGCAGGCTACGAAGATTCTCAGCTCATCCCGTCGAGCGGATCCCTGTGCGTCCTTGCCCCTTCCGCGCGGTCATCGGCTCTCGCTCTTGCTCTCGCTTCTGCCCCGGGCGGGCTGGGCATCAGGTGTACGGTCTCCGACGCCTTCAGAACGGGCCGCAGAGTGCGCTTGTGGTCGCTACGCTGCTGGCCCTGTCCCTGGTCAGCGCCACACCTTCGACATGCCCTCCAGCGGCGCTCCGACCGGGCGGGACCGCAAGAACTACCGCGTGCTGTGGGGGTGAAAGGCAGACCGATGCTCTCGTTTCGCCGGGGACATGCGCTCGCTGCGGCCGGACTGACCGTGCTGAGCGGTGCCTTCTGGGGCGTGTACCGGCTCACGGATGTGGCGGAATCCGGAAGCGCGGGCGAGGCGGTGACGTTGTATGACGTGCGCGACGCCAGGCAGGTCGCGGGGACCGCGGACGACGTGTTCGCCGGCGAAGTCGTGGACCGCACCGGGCAGCGTGACATCGCGGGCATCTTCTTCGACCTGTACCAAGTGCGCGTCGAGCGGAGTTTCAAGGGGGGCTTGGACGGCACGGTCACCGTCAGCCACGAGCAGGGCGCCTCCCCGCTGTTGGACGGTGAGTCCTACGTGTTCGCCACGGGGCGGGTGCCGGAGACACACACCCACGCCGTTCTGCTGGAAACCAGCCCGGCCCCCTTCACCAGCCTCACCGCTGCGATCGGCCCCCGCGCCACGAGCACCGGGACCGCGGGCCGCACGGTGGCCGAGTACTGGACCTGGGCTGTCGGCCATGAGGTCGACGTCTCCTCCGGCTGACCCGGCAGAGGACTCTCTGCACTGGGCTCAGAAACAGGTGCAGGTGCACTTCGTTGATGCTGTCGGGCACGCGGTCCCCGGGTGAGCGGCCGTTGTCATTCCGCATCAGCCGCTGCCCTTGGGCCAGTACTCATTGCCGGGCCCGCTGAGCGGGTAGTCGGGATCCACACCCGCGGGATGGCCGTAGTCGCCGGTGCCGGCGGATGGCACGCTCCAAGGGGCCTTGCCTTGGTACAGAGGTGACAGATGGCTGTCTCCTGTGCCTGCGCCTGCGCTGCTTGGCCAGGGCTCGTCGTTGGCGGGTACGACACCGGTGCCCCGGGGCCACTGTTCGTCGCCGGCGGTGGCGGTCCCGGCCGTCAGTGTGATCGCGGTGCCTGCGAGCACGGCGATGGCGGCCAGACGCACTCTGGAACGCATGGTTTCCCCCGGTGGTGGTCGACTGTGGGTCCTGCCACGGTGCCCGAGGTACGGGAGAGGGGGAAGGCGTGGCCAGACAACTGCACAAGCGGGGGCCCGCCGTCAGTCCGGGATGCGGCGCGCTTGCCGGGTCTTGCGGGGCGGGCAGGCGTCGGGTCGCTGGCGGGGGTAGGCCCGCGCTTGGACGGTGCTTGGACTGCGCTGAGCCGGCCGGGCGTCCGCTCGCCATGTGGCACCGGCAGGTAGCGGGCAGCGGACTTCTTGTCGTACGGCAGCTGCGCGATCGTCACGCGCTCGTGGTGATGGTCCGCCGCCTACTGCGTACGTCGGTGCGCATGCACGGGGGAGTGGGACCGGCCCTGATACGCCTACCCCGGGTCTTGGAGCCTTCACGATTCACGGGGTTTCGGCGTGACGCGCCGGTGCGGGGCGTGGATGACGGAACGCGGATGTGATCTTCGTTTACTTGGTTCCAGTGATCTTAATCCCTTCGATAACGCGCAAAATGACGCCTGTACCCATGGAATGATCATTTTTGACCTGCCGTCACCATTCGACCGCGGTGACGGCTGAACATCCCATGGGGGGAACATGATGAAGCTTTTCGTTGACAGAGCACCGGCGCTGGCCGGCATAGCGGCGGTGGCCGCCTCGGCCGTGTTCGTGGCTGCGGTTCCGGCGTTCGCCGGTGCGAGCCAGCCCGGGCCCGGCGCGGACGCCGCGGCCTCCGTGGTGGAACACGCCACCGGCACCGCCCACCTGACCACCCCGCGTGCGGATGGGGACGGCATGGTCGCCGACGCGGCGGGAACGCGCGTGGAGATGCCTGCCACCGGCTCCGGCAGGATTGCCGTGACGGACCCCGAGGGAACGCGTGTGGGCATCGGCCTTCCGGGTCCGGACGCCGCCTCGGCAAGCGCCACGGCCAACGGCACCGTGATGTACACCCGGCCCGATGGACCCGTCGACCTGGCTGCTCAGGTCGGCCGGGACGGCAGCGCGAGTGCTCTGATCACGCTGAAGAACGCGTCGGCGCCCACCGAGTACCGCTTCGAACTGGACCTGCCCAGTGGGGCCCACGCGGCGCTCCTTGACGAAGGCGGCGTCGTGGTCGGCGACAGCGCCGGCGAGGTAGTGGGCCTCTTCGACGCCCCCTGGGCCAGGGACGCCGACGGCAAGCCGGTGCCCACCAGCTACCGGCTCGAGGGCGACACCCTCATCCAGACCATCCGTACGGACAAGTCCACCGCCTACCCCGTCGTCGCCGACCCCAAGTGGTGGGACAAGACCAAGGAGATCGCCGGCGGCATGGTCAGCGACACCTGGAATTCGATGAAGTGCGGTGCGGCGCTCGCCGCGGCCTTCGCGCCCGGCAAGGCCGCCTTCAAGGTGATCAAGAACGCCGGCGGTGTCAAGAAAGTCCTGGCCACCCTCGCCAGCGTGGACACCAAGAAGGGTGCCATGGCCGCACTCGGATCCGGCGGATCTACGCTGTTCGGCATCAAGTCGATCAAAAAGGCCTGCTACGACGGCCTGAAGTAGACGTCATCCCTGCCCCTGATTGCCTCTACTGAGGGATTGCTGTGAACACCCACAACACCGACGCCGCGGGCCGGCGGACCGTCCCCTGGCGCGGGGCGGCGATGCTCGCCTTCGGCTACGCCGTCTTTTACATGCCACTGGCCTATTTCATCGACCACCCCATCAGCCTGCACTGGCTGCTGTGGCCCGTGGCGGCCGTGGCCGGCCTGACACTGGCCGCCGACTGGAAGGGCATCGGCGACCGCCCCTGGTTCGTCAGGACGATGTTCCTGCTCATCGTCGTGGTCGCGGTCATCGGCGCCGTCCTGTCCTGACACCGGACCGCTTCATGCGGCAACCGCACTGCCGAGTGCGCCCGGACACGCCCGCGAGGGAGTGGCGGTGCACTGGGCAGTTGCGGCGACGCGAGATGACTGACGGGCAGTGTCTGGTCCGCCGCTTGGACGCCGGGGACGCAGGGAACGCAGGGACCGTGCAACGGATTTCCTCACCCGGCCGTGTGCGTGAGGATCGCGTCGGCCAGTTCCTGGTGGGTCTCCGGCGGCAGCGTGTGCCCCATGCCCTGCACGATCTTCAGCCGCGCCCCCGGGATCTGCTCGGCGATGATCGCGCCGTGCCCCGGTTTGACCGGCTCGTGGCTGCCCTCGATGACCAGCGTGGGCGCCTGCACCCGGTGCAGCGCGTCCACCGGCTCGAAGTCGGGACCGGCCCCCGCGGCCAGCCGGTGGTTGGCCGCCGCGGACAGGTCGCGGGCCCGGCCGTAAACGCGTTCCTGCAGTCGGCGCACCGCGTCGTCGTCGAAGGGCAGCCCGGTGCCGTGCAGCACGCGCTGCTCGGCGATCATGCTGTCGATCAGCGCGCGGCGGTCCCGGGCGGGCGGGGCGGCCATCAGGGCGCGGAAGAATTCCACGAACTCCGGTCCCGGCTCCGGCAGGCTGCCCCGGGGCTGCGGCTGGCCCGTCAGGGCCCGCAGGAGCACCTGGCCCTCGCCGCAGCCGAGCGGCGAGGAGGCGATGGCGGTCAGCGACCGCACCCGCTGCGGCGCCTCCACGGCGATGAGCTGGCCCAGGAGCCCGCCCGCCGAATGGCCCACCAGGTGGGCGCTGTCCAGGCCGTGGGCCGCCAGGACGCGGTAGACGTCGTCCTTGATGGCGTCCCAGGTGTACGGCTCGGTCGCGAAGTCGACGGTGCCCGACATGCCGGTGTCACGGTGGTCGTACCGGATCACCCGGCGGCCTCCGGCGGTCAGGCGGCCGACGAACTCGTCCGGCCACAGGATGCCCTGCGACATCGAACCCATGATCAACAGGATCGGCGCGTCCGTCGCGGCGCCGAACTCTTCACTCCAGATCTTCACGTTTCGCATGCCTCAGAGCATGTCGTCCGCGGCTACGGGTGCCTTCCGTAGAACTACTAGCCGCGCCAGATCCGTACGGGAGCCGATGCCCAGCTTCGGATAGATCTTGTACAGGTGGTACTCGACCGTGCGCGGGCTCAAGAACAGCCGGGCGGCGATCTCCTTGCTCGACAACCCGTCGGCGACCAGCCCGGCGATGCGCAGTTCCTGCGGGGTCAGTGCGTCGAGCACATCAGGGGGCGGGGCGCTGCCGTTCTCGCCCGCCGCCCGCAGCTCCTCCCGCGCGCGCCGCGCCCACGGCCGGGCACCGACCTGCTCGAAGATCTCCCATGCCATCCGCAGATGCGCTCGCGCCTGGCCCGGCCGCTGCGCGCGGCGCAGACGCTCGCCCAGCAGCAGGGCTGTCCTGGCCGCCTCGAACGGGTTGGTGTGCAGCCCCAGCGCCTCGGTGAAAGCCTCGTCAGCCGATTCGGCCAGGCCTCGGCAGCGGGCCAGCAGCGCGCGGGACTCGGACGTGGCGGCGTGCTCGGCCGATCGCTCGTAGGCCGCAAGTGCCGCGCGGGCACCGGCCTCGTCGCCCGCGCCCACCGCGGCCTCCACCCGGTCCGGCATGCTGCGCCAGGCCACCATCGGATGCCCCGCGCCCGGCCCTGCCGCCGCGATCGCCCGGAATTGGTCATGCGCCGACGCGTAGCGGCCGAGGCACAACTCGAGCATCGCCAGTGCGTACGCGGCCACCCCCGCGTGCAGTCCCACCCGGTGCGGCAGGGCGATGGCCAGTGCCGCGCGGGCCTGGCGTGCGCAGGGCTCCTCCTCGCCGCGCAGCGCCGCCAGCGCCGCCAGGTTGGCCAGGTGTGCGGCCACCGTGTTCTCGTACCCGGCCTCCCGCGCCAGCGCCAGGCCCTCCTCGGAGACGGCCTGGCTGCGCGCGAGCCGCCCGGCCAGGCGCTCGGCGGTCGCCACGAACCCCAGCACGACGGGCAGTTGCCCGGTCATCCCCGACACCCTGGCCACGCGTCCGGCCCGCTCGGTCATCTCGGTCGCCACATCCAACTCGCCCAGAGCGCTGGCCGCGGCCGTCGCCCACAGGTAGCCGGCCGCGTCCTCGAGCTCGCCCGCCCGCGCCAGCGCCCGCCGCAGCAAGGCCGGCCCGGCAACGTCGCCGTCCAGAGTCAGCCCGATCCCGGCCACCGTGTCCCGCAAGAACCCCTCGGGGTGCGCCGCCGCCCGTCGGCCGAGCTCGATGACGGCCGTCGTGTCGCCGACGTTGGAGGCCGCTTCCACGGCGTCGGCCAGCATGTCCAGGCTGTCGCCCGCCGCCAGGATCCGCACGGCCTCGGCCGCGTTGCCCGAGTTCAGCTCGAACCGGCCCCGCAGCTGGGCGATTTCCCTCACGAGCGTGATGTCGGCGCCGGCCCCTTCGCCTGCCTCGGCCAGCAGCGATTCGGCCTGTCCCGGCAGACCGGCGAGCCAGGCCGCCACGGCGGCGTCCTTCAGCCGGACGGCGCGGGCGCGCGGCTCGGGGGTCAGCTCGGCGGCCCTGGCCAGTGCGGTGGCGGCGGCGCCGTACCCGCCGCGGTCGCGAGCCCGCCCGGCGGCCTCCGCGAGCGCGACGGCGACCGGCTCGGCCTGGCTCAGGGCGGCTCCGGCCAGGTGCCAGGCCTTACGGTCGCCCGTGGTCAGCTCCGCCAGGACGGCGTGCGCGTGGCGGACCTCGGCGGGGGCGGCTGCCTCGTGGACCGCGGATCGCATCAGCGGGTGACGGAAGCGCACGCCGGTGCCCGACACCTCGGCCAGCCCGCTCTCCTCCAGCTCGGCGAAGGCCGCCGCCCCCGTCCCCGCCGCCCCCGTCCCCGCCGCTCCGGCCGCCAGCCGCTCGGCGGCACGCAGGACCACCGCGAGGTCGGTCTCGACGGCGGCGAGCAGGGCGACCAGCCGGGCGGGGGCCGACAATCCGGTGACCCGGTCGCCGAACAGCCGGACGCCACCGGGCAGCGGGTCGGGCAGCACTTCGCGGCCGGCGAGTTGTGCGGGCGTCAGCCGGGCGGCGATCTCGTCCAGGGCCAGGGGGTTCGCCCCGGTCAGCGTGATCAGTTCCCGTCTCACCGGGGCGGCCAGCAGCCCGTGCCGGGACTCCAACAGTTCGGCCGCGGCGTCCTCGGGCAGGCCGCGCACGCCCACTGTCGACGGCACGCCCTTGACAGGAGCATCCCCGCGGACGGCGAACAACATCGCGATCCGCTCGGTGCCCAGCCGCCTGGCGGCGAAGAGCAGCGCGTCGGCCGAGGCACGGTCGGCCCAGTGGAAGTCGTCGACCACGCAGATCAGACCCTGCGGGGCGGCGGCCTCGGCCAGCAACGACAGCACGCCGGCGCCCAGGAGGAAGCGGTCGCCCGCACCGTCGCAGGCGGCGTGCCCCAGGGCCGCTCGCACGGCGTCGCGCTGCGGACCGGGTAGAGCATCGAGCAATCCGGCCACCGGCCGCAGCAGTTGGTGCAGCGCCGCGAATGCCAGGTCGGACTCGGATTCGACGCCGCCGGTCCGCAGCACCTTCATCGCCGCACCCCGCGCGGCCACCGCATCGAGCAGGGCGGTCTTGCCCGCGCCGGCCTCACCGCGGAGCACGACCGCCCCGCCGGAGCCATGGCGGGCCTGTGCGATCACTTCGTCGAGCGCGCTGATTTCCACAGATCTTCCGTAAAGCACAGAAGCTCACACTAGAGGGCAGGCGGAGTACGGCACTCATGGGACAGGGCGACCAGGACAATCGCGCCCTGCTCGGACAGGCCGCCGCGTCGTGGCACACGCCGACCGGAACGCTTCGCGTCCTCGCCCGAAGGGGCCAGGACGTGTGGACTGCGGGGCGTGAGTCACGCGTCCCTGCCACCCCATAGGGGGGTCGCTGGACGGAGGAGGCCACGTCACATCCAGTGGCGCCTACCTCCAAGCCCGGTCCTTCGGGGCCGGGTTAAGTTGCGGGGGATACCCGCGCTGCTCTGCCAGCAGCAGAACAGCGGCCGGAGCGGGCTCGATGATCACTACAGTCCGGTCTCAGGACGACGATTACGACGCGCATGGTCGAATACGCGGCCGACGGTTTGACGATGACCGGGCACCTCGCGCTCCCGGCCGGTGTCGCCCGCGGGCCCGCGGTCCTGGTCGGGCCCGAGGGGACAGGGCTCAGCGACGTCGAGCGCCGCCGGGCCGATGCGCTTGCCGAGCTGGGATACGTGGCGCTGGCCTTCGACCTCCACGGCGGGCGCTATCTAAGCGACCCCCAGGAGATGCTGGCCCGTTGCCTGCCGATGCTCGCCGACCCCGACCGGATGCGGGGCATCGGCCACGCGGCGCTCGACGTGCTCCGCGCCGAACCGCGGACCGACCCGGACCGGATCGCCGCCGTCGGCTACGGCACCGGCGGCGCGATCGCGCTGGAACTCGGGCGCGACGGCGTCAACCTGCGCGCGATCGGTACGGTCAACGCACTGACCACGGGCCGGCCGGGCGAGGCAGCGCGCATTCGGTGCCCGGTGTGGGCCGGAGTCGGATCGGAAGACCCGATCATGCCGCCCGCCCAACGGGACGCCTTCACCGCCGAGATGCAGGCCGCGCGCGTCGACTGGCGCCTCGTGGTCTACGGCGGCGCCTTGCACGCCTTCCACCATCCGACGGTCGACCACACTGTGCGCCCGGGGGTCGGCTACCACCCGCGGCATGCGCAGCGAGCCTGGCGGGACGTCGTCGACCTGCTCGCCGAGTGTCTGCCCGTGGCGGAGGACCTGGGGGCATGACCCGGGCAAACATGCCGCCAGCAGGCTTGGTCGCCGTCATGGCTGGGACGCCGCAAGCCGGAACCCTCGATGCGGGGTTCCGGGACGGGGTCTACCGGCCACGCCCGCCCCGCACAGTGCCCGGCTGAGGTGCCCTCGCCAGATCTGCCCTCAACAACTGGAACAGTGCCGCCCTTTCCTGCCTGACCTGCAGCGCCCCGCCCTCCCATGACTCCCACCCCGGCACCACGGCGTGGTCCCGCGCCCGGGAATGCATGCCCGAGCTCAGCTGCAGCAAGCCCCGCATCGCCTTGCGGGACTGCACCGCAACAGGCGGCGGCGCCATCAGGAGGACCCGCTCTGCGGCGTCCTGCGCATCCGCCAGCGGCGCGTTGACCCGTTCCACCACCATCCCCTGCATCCGTTCGGCCAGCCCGGCCTCCCCGACGTTCTCGATGGTCACATCGCACTCCTCCCCCCAGTCCTCCTGCAGGTCCTCCATCGCGCACAGCGCTGCGTCCCACGCCCGCAGAAACTCCAGGTATGCCTGCACGCGCTGGCCGCGCATCCACTGGCCGTGTTCGACCTGGGCCTGGTCACTGACCTGCCGCCGGCCCACGACCAGCCCCAGCAGCACACCGCCGATGCCAAGCAGTCCGGCCGCGATGGCGGCGGCGACCATTCCCCACGATTCACTCATGCCGTCAGCCTGCCGTGCCCGGCCCGCCGGTGGAGTGCGTGTACGCGTGCAGGGCCACCGCGGGCCCCCTCTCCCCTGGCACCGCGTGCGGTTCGGACGGGCCGGTCGCGCTCAGGGGCGCGGTGATGGCGCTGGCGAGCGTGGTGGCGGTGTGCGCGTCGACGGCGTGGACGGTGAGGTGCGCCAGGCCGGGCGCGGTCAGACCCCCCTTGGGACCCCGCATCAAGGACGGGCTCTTCAGGTGCCGTTGTTCACGAGCTTGGCCAGACGGTCGGTGTCCTGCAGGTCGGTGAGGACGGTCTCGGCTCCGGCGGCTCGCAGCGCCTCCTCGTCGCTGCGGCCCGATGCCACGGCGATCACGCGTACGGAGCGCGGCAACAGCGGCATGATATGCGCCCGGACGGCATCGGCCGATGCACCACGACGAATCATCCGACCAGCATCGAATTTCGACCTACCTCATATCCGCACAGGGCGCTCGGCCCCTGGCCGGGGCCGGCGACGCGGCCTGTCCGATGCCGTCGCCTGATCACTGTCAGGCGGCTCGGCTGACGTCCAGCCGTTCGGACTCGGGCTCGTATCCAGCCGCCCTGTAGGCGGCGACGGCGGCAGCGTTCGAGGTCGGGGCGCAGACGAGCGCGCTTGATGCACCCAGTTCACGCAGCGCCGCCGCAGCGGCGACGCTGATCGCCGTCCCGTAGCCGCGACCGCGCTGGTCGGCGTGCACGCCCACCGGCTCCAGCAGGCCGGGCTTGCCGGGCCCGGCCGACCAGACCGTGGCTGCGGCCACCGCATTGTCCTGCTCGTCGTAGCCGATCAGGCAGCGGGCGTCGGCATAGACCGGCCCGGCCGCGAGGACGTGCCAGACCTCCTCGGTGAACGCCGGGCTGCCGAACGCCGAGCGGTGCACAGCGGTCCGCACCCCCGCCGTATCCGGACCGGCTACCTCGATCCGCAGGCCGGAGTCCTTCACCGGCTCGGAGAGGTCATGGCACAGCGGCGTCCACGGCTCGTCCAGATGCCAGCCCGCCTCCAAGAGGACCTCGCGGAGCAGGGCGCCGTCGGGGATCTCGAGGCCAACCTTCCCGGGCGGCAGGACCCCGCGCTCCGGATCATTGAGGTCCGCCAGCAGCCTTCGCGCCAGATCACGGTCCTGCCGGAGGTCCGGCGCGGTCGTCAGACGCAGCACATCAGGGTCGTCCAGGTATCCGACGGCGATGATCCGTCCGGCCACGCTCCAGGTGCGGACGGCCGCGGCCAGCCTCTCCGCGCCCAGCGCCCAGGCCCAGCCGAGGTCTCCCGGATGGAGTTGCAGCGGCGTGCGGTCGTCCTGCCATACGCGGAGGGCGTCCACGGCCCCGGTCAGCCCGTCGACACCGGGCTCGTTCAGAACGATCGTCATGCCCCGCATCTCACACCATCGCGGCGAGCGGCTGCACCTGGTTTTACTCGGCCAGTCAGATCGCCAGGAAACGTTCTGGTTGACGCCCCCGGGGCTGCAGGCCGTAACCGCAGAAGGCCCGTTGGCGTGACGGCTCCACTGGGGACGTCCGCGTATTGCCGGGCGAGCGGCGGTGGCACGTTCGCCTCATGTGGAAGATCCACGCCGGTCAAGCGGAGGTAGTGACGTGATGATTACGGGGGTGGTGGCAGGCGTGGTTCGAGTGCCGAAGTTGCCTTTACCAACGCCTCGTTGGCCTCGGAGGCATTGGACACGGTGCACGCTGAGTACGGGACTTGGCGCACAGCGGCTTGCCGCTGACAGCGTTGATCCTCGCGGTATGTCTGGACTGAGCCGTGCAGGCCGGACGGTGAGGGCCGGATGCTCCAGCCTGCTTGGTCCATACGGCGTCTAGGGGACCCGATGAACACTGGCTTCGCCGACCTGCCCAATTCCCAGTTCGCGCATCTGGCGTTCGGCGGTATGTCGTTCTGGGGCGGCGGCTACGGTGACCCGGCCCAGGAACTCGTATGGTGCACACCGGTGCACGGGCCGGGAAGCACGCGAACGCAACACGGAGGCGAGTTTCTCGGGCCCCGATAGGCGTCGCTGAATCGCGCATCCCGCCCGCATCCTCCAGTGGGTGCACTGCCGGGTCAGTCCGAGCGGAGCGTGCTACTGGGGAGGGAGCGGTTGCTGGGCCCGGTCGGCGAAGAGGTACTGGTGCATCTGGTGCAGGTAGTCGTAGAGGGCGTTCTCGCCGGCGAATTCGATGTCGGTGAGCCGTTCGTAGTCGCCGACGGACAGTTCCCGTGTACGCAATATGCGCTCGAGTCCGTGACGGACACCGTCGGTGAAGGCGCTGCGGAACGCGTGCAATGTCGGACGCAGATACCCCCGGACATCCTGCGCCTGCTCCATGTTCAGATAGGTCCGGATGAAGCGCTCAAGCTCTTCGGTCATGACTGCTCCTGACGGTACGACGGAGACGGCGGGCCGTCAGGGGGACGGTGGCGAGGGGCGCCTGCAGTTGGTTGTGGTCGTGCTGAGGGCGCCTTGTATGGTCTCAGGCGGGGGGATGGATGAACCGCTATTGGGATCGGGACTGGGACGGTGACAGCGGTTATCAGGAGGCCGTCGAGCGCGAGGAGCGCCTGACGAGGTTTGCCTGGAGTGTGATCGGGTCGGTCGCAGCAGTCTTCGTGATGGCAGCCGCAGTCGTGGTGCTGCTCGTGATGGTGCTGCTCATCGCCTTCGTCGTCTGAGTTCTGCGCGAGTGCCGCCGGCGGCCCCCCTGTGATCGCTTCGGCATGCGGCCTGTCGGGGTGTCATCGCATCTCGTTCAACGCGGCACCCGCCGTCTGTATGAACGTGCTCACGATTCGTCAGTGTCGGTGAGGGCGATGAAGGCGTCCTTGAGCGCGCGGATAGTGGCGTACACGGCCTCTTGTGCGTCGTGGCCGCATCGAGCGACTTCTCGTGGTGCCCTCAACCTCGAGTACACCTCTGGCTATGGTCACGGCGTAGGCGGCAGTCTGCGCAGTGCGCAGACTGGCTCGTCGTTGAGGACGCTCATGCTCGGCGCGTAAGCCGAATGAAGATGGCTCAGCGCCGTCAGGGCACGCGCCGCGAATGGCCCACGCAGATTTGCGGGACTGGAGCTGCGATCCGCAAGTACGCGGCGTCAGCCCCGGGGGAGCGGGTCGTACAACTGCGCGGGTGTGCCCGACGGGAGTCCCCTGACGTTGAGGCTGGGGGCGCGGGTGTGACCGGCGCTGCGGCGTCAGGGTCTGCCGCCCGTTGATCCCCGGGCGGGCTCCGCCAGCACTGCGCAGACCTCGCCGTGGAGGCTGCCCTGGCCTGCGGCCTGTGCATGTCAGGGGCGCCATTCTTCCTGCCACAGTCCGTGCAGTTCGTAGGGCGCCGCGAGTATCTGCAGGTCCTGCAGGGCGTTGATCTCGTTGCGGGGCCAGTGGGGAGCAGTGTGGTCGGCCTGGCGGATGGTGGTCTCAGCGATCCGGGCGGTGTTCCGGCGCTCGGCGATCTGCTGGCGGATGCGGCGCGGACGGCGGCAGTGGCACAGGGCGGGAGCGCGCGTACCGGGTGGATCGTCGGCCGGGCAGCCGGGTTCGTGGCAGAGATCTGCGGCGGCTGTTTCCTCGTCGAGGCGGGCGTGCACGAAGGCGGCCAGGGCGGTGAGTCGCACGGTACGCGGAGTGCCGTCGGGCGGGGGTGTGCCGGGCGGTGCGGGCCGGCACGCCTCCTGGTTTCGGCGTGCGGAGAGCCGCTGCCGGGCGGCGCGGGCCCGCACCGCCTGCAGCCGCACCCTCACGGACGCGGACTGCACTTGCAGGGCCCTGTCCAGCGCCGCCCGGGTCCTGCGGCGCAGCCGGTCGTAGCGCTCGAAGGAGTCGGCGATTCCCCCGGTGTCGGGCGAGTTGAGCATGATGCCCCCTCATCAGTTGCCGAACGACAGTCCCTTGAGCGCGGGTTTAGGTGGTCGGCCTGTCCCGGCCCGGATCCCGGGCGGCGGCGGGCGTCTGGGGGAGGTCTCGTGTGGCGATGACCTCCTGGGCGATGGCGGCGAGGCGTACACGGTGGTGGCGTGCGCGGCGGCGCAGGGTCTCGAAGGCCTCGGCGGGGGTGATGCCGCGGTGGGCGGCGAGGAAGCCTTTGGCCTGTTCGATGACGATGCGGGTGTGCAGGGCCGTGCGCAGCTGTTCGTTGAGGGCGTCGGCCTGCTGCAGAACGCGGGCGTGCAGCAGGCCGATGGCGGCCGCGTCGGCGAATGCCCGTGCCAGCGCGAGGTCGGCGTCCGGCATCGGGCTGTGGCTGGTGCGCAGGAGCAGCAGGCTGCCGAGGGTCTCCTGGCGCAGCCGCAGGGGCACGGCGCCGGCGTAGGTGTAGCCGGCGGCGCGGGCCCGGAAGGTGAAGTCGCGCCATATGGCGGGGGCACTGCCGAGGTACCCGGGGGCGATGATGGAAGCGGTACGGCAGGCGTCGACGCCGGGGCCTTCGCGCACGGCCGTGTCGATGAGGGCGGCCCGGGCGTGATCGGTGTTCCCGGGGTCCCGGACCGGCGCTGCCGGGTCGTAGAGGTGGGAGTCCGGGGAGGCGGGCGTGTCCGGGGTGGCCAGCAGGGCGGCGACGTCGGTGATGTCGAGGGTCTCGCGGCAGCGGAGGCTCAGCTGCTGCACGTAGTCGATGACGTCGAAGTCATCGGCCAGGGTGTCGGCCAGCTCCACGAAGGTGCGGGCGATGTTCTCTTCCCGGTGCATCCATCCTCCGGTAAGCCGAAGCGGGCCGAGTGCCGTGCAAGCGCTCCGACATCTGATGCGCGGCCACGTCCTGTGTCTGCAAGGCTACTCGTGTGCAGGCCGAGGGGGGACCGTGTGCGCTCGTCCTGCCTCGGATGGCGACGGATCGGCGAGACGCGGCCGCCGGCCTTCGCGCGCACGTGGGGCTGTTGCCCCGGTGCGGCCGGCAGGGCTCGTCACCGCGTGGGCGACCCAGTTGGTGGAGGGCGGCGTCGCGTACCGAAAGGACCTTGATCTGTTGGACATGGCGCAGAAGGTGCCTGCCTGGCGGGTCGGCAGGTCGCGGTCGATGTGTCCTGCATCGAGGTCAGGAGCGCCGAGGGGTGGAACGCGCTGCTGCGGCACCTGAGTCGGTCAGTGAATCTGCCCTGGTGTGCCGGCCCGGTGAGTACCACGACGGCCCGACGTCTGGAGGCACCGGGACACCAGGCATGTTTCGAATCTTTCCGACGCTGGGGGAGGCCAGGGACTGCAACCGGAGGGAGTGACCGTGTGCGCGGCTGGCACGGGTGAGTGCGCCTGTCTGCCGCGGGAGAGCCGCACCAAAGCCGGGTCACCCGGGGCCGCTGGGCCATCGCAGCCCCGGCGCCACGCGCCGCTGAGCAACCTCAGCGCGACCCGCACGGCCTGTCTGCACCCGCACGGGATTACGCGCGGGCGGTTGGGCTGAACGCTCTTCGAGACCGTTGTGCTTCAGTTCCGGCCCAGGGTTCGGATATGTCACCGAAACCGCCCGCCGGGTGCCGGCGGGCCTGAATGCCCTCTGCCGCTCGGGGCACTCGTGAGGCACTGTGGGTTGAGACTGCCCGCCCAACACTGCGGAGTCATGATGCGCCCTACCGTTCCTCAGGGTCAGAAAGCCCGGTGCCAGGAGCTGCGTCTCGGGGCCCGGCGGACGTCCGAACTGGCCCTTCGCATGCAGGAGGAGGCCATGGAGATGCGGGTTCGCGCTCGGGAGATGCGCCACGCAGCGGCGGTCCGCCTCGAGGCCAGGGCCATGGCCACGCCCGTGCCACCCAAGAGGCCCGTCACAGAGCACGGTTCTGCTTCCCGCGCCGCCACGACCGTGGCAACCAGGGCGGCAATCTGAAAACGTGCGGGGTCGTGCTGAACCGGCCGCGACCGGCGGGCTGTCCGCGGCCGTGCCGTGAGGAAGCGCCCCCGGCAGGCAGGGGAATGTGCCGGGTATGCGGACGGGGTCCGGTCGCGCGGTGGGAGGCTGTGGGTGGCCGGCCGCCGCCGCGTTGGTGCGGCGGCAGCCGGGGGCGCGAGGGATCGAGGCTCCCCCTCGATGGGTCCGCGCGCGAGGTGGCCTCCGGGCGGCAGGGCTGCGGAATGGCCCGGCTGGTTGTCACGTCCGGGAGGGCGGGACTGGGGGCCGTGGTGTCGGTGATGCGGCTCCAGCCGGTCTCGCGCCCAGGCGGTCGGAGACGGCGAAGGTTTCCCGAGGCAGTGCGGTGATGGCGGCCCGGTGCCGGTCGATGTGGTCGGCCATGGGGGCGAAGGCGAGCGTGTCATCGATCGAGCCCCCGTCGGCGACGGTGTAGGCGGCCCGCTGGGAACAGGGGGCGGTCAAGGGGGTGGGGCCTTCCGCCGGGGCGGCTGGTGTCGCGGGCGGTCGGGTGGCGGGCGCGGCGGTGGAGGCGAGGGTGGCGAGGGCTATCGCCGGGTTGTCAGATCCGCGGCAGATGCATTGCGCCTGTGCTTCCATGACGGAGCCGGGAGCCCGGGTCGCGCCCCGGGGCGCGAAGTTGGAGCCGACCTGCCCGCAAACCCCGGTGTGCGGCACGGCCTCGGAAGGGCCGCGACGGCGGCTTGTCCCGGCGACCCGCTGGGCAGCGCCGAGACATCCCGGGCGCACGGCACACTGAGCGCATGAGCAGATACGCAGAGGTCATCGTCCTTGCCCGCGACGCGGAGGAGGTAATGGAGCCGCTGACCCGCCCGGACCCCGAGCGTGAGTGGTATCAGTGCTTCACCCCCGTCGACGACTCCGTCTTCGCGGGCACTGGCCCCGGATCGCAGATGTGTTACACCTGGGTCATCCAGTTCGTCCGGCACAACTGGCACATGCTCCTGGACCACTTGCAGGGCCTGCCATGGCCCGACCCGTACTCCGTTCAGGTCCTCGTTCGCGACGAGGAGGACGACTGCTTCGGCCTCTGGATGCTCCACGACGGCAAGCTCACCGAGGCCCCCCTCCCGCACACGTCCCGACGCCTCGCCCCCGGCATCAGCGTCACCGGAACACTGAGCAGAACCGACCGCAACTGACCCCGATCGACTGGGACTGACTCCAACCGACCGGGCTTGGACCGGCCACGCCCGCCACCGCGTCAACCTGTCGGTTCGACACGTCCACGGCGAACGGCGTTGCAGCCGAGAACGGTGTATGGATCAGGCCTCCGAAGAATGTCGCTCAAGTGCAACACGGGGTGTGGTCAGTCATGTATCGACGGAACATGATCTGCCCCTGGGCAGGTCCGCCGGGGCGCCGGCAGTACCGGGCAGCAGTGGTGCTCCTGGTGATCGTCACAGCCGTCGCGGCGCTGCTCGGCGCCGGAGCCGGCATGGCACCGGCGGCCGGCCCCGGTGACCCGCCCACCCTGCCCCTGTACACCAAGTGGGGTGCTCCGCTCACGGAGACGACCATCGGCGGCCACGACTTCGTCATCGACGCGAACGGTGTCCCGCACCGCCTCGGGACCGAGGGGGACAACAGCTACGCGGTCGACGCCCGCCCCTTCATCATCGAGCAGCTGGAGAAGACAGGGCTGGCCTTCGACTCCAAGACCAAGACCGGATTCACGTACGTCGTCCAGCACGACTTCGAGGAGTACGTCCGCAAGGGGACGATCGCCCCGGGCGTGATCTCCGGCACGACCGCCGATCTGCTCAAGCTCGCGTGGAGCAACGGACAGCTCCTGAGCGTCGACATCGTGGATGTGACGGGCACATCCGAGTCCGAGACCACCCCTGACGACCTGAAGCACTTCACCAGTACCGTGAACAACAAGCTGGGCAGGAACCCCGAGGTCCGCCGCCTCGTCAAGCAGGCCGACAACGTGGTCTTCGTGGCGGACAACAGGGCGCAGGCCGAGGTGGTCGCGAAACTGTACGAGGGAGATCCCCACGTCCGCATCATCCACCCGGACTCCGGCTACGACACCGGGGAGTTCGAGGCAGGCAACGCCGCGCTGAAGCAAGCGGCAGGACACCTGTTCACCGCCCGCCCCTCGGATTGCCCCCCGACGCAGGCGCACAGCGTGCAGCGCCCCGACAGCGGTACGGGCCTGCAGCACGCCGCCTTCACCGTGCGCCGCACCCCGGGCTGCGGCGAGCCGAGCCCGCAGAAGGCCGGCGGCCTGGCGCAGGGACTGGCAGCCGGCGCCCGGGACGCGGGCGGGATCGACTTCACCCGCCTCGAACTGCGCTATCTCGCCGATCCGGGCCCGGGCCACAGCCTGCGCTACTCCTTCCGGGCGCCCCTCACGCCGTCGGCCACGGAGTCCGGCAGGGGCGGTGCGCTGACCGGCCTCGCGGACGCACGCAGGGCTTCCGACTCCTTCTTCACCTGGCTGCAGCTGCAACCCTCGACTTTCTGGGTCAACCTCAACCCCGACGAGCCCGACCGCATCATCGACTCCCGCCTCGGCCGCACCGACACGGGACGGGTGCTGCTGGATGCGGACCTGATGCTCAAGAAGACGACGGGCAAGCTGATCCACCCGGACACGAAGCGGGGTGCGAAGTACTGGCGGTCGCTGTCGGGTGAGTGCACCTCGTTCCGCACCTGGATCGTGCCGTCGCCCGCGACGGTGCACACCAGGGGCGACGAACTGCACATCCTCAAAGCGCCGTTGAACGTGCAGATGGAGACGCAGTACCGCAAGCAGCGCGGCGACTCCGGCGCGGCCTCGTGCCCGCAGCAGTCCGCGCGGGTCCAGGAGCACAACGAGTCCGTGTTCCGGCGGATGATCCTGCCCGGTGTGGTCGAGGCAGTGAACACCGGCCCCGACTACGCCGACCTGCGGCGTGTGTACCTCAGCAGGGTTGCCGCCGAGTGGTACCGGGAGCTGAGCCTGCGCAAGAGCACGACGTACGCAGAGATGATCGACAAGGGTGACATCGACGCGTACGCCACGCGCGGGAAGTGGAAGCCGAGGGACACCTTCGACGCGTATGTGCGCTCCTACACCCAGCACGAGTTCGAGGTAACCCACCGCACCCGCAAGGGCGATCGCGTCTACACCAGGACCTACATCTACGGCGGCGTCGACTTCACCGACGTACGGTTCACTTCTGCGAGCGGCGACCAGATGAAATCCGCCTGGCCCGCCCTGGCCCGCAACGTCGGCCGGTCGCTCGACGAGCCGACCAAAGACCGGGCGAAGGGGCAGATGTGGTTCGGCGGAGGCGTCCCCGCGGAGGACAGCGGCAAGGAGCAGAAGGGCCGGGAGCGGGGTGGCGACACCTCGGAGGCTCTGGGGCGTCCCGCGGGCGAAGAGGGCGGCGGGGGCGTGACGGCCGTGGTGCAGCGGTGGCTCCTGCCGGTGGGGGCCGCGCTGTTCGGGGTGGTGGTGCTGAGGTTCCTGATCCGTCGGCGCCGTGCGAGACGACGCGCAGGCGGGTGAGGCACGCGCGTCACGGCCAGCGGTTCGGTTCCCTCGAACCGGTTGTCTTTGCCTCTTGATACCTCCCTGCGCCCGGCCCTTGACAGGCTGGGCCCTCCGGCGATCCACACGACAAACAAAGGGCGCGCATGACAGTGGTCCAGGGCATCTTTGCGGCGATTGCCGCAGCCGTAGTGGGCGTGCCCTTCGCGGCCGTAATGGCTATCTGGGGAGACGGGGGTGTGGAAACAGCGGAGAAACGGTCACAGTCCGCCTCTGCCGTGCGGCCCGGCGCGGGCGCCACGGCCGTCACGCTGAACAAGGACACGAAGGACACGGGCGACAAGCCCGGCGACTGGGACGACATGTCGCCCCTGTACCGCTGCAACTTGCTCATCGTCCTGGGGGCCATCGTCCTGATGGAACTGGCCATGGCGGACGTGATCTCCGACAACGGCTGCGTGTGGGCGATCGCCGGCCTCGCCGCGCTGATGGCCTCGACGGTGCCGTTCGTGCGGTACGACAACGGGGTACGCGGTCTGCCGCTGGCCGTACACGTGTCGGGCGCGCTGGCGACGGCAGCGGGGTGTCTGAGCGTCGGTGCTTTCGTCACCGAGCCGCAGGCCCTCGCACCGGCGTTGATGCTGCTTGCCGTCGCCGTCGTGGGGGCGGCGACCACAGCCGTCCTGGCCCTGGTCCGCGCCCGGGTGACACTCACCGTCTTGCCCATCGCTGTCGGCGTACTGGTGGCCGTGTTCGGCGCGGTCGCATCATCCCAGTACGACACACCCGGCTACGCCATGCGCTACGGAGACCCTGTGCGCCTGGAGTTGCCCGGCAGTTGTGTGGAGGACAGGGGGATGGGGTGCGTGATCACGTGGGACCAGCCGGACCGCGGGCCGTCTTCCGTCTTCTCGTACGGCCAGCAAGTCGTCGTCCACTTCAGCGAGGAGGGCCAGCAGCGTTACGGGCGCTACTACTCGCTCGGCGGTTTCTACAAGCCCGGAGATGACGACGACCCGACGGGGATCTTCCTGGACGCCCGGGCCGTCGAAGGCGACGCGTACGTGACCCTGGGCTTCAAGGCCGACTCCTGGACGCCCCTGGGCCGGTACCGCCTGCCCGGGCTGGTGTGGGCGTGTCTGCCCCTCTTCCTGCTCCCGCTGGGAGTGCACCTGTTCCTCGTCAGGGACAGGGCGACCCACCCACTGCGGCGGCGCTCGATGCGCCGGGCCGGGGTGACGGAACCTGGCTGCTAGCGGAGAGGACGTCGGCTCGGCGGTGGGCGAGGCAGGGGAGGGCCGGGGTGTGGTGCTTTCCCCAAGCGATCTTCCTGTCGTAGTGAGTGCGGGAGGCCGGGTCGGACAGTGCGGCGAATGCGGAGAGGAACAAGGCCCTCCTGAGCTGCTTTTCTCCGCGTCTGGAGGGCTGTTCGCTGCAGATGGAGGATCCGGAGGTCCGGGGCGTGGGCGGCAGCCTCATGCTGCTCGGTACACCGTGCCCAGGAGGTCGGTGACGAAGCTGTCGAGGTCGTCGAGTCCGGCGGCCGCACGGGTGGCAGGGCTCTCGGCCACCAGGTGGGGGAGGGCGGCGTGCAGGGCCATCGTGACGGTGGCGGCGCGCCGCGGGGTCACGGGTAGGCCCGCGCTGCGCTGGGCGTGTTCGAAGTAGGCGAAGTCGGCAGCCGCGAAGGCGTCGAGCGGGGCTGCCAGCCACGGAGTCCGCGTTGCCTCGCGCTGCAGCTCCAAAAGAGCGAGCACCCGCACCCGGCCGGGTCCCCGGGCGTGCTCCAGGAGCGTGCGCAGCAGAACGGTGAGGCCCGGCAGGTCGGCGGGCGTGGTTCTGGGGATGGCCTCGTGCAGCTCGATGATGCGCTCCGTGCCGGCCCGCAACAGGGCATCCCTGGTGGGGAAGTAGTTCTTGGTGGTGCCCAGCGGTACATCGGCCGCGGCGTCGACGGCCCGGTGCGTCAGCCCTCGGCTGCCGGACTGCGCCAGTACTTCGATAGCTGCATCGCGCAGGCGATTGCGTCTTTCCTGATTCACGTATCCAAAAGTACCCCATCCGTGGTACCACAGGTGGGGTGCTTTCGGATCGGGTGTCGAACGGGGAGTGACTCTGATGGCTGTCGGTTATCTGGTGACCGTTGTACTGGCCGCGCTGATCGCGGTGTTCTGCCTTACCCGCATCCGCGGGCCGAAGCCGCTGTTCTACTTCAGTTACCGGCTCGGTCTGGTCTTCAACGAGATGCCGTTGCTTGTCATCTACGCGCTGGTGGCATCTACGGCGCTGGCCTTCGCGCAGGGAGACATCGCTACGGTCGCCGACCGGCTGGCCGTCGCTCTGGCCGGGGTATCGGCTGCCGGGCTCGCGGTGGTCGCCCGGCGGGGGATGCGGGCACCGTCCGTGGTCAGGCTTGCCCTGGAGGAGGCGCTCGGCGCCGGCACGGGTACACGTCGCCGGCCGCCGCTGGCGCGCATTGTGCTCAGACCCTTCTTCCGTCGCCGCGGCGATGTCAGGCGGGTGGCCAACCTCAGCTACGGGGAAGCAGGCCGTCGCAACCTCCTCGACGTCTACCATCACCGCTCGCGCCCCGAGGGCGGCCCGATACTGATCCACTTCCATGGCGGACACTACGACCAAGGCCGCAAGAACACCCAGTCGCTGCCCCTGCTCTACCGGCTCGCGAGCAAAGGCTGGATCTGCATCAGCGCCAACTACCGCCTGAGGCCCGCCTTTTCCCACCCCGACCATCTCATCGACGCGAAGAAAGTCATCGCCTGGGCCCGCGAACATGCCCACGAGTACGGCGCGGACCCCGCTGCGGGGGTGTTCGTATCGGGAAGTTCCGCGGGCGCCCACATGGCAGCCCTCGCCGCCCTCACGCCCAACGAACCTGCCTACCAGCCCGGCTTCGAGAAGGCGGACACCTCGGTGACCGCCGCCATCGCGCTCAACGGCTTTCTCGGGGCGTACTTCGACGGGGATCCCGTGACCTCGCCGGTGAACCTCGTCACGGCAGATGCACCACCCTTCCTCATCGCGCACGGAGACCTGGACGAACTGGTGGACACCGACAACCCCCGGGCCCTGGTCACCGCGCTGCGCTCCGTCTCCACCTCCCCGGTCGTCTACGCCGAACTCCCCGGCGGACACCACGCCTTCGACCTCTTCCACTCCTTCCGCTTCGAGGCGATCATCGACGGCGTAGAGGATTTCGCCGCGTGGGTCAGATTGCGGAAGCAGACGGTCTAGGCGCGTTCATGGCCGCAGTCGCAGGCGGATCGCTGCGATAGTGGCAGTACCGCGTCGCTGACCAGCCCCTCTACACCGTCGTGAACTACCGTCTCGGCCTGTCGCGGTTTCGGCGGCCAGAACGCAGCACTGCTCCACGAACGGCGCCGCCACCGGCAACCGGCGACACGGAGTTGGCTGCTGCGCCGCCCGCGTGGAGGAGGTTGCGACTGGCAAGACTCCGGGCGGCAGGCGTCTGGGACCGCGCCTCAGCAGCGCCCCTTGGCGGCGGAATGCGATCTCCGGGCGTGCGGAGGAAGAGACCTGGCTGGGTGTGGGCCATGCAAGGTTCTCCGGTCCGTCCTCGTTCGTGGGGGAACTTGGTGACGGCTCTGCGCGGTGAGGGAACTGGTGTGCCGGGGTCGACTGCGGGGCCTGTCGCCGTGGGGTCGAGTGCTGCTCGTCGAGGGGCGCTGGAGTACGAACTTGACGAGGCGTCAGGGCAACGGCATTGGTTCTGACGCTTGAGGGCTCACGATGTGACGCAACCGCCAGGCTCCTGACGGGCGCCAGGGGCGGCGCCGATAGACCCCTCGGAGACCGTCCGGCCCGTCATCTGCGGCTTCGGCGCCGGGGAACCTGAGCCCCCAGGGTCGGCTCCCTTGCGTGGTGCCGTGCCCGCACGCCTCGCAGGGGCGCTCCCTCAAGTCCACTTCATGACCAGGGGCTTGCCGCACAGTTGACCTAGAGAGCTATAGTGCTAGGCAACTAGCTAAATGGAGGATCCGGTGATTGAGTTCCACCTGAACACCCGGTCCGGTCTGTCTCCCTACCAGCAGCTGGTCCAGCAGGTGCGCCATGCACTGCGCCTTGGACTGCTGAAGGAGGGCGACAAGCTGCCCACCGTCAAGGACGTGGCGAAGCAGATCGCGGTCAACCCGAACACGGTGCTCAAGGCCTACCGCGAGCTGGAGCACGAGGGCCTGGTGGCCGCCCGGCCCGGGGTGGGGACGTTCGTGACCCGGACACTGGCCGACGACACGCTCGCCGCGCACGGACCGCTGCGCAAGGACCTGCAGCGCTGGCTGACCAAGGCCCGCCTGGCCGGACTCGACGAGGAAAGCATCGAGGCACTGTTCGTGAACACCTTTCACAACGCAGCAGGAGAGGACGTAGCGTGAGCGCCGTCTTACGGACCCAGGGTCTGGGCAAGAAATACAAGCAGCGCTGGGCACTGCAGAACTGCGACCTGGACGTTCCCGCCGGCCGGGTGGTGGGCCTGGTCGGCCCCAACGGGGCAGGAAAATCCACGCTGCTGAACCTGGCCTCGGGCCTGCTCACCCCCACCGTCGGTGCCATCGAGGTGTGCGGAGCCCTGCCCGCCGACAGTGTGGAGCAGCTGGCCAAGGTCGGCTTCGTCGCCCAGGACACCCCCACCTACGCCTCCTTGAGCGTCGCCGACCACCTCGACCTCGGCAGACGCCTGAACCCGCACTGGGATCTGGCCGTGGCCCAGGAGCGGGTGCGCCGCCTGGGACTGGACCCCAAACAGCGGGCCGGGAAACTCTCCGGCGGCCAGCGCGCGCAGCTCGCCCTGACCCTGGGCATCGCCAAGCGTCCGGAGCTGCTCATCCTGGACGAGCCGGTGGCCGCCCTGGACCCGTTGGCCCGGCGGGAGTTCATGCAGGACCTGATGGAGGCCGTCGCCGAGCACGAGATGAGCGTGCTGCTCTCCTCGCACCTGGTCTCCGATGTGGAGCGCACATGTGACTACGTCATCGTCCTCGTCGACTCCCGGGTGCAGGTGGCCGGCGACATCGACGACCTGGTCGCCTCCCACCACCGCCTGACCGGCCCGCGCCGCGACCCGGCCACCCTTCCGCCCGGCCTGCACGTCATCTCCGCCAGCCACACCGACCGGCAGACCACGCTGCTGGTGCGCACCGACACCGCGGTGCACGACCCGTCCTGGAGCGTGAGCCCGCTGGGTCTGGAAGACATCGTCCTCGCCTACATGACGCGCCCCGCGGACGCCTTTCGTGACTCCCGACCCGTCCTTGAGGTGCTGCGATGATCTGGCTGACCTGGCGACAGCTCCGCACCCAGGCCGCCGTCGTCTACCTCGCCCTGGCCTTCCTCGCGATGCTGCTGGCGGTCACCGGCCCGCAGCTGGCCGACCTCTACGCCACCGCCGGAGACGACCTGTTCGCCCGGATCACCAGCGCCGACCAGAGCGTGTACTACCTGGGCCTTTTGGTCGTCGTACTCCTGCCGGCCGCCATCGGCATGTTCTGGGGAGCACCCCTGGTCACCCGGGAGCTGGAGACCGGCACCTTCCGCCTGGTGTGGAACCAGAGCATCACCCGCACCCGCTGGCTGACCACCAAGCTCACCCTCACCGGCACCGCCACCGTGACCGCCGCCGCACTGGCCTCCCTCGCGGTGACCTGGTGGAGCAGCCCGATCGACCGGGCCGTCAACAGCGGCGGCAGCGGCGCGGACCCCTTCTACCCACGCATCGACCCCCTGGTCTTCGCCGGCCGCGGCGTCGCCCCGATCGGCTATGCGGCCTTCGCCTTCATCCTCGGCGTCACCCTCGGCGTGCTCATCCGCCGCGCCGTGCCCGCGATGGCCGTCACCCTGGCCGCCTATGCCGCCGTACAGATCGCCACACCCCTGTGGATCCGGCCGCACCTGGCCCCGTCCGTGCACACGACCCTGCCGTTCACCGAGGCCAGGCCGGTGAACATCGGCGTCGACGCCGTACGCGCAGTGGACTTCGGCCAGCCCGGCGCCTGGATCCTGTCCCAACAAACCGTCAACACCTCCGGCCGACCGGCCATCCTGCCCGCCTCGCTCACCGACTGCCCCTCCATGGCGGACTGCACCACCGCCCTGACACAAGCCGGCTACCGGCAACAGCTCACCTACCAGCCCGCCGGGAACTTCTGGACCCTGCAGTGGGCAGAGACCGGCCTCTACCTCGGCCTCGCCCTGGCCCTGACCGGGTTCTGCACCTGGTGGATCCGCCGCCGCCTCACCTGACAGACCTGTCCGCCTACCAGAGCAATCGCGAAGGACAGCCGAGATTCGGCTGCCCTTCGCGATTGCTTCGGATGGTCAATGAACGCACACTGGCTCACCCTTCCAGCGTGGCCAGTCGAGCCTCGAGGCAGGCGGTCCGGCTCTCCGCACCGGTGGGTGGGGGCACGACGACCGCCCTCACGGAGCCCTTCCCGTCCTGTGAAGAGAGCGCCGCGTGTTTGTTGGCCTTGCCGGCCTGCGCAACCCCGAGGGGGGACTGCGCAGGCCGTCATGCCGCAGGTTGCCTGCCCCCTCGCGGCGTTCGAAGCGCGATGGGACCCGCAAGGTGGCTCCGGTTTCAGCAGACCGCGGTGCGGTCGTACTGGCCGCCCAGGGAGCGGTAGAGCCAGCCGGTGCGGTTGGCCATGGTCTTGCATCCGCTGTCGGGCCAGTGCTTCACGATGACCCTCACGCGCATCGTCTTGCCGCACAGGTTGCGAATGTAGACCTTGGTGCCGCCGTCGGGGATGTTGACGGCGGTGCGCTCGATACACGCGGGCGCAGTGCCGCCCGCGCGGACGCTGATGTCTGCTGCCGATACGGTGGAGACTGGTGCGGACGTTGAGGTTGAGGTGCTTGCGTTGGCCGGGATCGCGCCGGCAGCACCCACCAAGATCAGACCGGCCGTGCCGACGGCGACTCGTCGGGCAGTACGCATAATTTCCCCCTGTTTCTGCTGGTGATGTGATGGTGAGAAGACGGCGCGGGAGCCGCGTCGTCGGTACGGAGCGCTGTGGGGCGACGCCGTGCCGGCCCTTCAACCCGGCCCGAGATAGTGCCCAGTTCAGCGGTCCGGGCGCTCGTCCGGCAGGACCCTTGCGGTGGTTGCGTCGTAGAGCATGCGCTGCCAGGACATAACCTCGGTCAAGGTGTTCCCCCTGCCACGAGTTGGTGCGGTCAAGACGAAAACTACTGACAGCGATATGCGGTTCGCATCCCGCGGCCGTATGACCTCCCGCTGCACCCAGCGCATCAGCGGGTAAACCTTGGCGGTACCGGGTGATCGGCCCGTTGAACCGCCGTGGAAGGGGCCCAGGGCTTCGGGGCGACGGCCCCGATCTCCAAACCCCCGCCGGCCGCACCGCCGTACGCCAGCAGTGGACCACCCGTCCCCCAGTACACCGGCCACCCCGCACCCCAGGTCACCGACTGGACCTGTGCCCACGGCGACTCCCACGCCGCCAACCTCACCTGGGGCGCCACCATCCTCGACTGGGAAGGCTGGGGCAACGCCCCCCGCGGCTGGGACGCCTCCAGCTTCCACGCCTACGCCCAACTCGCCCCTGCCACCGCCCGGAAGTTCCGCCGCGAACCCCGCGCCGTCCTGGACGGAGAGCGGCCCCACGGCTTTCCTCATTGTCTGCGCCGAGCTCCTTCGGCCCGCCTCCCGGGGCGACCACCCCGATCTGACGCACCGGCTACGGGCCCTGGCCGACGAGTGCGTCAGCGCGGAACGCAGTTTGCAGGAGAGGCGACAGCGTGAGTCGGCAAGCCATCGTGAGCGGACGTCCCGCCGTCAGCCACCCGGCAGGGCGTCCGGACAGAGTCGGCTGGGGGCGCCAAGCGCCGCCTTTTGTGACAAGCGGGCCTGTGTCTTCCACGGCACGATTACCGCAGCAGCGATCCGGCTATCGCATTGGCCGCGGTACGCCGGACGGGGTCTACTCGTTCGAACTTCCGCGCTGTGAGCGGGAGTTCCGGCCTGCGCTGCGGGCCAGATCGCTGCAGATCAACGTCACCTTGGCCACGCCACGTGCCCAGCGAGGAGCGTCGCCCCGGGCCTCCCAGAAGACGCAGATGCAGCCGCCGATGCCGAGCAGGACGACGACCGAGAATATGAGCGTGAGCATGCTCCCCCTATGTTCGTATGGTGGTCCGCGTCATCCTCTCAGGTTGCGTCGGCTGTCAGGGGTCTAGAGATGCCTCACTTCCGAGGGCCTGAGCGTCAGGCAACTCCCCAGCCTGGCGGCCCTTCACCTCATGGTGGCGACGGAGGGCCCACGTCGTGGAAAGCGCTGGCTGCTATCCCCAGGAACCGGCGCGGGCGTGCTGCAGCTTGCGAGTGAAGCGGTGCATGTGCGGGTCGAGTACCTCGTCCTGCTCCTGGAGTACCTCCTCGTCGGTCAGCCACCGGATCGCGTCGAACTCGCCCTGGTCAAAAGAAGCGATGGTGTTGGGGTCAGCGCTGAGGAGGTACCAGAGCGAGACATCGGTGTGCTGGCCCTGCCCACGGGTTCGGGTGACGGTGAGGAAGAAGGGATGCTCGCCAGCGATCGGCGATGCCACGGCGTCGATCCCCAGTTCCTCGCTGCATTCGCGGACCACCGCGGCCCACGGGTCCTCGTCCGGCTCGACGTGTCCGCCTGTCGGCAGCCACAGGCCCGCCTTGCGGTGTGCGACGAGCAGCTGTCGCCCGGCCGAGTCGTCGAGGGCGACGAAGTAGCACACCAAGTGCATCGCCGGAACATCCGGCTTGCGTACCCGGTAGGCGGGCGCTCCGCTCTGGAGCCACTGCTTGGCAGTCCTGAGATGGGTGCGTTCCAGGTCGTCCCACGGTTCGATCGCGTCCACCAGCTCCAGAAGATGCGCACGCGGCTGATCGTCCGGGGTGATGAGTGGACAGTCCGTTGAGGTCATGCGCGGATCTTGGCATGGAGGACTGACAACGGAGGTCCGGCACCAGCAGCCTCCGTACGGCTGGCCGACGACGGTGGAGGGGTGGGGGACTCGGCCCCTTTGGCTCCGAAGCATGATGCTGAAGGGTGACCGCGGGAGATCCCGTCGGCATTGCGTCTCTCTGAGGTGCGCACAGGATGGCGAACTGACAGCCGAGCGCCGGGCCGGCCCGCGGATACGGGGAGGCCTCATGGCGCGCGCACGGTGCCCCCACGTGTCCGCGTGCTCCAGGGCAAGCGTTCCCGGCATCGCGCTCCGGACGCACGAGCGGCACAACGGCCAGGCGCATCGCGCGCAGTTCGGCATCGTGTGCAGTTACAGCAGGGCCGGGGCGGGATCGGCTACCCGGGGAGACCAGCTGTCCGACGACTGCGTCGCGCTCGGTAGACGTCGACGTGCCACATATCCTGCAGGATGTGACAGCAATATATGTACTGTGAGGCGCCCGGATCGGGACACTCGAGGACTTCTGGCAGGTCATCGGAGAGGCGATCAACGGCCCCGAGGGCTACTTCGGCAAGAATCTCGACGCTTTCGCCGACTGCCTCAGCGGCGGTTTCGGGACTCCTGACGACGATGACTACGTGGTTGAGTGGCGGGATCACCAGGTGTCTCGTGAGCATCTGAGCCATGCGGAAACGGCGCGCCAGCTGGAGATGCACCTTGCACGCTGCCACCCCGCGAATCGCTTTCCTGTCCGTGCCGAACTGACCGAGGCACGTGAGGAGCGCGGAACTCGAACCCGGCTCGGAATGCTGCTGCTCGACAGGGTCAGTGAGTGGTGGAGCGGGTGGCAGTGGCCACTGCGGTGTCCGGGTAGATGGTGAAGACCTGGTCCAGGCCGACGATGCGCAGGATGCGGGCGGTGTTGACGGGGACTGCTGCCAGGGCTATGTCGGCACCTCGTTCACTGGTCAGGCTGCGCGCGGACAGCAGGGCGCTGATTCCGCTGGAGTCGCAGAAGGCCAGACCAGCCAGATCTACGACCAACAGTTGCCCTGCGGTAACAGCCAGGCCGTCGACGGCCTTGCGGAGTTCGGGTGCCGTGTCGTAGTCGAGGTCACCGGCGATGCCCAATACGGGACCGGTGTCGGCGTCTCGGGTGGTGATCGTCAGTGCACTCATGACAGGTCTACATTCGCGGAGACGGGATGGTTAGCGGGTACACCGAGGGCGAGCAGCGCGGTGTCGTCGTCGAGTCCCTCGCCGAACGAGGTCAGCAGTCCGGACAGGGCGGTGATCAGGGCCTGCGGGCCCGTTGACGGCTGGGCGGCAGTGAAGGCGCGCAGGGCGTCTTCGCCGTACAGCTCGCGCTCGGCTCCGATGCGGGCCTCGGTGAGGCCGTCGGTGTACAGGAGCAGGGTGTCGCCGGGGAGCAGGTCGGTGCGGGCGGCGGCGAATGGTGCCTTGGGCAGGACGCCGACGAGGAGTCCGCCGGGGGTGGGGAGGTAGTCGGCGCTGCCGTCGGCGCGCTGGATCAGTGCGGAGGGGTGGCCGCCGGAGGCCAGGTGGACCCGGACGCGGTCGTCGTCGGGTTCGAGGACGCCGAATATGGCGGTGCAGTAGCGTCCCTCGCCGCTGGCGTACCGCTCGTGGAGCACCGTGTTCAGGGTGGTCAGCACGGTGACGGGGTCGGCGTCGTGCAGGGCGGCGGCGCGCAGGGTGTAGCGGGCCAGCGAGGTGACGGCAGCGGCCTGGGGGCCCTTGCCGCACACGTCGCCGAGGAAGAACGCCCACCGGCCGCCGTCCAGGGGGAACAGGTCGTAGAAGTCTCCGCCCAGCAGGTCCGGGGAGGCGGTGTGGTAGTGGGAGCCGGCTTCGAGTCCCGGCACGACGGGCAGTGCGCTGGGCAGCAGGCTCTGCTGGAGAACGGCGAGTGCTTCCTGGAGCCGGGTACGGTCAGCCTCGGACTGCCGGTGTGCTTCTTCGGCTGCCTTGCGGCCGCGCAGTAGTTCGGCCTCGTAGGCGCGGCGGTCGCGGGCGTCGAAGACGGTGGTGCGGATCAGCATGGGCTCGCCGTCTTCGCTGGTCTTCACCTTGGAGGTGACCAGCACCGGCATCCGCCGCTTGCCTGCGGCCTTGATGTCCATGGCGATGCCGCTGGCCTCGCCCTTCATCTGCAGCAGCGGCGCGAAGTGCGTCTCGTGATAGAGCTTGCCGCCCACGGTCAGCAGGTCGGTGAACCGCATCCGCCCCACCACCTGGGAGCGGTCCAGACCCAGCCAGTCCAGCAGCGTGGTGTTGATCTTCGCGATGGTGCCGTCCATCAGCGTCGACAGATACCCGCAGGGCGCCTGCTCGTACAGTTCCTCGGCACTGTCCTCCAGCAGCGACGTGAACACCGCGTCCGTGGCGTCCACGTCATGCCCCTCGCCCGGCTCCGGCGCCGACTGGTCGGTGCGGCACATCATCAGGCCGCTCCCAGGAACTCGGTGATCGCCTCCGCGGTGGCCTGCGGTGCGCTCAGCTGCGGGCAGTGCCCCGTCGCCTCCAGGGTGACCAGCCGGCTGCCGGGGATCGCATCGCGGACGTAGGCGCCGACCTCCCGGGGCGCGATCACGTCCTGCCGGCATTCCAGGACCAGCGTCGGCGCGGTGACCGTCTTGAGGTCTTTGCGGCTGTCGGACAGGAACGTGGTGCGGGCGAAGACGCGGGCCATGTCCGGGTCGGTCGCGCAGAACGACGTCGTCAGCTCCTGACCGAGCTCGGGGCGCTCCGCGTTGCCCATGATGATCGGGGCCATCGCCGCCGACCAGCCCAGGTAGTTCGACTCCAGCGACTCCAGCAGCTCATCGATGTCGTCGGCGCTGAACCCGCCGCGGTAGCCGTCCTCGTCGATGTAGCGCGGGGAGGGAGCGACCATCACCAGCCGGGACAGACGCTGCGGCGCCTTCGCCGCCGCGAGGACGCCGACCATCGCGGAGACCGAGTGCCCCACGAACGTGACCTCGCTCAGGTCCAGCTCCTCGCAGACCTCCAGCACATCCTGTGCGTAGCCCTGCAGGGAGCTGTAGCGCTGCTCGTCCCAAGCCGACGGGTCGGCCCGGCCCGAGCCCACATAGTCGAAGAGCACCAGCCGGTAGTGCTCGGCCAGCGCAGGAACCACCAGGCGCCACATGTTCTGGTCGCAGCCGAACCCGTGCGCCAGCAGGAGCACCGGCCCGTCTGCACGGCCGGTGACGGTGACGTTGTTCCTGCGACGGATATCCATACCCGCCAGTTTCCCATCCCCTGGCCCGGTCCCAGGAAGTGGCCCGCAGCCACGGGTCATTCGCGGTGATAGATCCGCCGTGGCTGACGTGCCGGGGCGCAGTGCTGAGTGCGGACTGCGTCTCACTCGCGTTGCTGCGGTGACGGTCCTGTCGCCGGGAGCACGCGCCTGTTCGTGCCGGGTCGGCCGCGAAGCTGCTGGCTTTACAGTTGCGGCTTGTTGATCATTACCCAGGCCACCAGGCGCCGTTCTTCGCGAGTACGGGGCGGGAAGCTGGCCCAGTCGATGCGTTTGCGCGTCGCACTCGGGTTGGCGACCAGCGGGTCCAGCGGCCAGAGCCGGTCGCCGAAGGCCGCGACCGGCCTGTTGTAGCCGGCGATCCGGACTCCGGGCAGGATCACAGGTGTCGTCAGGTCTGGCGACGGGAGGGACTGGGCGGCGGCGAGGGCCACAGGTCGAAGTCCCCGTTCAAGAGCTGATCGATCCGGGCCCCGTCCGAGGAAGTGACCTCGTCCAGCGCGCTGTCCAGGCGGCCTGTCCAAGACGGTCGCGCAGATCGCTGAGCCAGGCATGAGCCTGGGCCCAGTCGGCCTCCCTCACAGCCGGTTCCACGACCCCGCGCAGGCTGCCGAGCGCTCGGTGCAGATGAGCCAGCCGTGCATGATGGGCCGTCGCGAGCCGCCGGTACTCGTGGCGGTGATGCCCGACAGCCCAGCGAGGACACCACGGATCAGGTTCCTCGTCGCATGTTTGCGCATTGCGTTCCTCCGCTCGAAGGGGATGGGATCGCGGTCAGTGTCATCGGACCGGTGAGTTTCGGACAGGGTCGCGTCAGCCGTGCTCGTGGCGAGGGACTCGCTGGGCTTGCTGTTCGCAAGGCGTTCGTGAGGCGGTGGCCTCCGGTCCGTACGACCTTGTTGCCCGTGTCGAAGGCCAGCGGGCCGGCCGGTGTACCGAGGCGCTCGTGCAGTCGCGTCCAGGAACGGACCGCGTCCGACAGCATGCGAAGCGGTACTGGCACCGCTGCCCGGACGGGATGCACCCCGCCGGCGTGCGGGCGCAATCCGGGCACCGGCTGTCGGCTGCCCGGCACGTTCTGAACACTGGGACATCGGCATACTCGCCGCCCCGCCCCGCCCCGCCGCATGGAGGGGCCGAACTCCCGGTCCTCACGAGGCGCTGCTATGTCCGTGGCCTCTCGCTAAGCTCCGTGGATCCTTCCACAGGTGCTTGGCTTCCCGACTTCACAGAGGTAGATCATCACGTCGGCCACGTTGCGGCCCGTGCCCTTCGTGCCGATCCGGGTGTACTTAGTGGTGTGGGAGTAGTCCCACTTGGTTCCCGTCCACTTGCTGTATGTGGCGTATGGCGCGAACGACCGCCCCCAGCCGCAGGAGTTGGCGTAGGCGTCGACAATGAAGTCCCAGCGAGTGTTGTAGGTCGCCCTGCCCTGTTGGTGGACGACATAGTCGTAGTAGTAGTGCCCCCTCATGTCCGCGCAGTCGTCCTTGGTGGAGGCCTTGTAATACCCACCCGCCGCGTGTCCCGGCCCGGCGAACCCGACCAGCATGGCCGCCCCCGCAATGGCGACTCCGGCGGTGCGAACAGCGGGCTTGAGCAGACCTCGCATGATTTTTCCCCTGAGTCTCGTCGAGCCGGGTGCCGTGACTTCCCGGCGCATTGAAGTGGACGCAGGCTATGGCCAAGGAGAAGGCATCTCATCAACCCAGTGCGGTATGTGGCCCGTAAACCTGAGGTGTACGACAATGCTGCCCCGGCCCGCCAAGAGGGCGTTCGGCTCCGGTGTTTTCGTCCCGGGGGTATCCGGCTGCACCCCGGCGCCGCCGGTTGCTCACGCATCTCCTGGCGTATCTCCTGCGTTGTCCGCACGATGTGATGGCAGCGCTGCATCCGTTGTCGCTGTCCGGGGCGCCGGCAGGGGTGACCGGTCGGGATGCCGCTGTTGCTACGGGGGCAGGAGCATGCGCTAGTTGGGGCTATCGCGGTGGTATCGGGTGCGGGCTTGGAGCTGGTCCCGGGGGTGTAGGCGGTGATGAGGCGGCGGGTGCCGGTGGCGGGGTTGAAGGCGTGGCGGGCGTGCAGGATGGGTGTGTTGCGAAAGGCGAGGCGCTCTCCGGCCGTGAACCGTCTGGTGATCAGGTAACGCTCGGAGGGATCGTCGCCGTCCGCAAGCAACTGTGCAAGGGGCATGGTGTTTTCGCGCGCCACCGCGTGATGCGCAGGGGTCCGGGGAAAGTCGTCGTCCGCGGCGCCATGCGATGCCGGCCCCGTGCCCGTCGCCGACGAATTCCTCAGGATGCCGGGCACCGATCAGGAGACCGGCCGGCTCAGCCTGCTGGCTCGACGACAGCCCGGGGGACGGCTGCGCAGCCGGTCAAGATGTGCGCGCGTCGGCGCGGGCCGGGCATGGCCGGGCGGTCGCCGGGGTGGGGCAGGATGCGGACATCGAGATGCACCAGGTGATCACTCCCCGGTGCTGGAGTACTTGAGTGCCGGTCAAGGGGGCGGCGGTCCCTGCGATGCCCTGGCTGGTTCCGCGGCGGGCCGGGCAGCGGCCGTGCCGTGTGGCGGGGCCGGATCCGTAACGCGGGCGTATGCCGGAGCCCGGAAAGCAGGTCACCCGGGCTCCGCACGATTGTCGCAGCGAGACGGGCATCCAGGGTATGTGCGGTGCTGTATCCGGCCGTGTCCGCAGTCGGCACGGTGCACCCGGCGGTGAAGGCGGTGGCCGCTCCTGCCCGCCGCGCCGTCGGGGGCAGCGCGGGCTGGCTCAGGTGGAGGCGGCGGTGTAGGCGGGCAGTTGCCAGTGGCCACCGCGGTCTTCCTTGGAGCACCGTGCGGCCAGGTCGGGGATACGGAGGAGGCAGGCCAGCGCGGTGGCGTTCTGGAAGGCGCTGATGGCGTGTCTGCTGCGGGGCATGCCGATGCGCAGGATGCGGGGGTTGACCGTGGCCTGGATCTGGTCGGTGAAGGGCCGCAGGATGCGGTCGTAGTTGGCCAGGGCGGTGGGCAGGTCGTGCGGGTGCCGGTTGATTTCCCCGGCCAGGACGTAGGCGCCGGCGAGTGCGCCGGAGATGCCCATGCCGCTGTAGGGGGAGGCGCAGTGCGCGGCGTCGCCGGCCAGGACCACGCGGCCCTGTGACCATGTGTCGATGCGCACCTGGGCGATCTCCTGGGAGTAGAAGAACGGGCTGTCCTTCATGCCCTTGATGAAGCGGCCGGTCTGCCAGCCGGCGTTCCGGAACCGCTCGGCCCAGAATGTCTGCTGCTGCTCGACGGGCGCGCGGTGGACCGCGGAGGCCTGCGCCGACGAGTCGCGCATCACGAAGTACACCTGGGTTTCGGTCGCGTTGTGGCTGCGGCGCATGATCTGCCGGCCGCCCGGGACCATGTAGGTGTCGCGGATGTTGCTGTCGGAGGCGGTGCGCGGCACGAACCAGTAGGCCATGTGCATGCCCGTGCGCCAGTACGGGTCCAAGCCTTCCGGGAGCAGCGCCCGGCGGGTGCGCGAGCCCTGTCCGTCGGCGCCGATCAGCAGGTCGTACTCGCCGCGGGTGTTGTCCGAGAAGCGGGCCGTGACCTGGTCGCCGTGCTGGTCGAAGCCGTCGAGGCTCTTGCCGAAGACGTACTGGGCGTCGTCCCCGGTCGCCTCGTGCAGGATGCGCACGAGGTCGCCGCGCATGATCTCGAACTCCGAGGTCAGGCTCTGGCGCCCCCTGCCGGAGGTGTTCGCCATGATCGTCGCCTTCGGCCTGCCGCGGGAGTCGACGAACGCGACGCCCGCCTCGTCCACCAGCCGGCTGCGCACCGTTTCCAGCAGCCCCATGCGCTCGACGGCCTCGATGCCCTGCCCGCGCAGGTCGACCTGCGCGCCCTGGGCGCGCAGCTGCGGGAAGCGCTCGAGGACCGTCACCCGGTGGCCGCCGCGGGTGAGCCAGAAGGCCAGCGCCTGTCCCGCGATGCCGCCGCCGGCGACGAGGATGCGCAGCGGACGCTTCGCGGTCGTCTTCGTCATGTCCGGCCACCTCAAAATCTATCGGTGATTGATTCCTTTCCACAGTCTTCTATCAGCGATAGATTGTCAACGTGACCAAGATGAACCGTGAAACCGTCGTCACCCAGGCGCTGGACCTGCTGGACGAGGTGGGCCTGGAGACAGTCAGCACCCGGCGGCTGGCCAGGCGCCTGGGTGTCGAGCAGCCCTCGCTCTACTACCACTTCAAAACCAAGAAGGACCTCCTGGCGGCGATGGCGCAGGCGGCCATGGCCCCGCACGCCGACGCGCCGCTGCCCTCGCCCGGCGACGACTGGCGTACCTGGTTCCTCGACAACTCCCGCAGCTTGCGCCGCACGCTGCTGATGCGACGCGACGGTGCCCGGCTGCACGCCGGCAGCACTCCGACCGGCGACCTCGACCGCATCCGCCGCAAGATCGCCTTCCTGGTCACCTCCGGCGTGCCCCGGCGCCACGCGCAGATGGCCATGCTGGCCGCCGGCCGCTACACCGTCGGCTGCGTCCTGGAGGAGCAGGCGGACACGGACCCGCCCGGCCGCCAGAACCTGCCGGACGACGTGCCCGTACTCGGTCACGAAGAGGCATTCGAGGCGGGCCTGGCACTCATCCTCGGCGGCCTCGACCAGCACACCGCGCCAACCGGCCCGGCCTCCCGCGCACCGTCGCCGGCCTGACCCGGCACGGGCCCGCAGTCCCGGTCTTCCTCGGCCAGGCCGCCCTGGACCGGCTCGCTGCCGCGGCTCCGGCCGCACTCCACGAGGGGCGGCACGGGGTGCGGGTCGTCTCGGTGAGCCCCTTCATCATGTCTCTGGCCTGCGGGAGGAGGGGTGAGGACGGTGCGGATGAGGTCTGTGATCCGGTCGGTGCTGCATCGGATTGGGTGGCGGATGCGGGGAATTGATTCGTTGCGAGACTTCGTGCCTACCGTGCGCAGAACTCGCTGACCGGTGACATACAGAAAATGACCGCGACGAGGCGCGGTGCTGTGACTATGTGAGCGCTCCGTGCGAAGAATCGGGCATCACCTGGCATCCCGGCCGCGGGACGGCGCCCCGGGGACCAGACTCGGCCCGGGCCACGGATCGTGGCCGGCGTGCGGGAGGCGACCACCATGGGAGAGGTCCGGCCGGGGTGGGCGGCGGGGAATCTGCCTGCCGAGGTGACAAGTTTCGTCGGGCGGAGGGCCGAACTGGCCGCCGTAGCGGACGGCTTGGCCGAGGCTCGGCTGGTCACGCTGACCGGAGTGGGCGGGGCGGGCAAGACCCGCCTGGCCCGTCGCGCCGGAGCCGAGGCCCGGGCCGCCTTCCCCGACGGCGTATGGCTGGCCGAGTTCTCCCCGCTGCACGCCCCGACCCCGAACCTGATCGCACTCACCATCTACGAGGCCCTTCAGCTGACCGACCAGACCACCAGGCCTGCGATCGAGATGGTGGCCGAACGGCTGGCCGACAAACGGCTGTTGCTGATCCTGGACTGCTGCGAACACCTGGTCACCGCAGTCGGCGAGGTGGTGCAGGCGCTGCTGGCGACTGCTCCCGGTGTGCGCATCCTGGCCACCAGCCGCCGCGCCCTGGGCCTGAGCGGTGAGCGTGTGCTGTGGGTCCCCCCGCTGCCGGTCGCCTCACCCCGCGGCCTCCCCGCCGGCGCGGACAGTGACGCGGCCCTGCTCTTCCAGGAACGAGTCCGCAGTGCCGCACCCGGGACAGTCCTCTCCAAGGAGGACGGTCCGGCCATCGGCGGGATCTGCGCCCGTCTGGAAGGCATCCCCCTCGCTATCGAACTTGCCGCCAGCCGACTCCTGGAGATGTCCCTGGAGCAACTCAGCGATCGCCTGCACACCCGTTTCGAAACGCTCACCGCACAGCGCGCACCGGGAGGCGAGGGCGAGCCCCGGCACCGGGCGCTGCATACCACCATCGGCTGGAGCCACGAGTTGTGTACGCCGCTGGAGCGACTGGCCTGGGCCCGGCTCTCGGTGTTCGCCGGCGGCTTCGACGAACAGGCGGCCGTACGTGTCTGCTCCGAAGGGCCGATCAGCGACGCGCGGGCACCGGAACTGCTGTCCGGACTGGTCGGCAAATCCATCATGCAGCGCACGGACGCTGCGCACGGTCCTCGGTACACGATGCTCGACACCCTTCGCGAGTACGGCGAGCAGTGGCTGCACGGGCTCGGCGAGGAGCAGCAGGCACGCCGGCGCCACCAGGAGCACTACCTGCGCCTGGCCCGACGAGGCTGCGACGAGTGGACAGGGCCGGACCAGGTCCTGTGGTGCGAGCGCAGCCTCCTCGAGCACGCCAACATGCGGGCCGCGATGGACTTCTGCCTCAAGACTCAGGGACAGGACACCTGCCTGGAGATGGCGGGGTGCCTGGGGTTCCTCTGGCGGCACTGCGGGTTGAGCCGGGACGGGGAGCGCTATCTGGACCTGGTCCTGGGCCGGGATCCCGGGCCGGGCCCCGCCCGCACCTGGGCGCTGTTCGCCCGCAGCTCCCTCGCGTTCGCGCGCGGGGACCTCAAGGCCGCGGTCCACTGGGGAGATTCCTGCACGCACGCGGCGTCGGAGCCGGGGCAGGAAAACAGCGGCGCCGCCGCAGCAGCTGCCGCGGTCCTGGGCATGGGCCTGGCGATGCGGGGGGAGCTGGCCCGTGCGGCCGAGGTCCTGGACGGCGCCCCGTACCGGCGTGTGGGCGAAGCCCGCTACGAGATCGCCCCGCTGCAAATCCGCCTCTCGCGCCTGTACGCCCACCTTCACCTGCGGGAGTTCACCCGTGCCCGGGCCGTGGCCGATGCCCTGCGGGCGGACTGCCGACGCTACGGCGAGCGCTGGGTGTGTTCCTACGCCGACTACCTACGGGCGATGGTCGATCTCGGCCAGGACAACCCGGACGCGGCAACCAGGCACGCCCGGGCGGCGCTCGAAGGACACTACGCACTCCACAACACCACGGGAATCGCCGTAGTCCTGGACGCGCTGGCCTCGGCAGTCCTGGCCGACGGCAACGCGGAACAGGCGGCCTGGCTGCTCGGCCTCGGCGGACACGTCTGGCAGATCATCGGCAGCGCTCAGATGGACTCACCGGGCCTCGTCGCCATCCGCCAGGCCTGCGAGCGCCGCGCCCAGCAGACCATCGGTGACACGGCCTACGAGACGGCCTTCCGCAAGGGCCTGGAAACCACCGTCGACGACGGCCTCGCCACCGTCCTGCACGCCACATAAAACCGCGTCCTACGTGGTGGGGCGGACCAGTCGTTTGTAGCAGCACAGGGCCGCGGCGAGGCCGAAAAGGCCAGATAGCTGCGGGGGTTGCACTGGCATCGTGGGCTGAGGCCACGGTAGCCGGACAGCAGGGACGGGATGCGCTCGATCATCCAGCGGCGACGTCCCAATCGCTCGCTGGACTCGATTCTCTTCCGGTCGAAGGCGGAAGGGGTCTGTCAGCTCCAGGCGATGTTTTCAATTCCGTCTTGGTCAGGTCAGGGGGCGGATCATCGCCGCGTAGTGGGGGGAGTCGGGGAAGGGCTGTTGGTGGCCGACGGTGCGGTAGCCCCAGGCTTCGTAGACCGCCTGGACGGCTCCGTCGCCGGCTTGGGGGTTGACCAGCAGTGTTACTCGCTGTTCGGTGCGTTTGGCCAGCCATTCCTGGTGGATCTGCCAAGCGATGCCGCGGCCGCGCCAGGGCTTGCGGACCACGATCTCGTTGAGTGCGGCGGTGCGGGTGCCGTCCTCGTCGGTGAACCCGCCGGGCAGGGGAGTGGTCATGGAGGACCACCAGCGGGTGTCGGCTGCCAGGGTGAGGCCGAAGGCGAAGCCGACGGCCTGGTCGTCCTCGAAGCCGACCACGGCGGTGAATCCCGGCCGTGCGCTGTAGCTGCGCAGCCGTTGGTCGAAGCGTTCGGCTTTGTTGAACTCGCTGGTGAGGCCGAAGTCGTGCAGGCGTACCTCGACGTGGATTTCGCTGAGTAGTTGCCGGATGCCGGGCAGTTGCTGCGCGGTGTAGTGCCTGATCTCGACGGTCACGAGGTCCTGCCCTTCCTGCTGTCGTACAACTGGGCCCACTGGGCGGCGCACCGGGCGCCGGGCGCGGCCGTCGGCAGAGTGCCGGTGAAGGTGGCCAGTAGCCTGCCGGTACGCGCGGTCAGTGAATCACCGCCGGCGGGAGGCAGTACAGAGGCGGCGGTCGTGCAGGCGTGCTCGGCGTCGCCCTGGCGGAGCTGGGCCAGCGCCAGCTGGGCGCGGTAGTAGGCCCGGTTGCGGGTGTACTGCGGGCGCAGCCGGGCCAGTGTGCGGTGCAGGTAGGCCTCGGACTGCTGATGCCGGCCGAGGTAGGCCATGGCCAGGGCCGAGATGCCCTCCAGTTCGGCCAGGTCGTAGAAGCCGATCCAGGAGGGCCGCCGGTCCTGCGGGTCGGCGTGGACGAAGGAGGTGCGGGCCTGGTCCAGACTGCGCAGCGCGGCGGAGGCATCCCCGGATGCTGCCTGGACCAGGCAGAGGCGGGCGGCGGCGAAGGAGCGGAAGAGGGGATCACGGCGGCAGGCGGGAGAAGCACTGCCCGCCCGCGCCGCGGCGAATGCGTCGTGCGGAAGCTGCTGCTGGCTCGCCAGGAGGGTGGCCAGACCCCACAGACGCAGCTGGACCTGCGGGTCCGCGGCGAGGCCGGCCAGGGTCATCGCGCGCCCGAGGTGCTGCTGCGCGCGCTCGGGTACGCGCGCGTCGACCGCGGCCCACACCGCGGTACCGGTGAAGGAGGCGGCCAAAGAGTACAGGCGTGCGCGTACGCGCTGCGTGGCGGATCCGACGGCCTGTAGTTCTGCGGCGTGGTGGGCGAAAGCGAGCGCACGGGTCTCGAGTTTGATCGTGCCGCCGTGTGCGTTGTCATCGGCGACCAGGGCGGTGAACTGGGTTTCCAGCCGGGCAGCATCCCCCATCCCGATGTGATGGGGTCGCGGGGCAGCGGGGAGGGCAGCCGCGGCGGCGAGTCCGGCCGCAGCGCCGGCGAAGGTGCGTCGCCGCACGGAATCCTCCAGTGGCACGGGATGGGCAGCGGATAACCGAGCGGGTCGGCAGAAACCCAGCTCCTCGGCGGGGCACCCGAATTCCTCTTCGAGAGCACGCCGTTGTCGCGCCTGGGGCCACAGGGTTCTGCCGGTCAGCCAGTTCCGCACGTGCCTGTCCTGCAGCTTCCCCGGCGTGCCGCAGAACGCCTCGATCCGCCGGTTCAGGGCCTGTGCGAGCTCCTGCTGCCGCAGGCCGGCTGCCTGCATCCGGGCGGCGAGGAGCACATTGCCTGTCATGCGCCAACGGTAGTGCGCACCGTACGGTCCGTAGTCCCGGCAGGGCAAAAATTACCGGTCTCAGCGTGGGTGAACGCCGACGGAATTGCCTGGCTGCTCGGCGCAGTTGGCGGTTTGCTTCACACGGATATCAGAGCGGATGTCCGGGCCGTTCCCGCCGGGGCGATCTATGAGCCCCAGCCAGCTTGTGCACGGAACCCCAGCACCCCTTCACCGCGTTCCGGGGTTCGTGCCAACGGCCTTCCTCTCGCAAGCTCTGGAGCTGAGGCACGATGCCCAAGACCCCGGCACCTGCACCCGATGTGGCGGTCACCGCGCTGTCGGCTGCGGTGCCCGATCACCCCCACAGCGTGCTCTATACCTGCAGCCAAAACTCGCAGACAGCGGCCCGGATGCTCGTGAGTCTCCGCAACTGCGCTGATGCGTGCGGCTGGCCGGTCGTCCACGAGGTGTATGACCTGGCGCCGCCTTCTGTCCCGCGCCGCCGACGGATCGGCTGGTGCGCGGTGGAGCAGCTGGTGCTGCGAGGTGAGGTGAACGTCCTCATCGCCCCGGCGGAGCGGGAAATCGCCCGGACACCTGCCGAGCGGATCGCGCTGCGGGCGTGGCTGTGCGGGGCAGCAGCCTGCGCGCTCTATCCGCCGGACGGCCTCCGCCGGACGGACTGTGCTCCGATGCGGCCGGAGGGGGCGCCGGCGTGAGGTATCCCGCAGGACCCGGGAGGCACGCGGCCGAGCCGCCCGCCGGTATCTCGCAGTCGTTGAGCGCTCGCTGGCGGCTGTCCGGATATTCCGAACGCACGCCGGGGGAGGCCCGCGCCTATGTCGGGCTCATCCTGGCCGACTGGGGTGTGTGCGAGGCCGTGTGCGCGGATCTGCAGTTGATCGTCAGCGAGCTGGCCACCAACGCGGTGACCTACACGCAGAGTCCGGAGATCATGGTCGAGGTCATCCTCACCGATGCCGAGGCCGCCGTGAGCGTCGGCGACCATGGCCCCAACCGCCGACTCCGCGCCCAGCAGGCGGAGCCCAATGCCGAGCACGGCCGCGGCCTGCTGATCGTCGAAGCCCTGGCGAGCCGGTGGGAGCAGAGCCGGGACGACGGTGGCGGCACCATCGTGCGAGCGGAAATCGACCTGCCCGCCCAACAGGCGCTGGCCCCTCCCCGTACCACCGAGGACACCCCCGATGTCCCCCGAAAGCACTTCTGACCATGCCCGGGTGCTGTGCGAGGAGAGGGCCCTCGCCTTTGCGCGGCCTCTTGCGCACGGACCTGACTACCCCGCCGCGCACGTTGCAGCGAACCCGGTCGGCAGAATCAGTCTTTGCAACCTCTGCGGGAACATTCGTATTGCCGCGCTCCGACGGGCTTCCTGTCGACGGGCCGGTTGCCAAGGTGTTCAAGGGGTTCCCTGCAGAGATCACTTCAGGTCCTCCCGCAGCGCCTGCCCTCAGGGCACAGGAGGAACACCCTCAGTCCCGAGGCAGGAGCGAGCCAAGAGGGCCGAGGTCCAAGTTCAGGTCCTCCGGGAGTACCCCGTGCTGGTCGCAGAGTTCCTGCATACGCTGGTCGAGCAGCATGAGGGTGGTGCCGATCTCCTCGACCTGCTCGTCGCTCAGCCCTCCCTGTTCCACCCGGCGGATGGCCTGCCGCTCCATCAGCTGCCGCAGCAGTTCGACCACCGTCAGGACCAGGGCCACCAGGTCGCGCCCCATCTTCTCGGAGTCCAGGTCAACGCGTGATCTCGTCACAGCGGCCCCCCGTCGGCCCACGGCGCGGGCACCCGCTCGTTGACCGAGGACAGCAGAGCGTGCAGCGACAGGCGTACGAGGGGCACGTCGGCGATGGCGATGACGAGGTCGCCGCTGACCACAACGCCCGTGGCAAGCACCCGGTCCAGCAGGTCAACGAGCGGCACGCCGAGGGGACCCGACAGGGGCTCCGGACTGTCCCAGGGCACGACATCCCTTTCCACCTCTACACCTCGCCGACGAAGGAGTAGGGAACCCACGGCCCGGACAGCTCGATGTGCGCGTCCGTGCGCTCGCGCAGGGCTGTCGTCATCCGCATGAAGTCATCCGCCCGCTCCTCGGCGACCAGGTAGGTGGCATTGAGTACGTGCACGCGCTGGTCGCCCGACAGGCTGGCGTCGTGGGTGCGCAGCCGTCGTGATGCCGCGGCCAGTTGCCGGAATTCGGCGTCCACGGACTCCGCGACGCTCAACGCCTCCTGGCGGCGCCTTTCCCTGCCCTGCTGGACACCGCGCTTGCGGTTCAGATAGGCGAGCCCGGCGCCGGGAACCGGGGCCTCACGGCGCCTCGTGCCTGCGGTAACCGGGTCCGGCACCGGTTCTGCGGATTGCGGCGGCGTCTGCGGTCCGTACACCTTCACGCCCCACTCGGCGTGATGCGCGATGCGCTTGAGCGCGCCGTGGAAGCGGGCCGCCTCGTCGTCGAGAACCCGGCAGGCCCGCTCGTCGTCGTGGTACAGCGTGGCGAGGGGCAGCGGGACGGTGGCCCCCGTTGCGGCTGCGGCGGAGACCACTTCGTGGTGGGCGCGGGCGTAGCGCGCGATCTCCTGCCGGTCGGACAGTCGCAGCTGCCAGGCCTCGTCGGTGAAGTCGGCGGCAGGCACGCTCTGGACCACGGCCGTCAGAGTCGCGGAGGTCAGAAAACGTACGGGTGCACCGCCGGGCATGCCCGGCAGAGCGGTGAGGTCGGCTGTCGTCGTGGCACGGGTGGCGCGGCATACGGCGAACACATAGGTGGCGGTGTCTGCACCGGGAGCCTGTGCCCGGGGGCCGGGGTGCGTCATGTCTGCTCGTCCTCCGCCTGCTTCTTCGTCGCCTTCGTGTTCTTCGTGGTCGCGTCCCGGGCGACGGGCGCATCCGTGGACGCTTCGAGGGCGTCCAGGCGTTCGCGCAGCTCACGGTTTTCGTCCTGCAGTGCGTTGCGCGATGCCCGCGAGCTGAGCGCCGGGTCGTTCTCCCACCAGTCGATGCCCGCCTTCTTCGCGGTGTCGACGGAGGCGACGAAGAGGCGCAGGCGGATGGTGAGCAGCTCGATGTCGAGGAGGTCGATCTTGATGTCCCCGGCGATGACGATGCCCTTGTCCAGCACCCGTTCGAGGATGTCGGCCAGGTTGGTGTTGGCGGGGCCGGGCACTGGCTGCTCGCCCGCCCTGAAGTCGAGGTCGGTCACCGGGCGGCCCCTCGGCGGTTCTTACGACTCGGGCGCCGGGGAGGGGCAGGCTCCTCCTCGTCTTCTTCCTCTTCCGCTTCCTCTTCGAACTCGTCCTCGGGGTCCTCGTCTTCGTCCTCCTCGTCTTCTCCCTCGCCGCCCCCGGCCTCTTCGTCGTCTTCTTCGTCCCACTCGTCCTCGGCTTCGCCCTCCTGATCCCCGGCGTTCTCCGCGTTCTCCGCGTCCTCTTCCTCCTGTTCGACGGCGTCCTCGTGGGAAAGGACCACCTCGCCGTCACGGATCTCCCCGCGCCACCCTTCGGGCTCTTCGTCGGTGAGCGTGACGTAACGCTGGAAGTGCTTGAAGTCCAGCCGTACGCGCCGACCCTGGGCGCGCCAGAGATTGCCGGTCTTTTCGAAGAACCCGGACGGGTAGTACTCCATGACCAGGACGACCCGTGTCAGGTTCGGTGCCAGTTCGTGGAAGCTGACGGCGCCGCGCGTGGTGCCCTTGGCGCCCTCGGAGGTCCACACGATCCGGTCGTCGGGCACCTGTTCCTGCACGGTGGCCTTGAAGCTGCGGGAGGAAGGCCCCACCTTGACCTTCCAGTCGCTCTCCGTCTCGTCACTCGTGGAGACATCGTTGACGCCCTTGGCGAAGCTGCTGAACTGGTCGTACTGCGTCCAGGCGTCATAGGCGGTGCGCAGCGGCACGCCCACATCGAGCACCTCGATGATGTTCATGAGCTTGCCTCCGCCGGACTTGCGCTTGCCCCCTCCGCCGGCGCCGAAGGCTTCCTTCGCCTTGTCCACAATGGCGTCCTTGGCCCCTTTGGCCTTCTCCGACATGAACGCCTTCACCGGAGACTCCCCTTGGAGCACCCGCGAACCGATGGCCGGCAGCGAGCCGCCGTTCTCGGCTGCATCGCCCAACTTCCCGGTGAGGTCGGTGAGTTTGTCGCCCGCCTTCCCGGCCCAGTCCTGGACCTGGGCACTGGCGAACTTGGACAGCTCTTCCTTCAGCCGGCCTGCTCCCGACTCCTCGGAGGCCGCGGACTTGTCCCTGTCGTTCTTTGCCATGGCTGGCTACCTCCGCCGATCGGCGCGCTTGGATGCTGTCCGCTTCGCTGATGCCGTCTTCTTGCCGGCGGACTTCTTGGCCGTTGACTTCTTCGCCGGGGCGCTCTTCTTGGCCGGGGCCTGCTTCGTGGCCGAGGTCCGCTTCTTCGCGGGAGCCGCCTTCTTGGCCGGGGCCGACTTCTTCGAGACGGCCTTCTTTGCGGAAGCGGTCTTCTTCGAGGCGCTCTTCTTCGAAGAAGATTTACTGCCCGACGGCGACTTCTTGGCCGGGGGCGCCGTCTTCTTCGCGGAGGAGGACTTACGGGGCGGCCTGGCCCTCGTGGCGGCAGGTGCGGAGGCTCTCTTGCGCCGGGTGGGTGGAGCAGGCGCCTGCTCTTCCGGCTCCTCGTCCTCCTCGTATTCCTCATCGTCCTCGTCGTATTCCTCGTCCCGGCCGGTGGACTCCTCATCGTCCGGGTCTTCGCCGTCTTCTTCGTCCTCGTATTCCTCGTCCTCGTACTCGTCTTCGGGCTCGTCCTCGTCGTATGCCGCTCCCGAGAGCCGGGCCGTACGGTCGCCGAGGGCGTCCGCCAGCGTGTTCATGCCCCTGTTGGCGGCAGCGGTCAGGGCCTGGCGGCCGGCTCCGAGAACCTCGCCCCGCAGCTGTTCCTGCAATTCCGCGAACTGGGGGACCTCACCCAGCTTGCGCATGCCTTCGGCTGCCAGCTGACGGGGTTCGAGCGGGAACCGGCGGCCCGCCAGATAGGTGGCCACGGTCAGAGCGAGCCGGCCCTTCTTCGTCCGCCCCAGTACGTATCCGCCCACCACAGCGGTCGCGAGCGCCACTTTGCTCTGGTCATCCATGCCTGTCACCTTCTGTTTGTCGGCGTCGGGCCGGTCTGCGCGGCATACAGCCGGTCGAGCAGCCGCTCCTCTTCCACTTCGAACTCGGCCAGGGAGATGTGCCCCTCGTCGAGGTCCTGGTTGAGCGCGGCGAGTTGGGCGCGGAGCACGCCGGGGTCATAGAGCTCGCGCTCGGCGGCGTCCTGAAGCCGTTCGGCGACCCACATCACGCCGCGGGCGGGCGCGAGAGGCAGGAGCAGAAGTCCGGAGATCAGCCCCATCGTCACCCTCCACCGGCCGCGACCGGCGAAATCGGAGCGGTGTCGACGAAGCTGTAGCAGGGGAGGGGCCCGGCCAGGCGGAGTTCGACGTGCTCCTGGTGCGCGGCGGCGAAACGCTCGGCTGTAGCGCGGAAGCGGTCGGCGTCCGACCGGCCCACGAGGAAGGACACGTTGAGCGCGCACCCCTGCACGTCCGGCCCCGCCGCCGTCGCGCGGGCCATCGCCGCGAGATCACGCAGCACCTTCCGGCCGGCCTCGGCCGCCCGGCGGGACAAGGCGGAGGCGACGGCCTGCCCCAGGCGTACGTCGGCCTCGTAGCCGGGATGCCGGCGTGCCTCGTCGCGCAGCCGCCGCACGGTGGAGTCACCGGCCACCAGCGAGGCCAGCGAGTCCCGGGCGGGCAGGGCCTTGACGTTGATCTCGATGTGCCCGGAGAGCTGTTCCAGCGTGGCCAGGTGGCTCGCCTCCGCGGCGGCCAGCTGGGCACGCAGCGCCGCCTCGTCCGGCGCCACCGCACCGAAGCGCATGGGCAGCACCGGCCCGGCCTCCGCAAGCCCCATCAGGAGGGTCTGGTGCGCCAGCAGATCTCGGCGCCGGGCGCGCAGCTGCGCGGGTGCGGCGCTGACGATCGCGGCCACCGATTCGGTCCCGACCGTGCGCAGCGTGGCGGGCGGGCTGCCCACCCCGGCGGCCCCGGCGGGCAGCGGGGTCCCGGCCCGCACGATTCCGTAGACGTACAGCCCGTCGGCCGACACGATCAGGCCTCCGCTCTGCGGCGCCGGCTCGCGCCGCCCGTGGTGTTACGGGCTGGAGCGCGCCGCTTCCCGGGCCGCTCGGACTGCTCTTCCGCCTCGTCGTCGTCCGAATCGTCGGCGCCGACGACCTTGCGCACGGTGTCACCGACACTCTCCGCGGCCTGGCGCACCTTGCGCTTGCCCATCTTCTTGGCGGCCCCGCCGCCGATCAGTTCGGGCACGGTGGTGCTGCCGGAGTCCCGTTCGAGGTCCAGGCGGTTGCACGCCTCGGCGAAGCGGAGGTAGGTGTCCACACTCGCCACGACTATGCGTGCGTCGATCTTGAGGATCTCGATGCCGACCAGGGAGACCCGCACGAATACGTCGATCACCATGCCCCGGTCGAGGATGAGTTCGAGCACGTCGTAGAGCGTGCCGGCGCGCGGAGGACACGGGGCGATCTCGTCGGCGTAGGTCGTGGTCGTCATGAGGGCCTTCCCGTGGTCGGACGAAAGTGGGTCACTCGTCAGCGGCACCGCGCCGGTATCGGCGAAGCCGTCGGTATTCCAGGAGCTCGCAGGACCGATCGAGCCGCACCTCGTAGGAGGCCAGCAGGCTCGTCGTGTCCGGGATACGGGCCACTTCCAGGACATCCACGACGACGCACCAGCCGTCGTCGTCCGAGCGCCGCACCGCAGAGACGCCCTCGGTGCGGTGGCCGATCAGCCCTTCGAGGCTCTGGCAGGCGGCGCGGGCGGCGTACTCGGGCCCCTTGCGAGGCGCTGCTCGTCTCCGGGATGCCGTCGCGGAGCCCCCGGCCCGGGAATGTTGGTCTGCCATGCTGACCAGTCTCGTCACCATGGAGCGGCTCGCATCTTGGGCGAGCCGGGCGGGGAGCGCTGGCGAGGCAGGCAACGGTTGCTGTTACGCCCGCCAAGCACGCATGGCTATGGCCATTCGGCCGGTACGCGGGCCCGCGTACCGGGCGACGTCGGCTGCCCGGGACGACTTCCGTCAGAACCCGATGGGGACGGCGCCTGCACGTGGGCGCTGGCCATGATGTCGTCGGACTGGCTGCGGTCCGACCCTTCTGCCGGCACCGGGGTGCGCAGTCGGCAGAATCCGTGCGCCCCGCCGTCACAGTCTGGCCGACGCCGTCGCACGGGCGGCCTGGTCCCTGACCGCCGTGACGTCTACGCATGAGGAGTGCCCGGCAGGCCCGCGAGCACATCACCCCGGCGAGCGATCTCAAGCACGCCGTGCAAGCCTTCCGGCCCGGCGCACCGGTGGGCCGGGCCGAAAGGCGGTGTGCCACCGCGAGAGCCCGCGCGGTGGTGAGGCACCTGGGTGATGCGCCGTTACCCCGACGCGCTCACGGCGTTGCCGGTGCAGTGCCCGGTGCCCGGTGCCCGGTGCCCGGTGCCCGGTGCCCGGTGCCCGGTGCCCGGTGCGCGAGACGCGGACGGGTACCTCCCGCCCTGGCCCGCCTGCCGGAAAGCTATCCCGTGTTTTTGCGTTTCGCCGCGACGGCCGCCGCCGTCTGCTCCTTCGCCGCTCTCGCCTGCCCGGCAGCGCCTGCTGCGGCGAGCGCGCCTGCCCAGCCGCGCCCCCATCACGACACCGCCCTCAGCGCCATCGTGCCCACCCTGCTCTCACCCGCGATCGCCAACTCCAGCCCGCCCGGCGCCCGGACGGACCCCAGCAGGCCCTGCCCGGCCGGCACGGACCGGCGCGCCCATCCCCGGCCGGTCGTGCTGGTCCACGGCACCGCCATGAACGCGTACAACACCTGGAACGCGATGGCGCCCGCGCTCTCCGACGCCGGGTACTGCGTCTACGCCCTGAACTACGGCGCCCACGGCGGCCCCCTCACTGCCCTGGGCGCAAAGGGCACCGGACGCATCGAGGACTCGGCCAGGGAACTGGCTGCCTACGTCGAGCGGGTGCGGCGCACCACCGGGGCCCGCACGGTGGACCTGGTGGGGCATTCGCTGGGCGGGCTCATGCCCCGCCAGTATCTGAAGTTCGAGGGCGGCGCCTCGAAGGTGCACCGGCTGGTCGGTCTTGCCCCGGACAATCACGGGACGACCGCGAACGGGCTCGACACCCTGGTCAGGATGATCACCCCGGTCACCGACGTGGCGGTGGGCCCGGCCATCAAGCAACAGCTGGCGGGATCCTCGTTCTTGAACCGGCTCAACGAGGGCGGCGACACCGTGCCCGGGGTCTCCTACACGGTGGTGGCCACCACCTACGACAAAATGGTCACCCCCTACACCTCGGGGTTTCTCACCTCCCCCGCCGTCCGCCCGCGGGCGGTCGACAACATCACGCTCCAGCAGGTGTGCCCCGGTGACCGGTCGGGCCACAGCGCCACCCCGTACTCGCCCAATGTCATCAATCTGACGCTGGACGCCCTCGACCCGGCCCATCGCGCCACCTGGAGCTGCCGGAGCGTCACACCGCTGGTGCCGCTGCCCTGAGGAGGCGGCTCAGGGGCACGGACGGCTGGCGGTGGGCCCATCCGCCCTGTCGCCAGCGTGCTCTGGCATGGATCGACACCTACCGCCTGGCGCACGGGCACGGGCCGAGCTGGCAGGAGTTTTGGCGGGTGCCCGCCCTGTGGCCGGCCGGGGCGACGGCTGTGCTGCTGAATACGGTGATGCGGCAACTCCACCAGGACGGCTATCTCGATGGCACGAAGACGCCCTTCGCGTTGTGCCGGCGGGCTGCCGGAGGCCCGGCCCGGCCCCGGGCGAAAAGAGGGGCTGCGCCGGCGTCACCCGGTGCACGTGCTCCAGGGCGTCAGACCACGGCGTGAGCGTACCGCCCCTCATGCAGCGTCCGGCTGGGTGCGCCGTCATGGCCGGGGCCGATCATCTGGATCCGCGGCGCTTTGTCCCCTGGGGCTGGTGCCCTTCTCGGCCGCCCGGCCCGGGGCGACCGAGCTGATCGGACAGCCCCGGTCGGGCGGCGAGCGCCGTCGGGGCGGCGGATACCGGTCGCCGGCGGGGCGGCGGATACCGGTCCAGGTGCATCCACGGACGGGCTCCACCGGGAAGTCTGGAGGCGCCCCGGCGCACGCATGCACGATTGGCCGCGAAGGGAACCAGCATGATCGAAGTTGAGCGTGTCCTGTTCACAGAGCACCCCCTTGAGCGGGTGGTGGAGTATCTGTCGGACTTCTCCCATGCGGAAAGCTGGGACCCGGGCACCATCACCTGCCGACAGACCAGCCCCGGGCCCGTGGCAGCGGGCACCCAATGGCACAACGTCTCCGAATTCCGCGGCCGCCGAACCGAACTCCGCTACACGCTGACGCTCATCGACCCGGACCAGCTGACCTTTGTGGGGCGCAACAAGACCGCCACCTCCACAGACAACATGCTCTTCGAGCAGCGCCGCGGCGGCACCCGGCTCACTTACCGGGCGCGCATCGAGTTCCACGGGATCGCACGCCTGGCAACGCCCCTGCTCAAGCGGGAGTTCGAACGGCTGGGTGATCAGGTCTCCCAGCAACTGCCGCGCGCGATCGACCAGGCGCTGGGGCCCTCACATCGGCCCGGGCAGCCGTGAAACTCACGGCCACGTGACGAGCATGCACAGCGTCCGCGGGCAGCAAGGGCCCCGACCCGGGTTCACCGGCCACGGCGGGACAGCCGTAGACGCCGGTCGCAGGCTTGGCCGCTGGGCCCGCACGGATTGATGACGGCGAAGAGGCTGTGGCGGCGCGCTGGGCCCGGGCGGTGGGGTCGTGTGGGCACGACCGGCCAGGCGACGATGGCGCTCGTACGGGTGCGCTGACGGTCACTCGTCCCGTTGTCGCTCCAGCCGTTCGACCAACGGTGTTTCGATCCGCCCTGCTCCGCCGGTGGAGAACGGGGGCAAGGCGGCCGCGCGGGTTGCCCGCCCGGCGGCAGGGCTGCGGGTGGTGCGGCTCCATCCGGTCTCGTGAGAGGCGTGTGTCTGTCACGGCTCGGGGGTCAGGGAGCCTGCGGTGCGGGCCGGGGCCCGATGTCATGCGTTCTGCGCCTCCAAAACCGTCACGCTCCAGCCGGCGTCGGCCAGCAGGTTCGCGGCGATGAGGCCGTTGGGCCCGCTGCCGATGACCACGGCATCAGGCATCGGCTGCCTCCCTGCCCCGGCTGGGTGTCGACTCTTCGACGACGCGGGCCAGTCGCTGCAGCAGGCGGCGGTGGCGCAGCTGCAGCAGGGTGTCCAGTGCGCCGTTGTGCAGGGTGCCGCCCAGGCCGCGCAGCGGGTGCTCGTCCAGGATGACCAGCGTGTTCTCGCCCCACGGCCGGATATCGAAGGCGATGCGCGCGGTGCCGAGCGGTCCGCTGTAGGCCTCCAGCTCCAGGAAGCGCGGGAACTCGTGGCGGCGTACGACGGTGAAGCCCGCGAACTCCTTGGGACCGAGCCGCACGGTGTAGTTCAGAGTGGATCCCTGCTTGGGCCAGTGGCCCTCGCCCGGACAAGAGGAGTGCGTGCCGACCACCCATTCGTGAAAGCGTGACTCGTCTTCGAGCACCGACCACAGGGCTTGCGGCGGGCGGCGGATGAGCTGGTGCCGTACTGCCATGACGCCTCCAGATGAAGCGGCCCGTCTCTATGGGCCCGAACACTGCTGATCGTCGCGCGGATGCCGAGTGACCGCCTGCGCACGCTCTACACACCTCCTTCCCGGTTCGGCCCCCATGGCCCACCACCCGGTGTGGCCGCCGCCTGTGGGGGCGGTCTTGCACGGGTGAGGGCCCTGCGGGGCCGGTGGCCGCAGAGCTGGGTCAGGGCCGGTACACCTTGCCGGGCCGGGGTGCGGCCGGGGACATCAGCTGGGGCACGGTGACGAACGTGTATCCCTGGCGTCGCAGGTCCTTGATGATGCCGGGGACGGCGGGAATGGTCCCGGCATAGCGCTCGTGCAGCAGGATGATCCCGTCGCGGTGGGTCTGATCGAGGACTCGCTTCTTGATCAGGGCGGTATCGGTGGTCGCGAAGTCCTTCGCCGTGACGCTCCACAGGATCTGCGACAGCCCGAGCTCCTTGAGGGTCGTGGACACGTCGTCGTTGGTGGTCCCGTGCGGCGGGCGCATGAGAGTGGGGGCTTTGCCGGTCGCAGCCTTGATGTCCTGCTGTACCGGATTGATTTCTGCACGGATTTGCCATGCGTCGAGTTTCGTCAGGTCCTTGTGCGACCAGGTGTGGTTACCGATCTCGTGCCCCTCTGCGGCCATGCGCCGTATCGTCTGCGGATACTTCCTGGTATGCCCCTTTCCCTGCAGGAAGAATGTCGCATGGACTTTCTCCTTCTTCAGGATGTCCAGGAGCTTTGGCGTGGGAGCGCTGGGTCCGCCGTCAAAGGTGAGGGCCACGCACTTGGCTTCGGAGCAGTCGACGGGGCCGGCGTGGTGCGTATCGCCGGTGGCCTTGTTGCGGGCGTCGGCAGGTGAGGTGACACCGGTGAGGGTGCTGCACGCGGACAGGGCAAGGGCCAGGGCCGTGGTCGCGCCGATGACCGGGGCGGTGCGCCTCATGACGGCGGTCACCGGCCCGTGTTGCTGTAGGCACCCGTCAGGGACCGCATGCCGCGCTGGAGCGCGACCGCGAAGGCGAAGCATCCCGCGAGCAGCAAAAGCAGCTGCGCCAGAGCGGGACCGAAGAAGGCGTCACGGAACACGGCGTGGGATATCAAGCCGGCCAGACGGGAGGCCAGCGGCAGACCTCCCGCCACGGCGAAGACACCGATGACGGCGGCGGCCGCAGCCAGCAGGGGGCGCAGAAACGTCGGCGGGTGATTCATAGTTGTTTCCTTGGATAGGGGTGAATCTTTTCGACAGGAAACAAGCTACGAATCGCGGGGCGCGCATTTCTTCGGCGGAAAGTATGCGGAGTATGCGTGACTAAAGATGGAGTCCCCGGAAACTTCTATACTTTGGTATATGAAGGTCCGTAGATAAACTCGGTGACGGGTCTGGCGGCGTGAGCAGCTTTTAGCGGGCCGTACGCTGGGGCGTTATGGAATGGGGAAGGACACGGCGTGCCCGCAGGGCCGGGGACCTGATGGTCGCGGTCGGCAGCGCGGCGCTGTGCGTGACGGTCGGCTTCGCGCAGACACGCGGTCTGGGCGTGTATCCGCGGCTTGCCTCGCCGACCATCCCCACCTTCGCGGTGGACGGCATGGCGCCGTGGCCCGTAGCCGGCTTCGTGCACTACGGGACGGTCGCGGTGACGGGCAGCACCTTGCTGTTGTGGCGGCGCAGGTGGCCGGTCGCCGTCGCCGTCACGCTGATCGTCGCCGCGACGCTGACCTCTCTGATCCCTGCCGCGCTTGTCGCGCTGTTCACTGTCGCCACCCTGCGCCCGGCCCGGAGCACCGCAGCGGTCACCGCACTGGCCCTCCTGCCGCTGCCGCTCTACCTGGCCGTGACGGTTCCGCCCTCCGCCATCGCCCTGGCCACCACGGTGACCGGCGGGGTCCTGGTGGCGGCCGCGGTGGTCTGGGGACTGCTCCTGCGCGCCCTGCACGAGCGCAGCGAACACAGCCGGGCGCAGGCCCTGTGGCGAGCCGAGCAGATCCGCCAGCGCGAGCGGGAGTCCTTGGCGCGGGAGATGCACGACGTGCTCGCCCACCGGCTGTCGCTGCTGAGCGTGCACGCCGGCGCCCTGGAAGTGAACCGTGCCGCCTCCCCGGAGCAGGTATCCGAGGCCATGGGCGTCATCCGCTCCAGCGCCCACCAGGCCATGGAAGATCTGCAGCAGGTCCTCGGGGTCCTGCGCACCCCACTGCGGCCCCGGGAACTAAGCCCCGAGCCGCCCCAGCCCACCCTCGCCGACCTGCCGCGCCTCCTGGAGGACTCCCGCCGCGCAGGCATGCGCATCGACCTCGACGAAGACCTCACCCGCCCGGCCGCGGCCCCGGCCACCGCCGGACGCACGGCCTACCGGATCGTTCAGGAAGCCCTCACCAACGCCCACAAGCACGCACAGGGGCACCCCGTTCACATCCGTCTGCACGGCGCCCCGGGAACAGGACTGACCGTGGAGATCACCAACCCCCTGCCCACCCCGGGCAGTCCCCGCCTGCCCGGCGGCGGATCGGGCCTCCCCGGCCTGGAGGCACGTACCGCCCTGGTCGGCGGCACCCTCACCGCCGGCCGCCAGGAGCAGACCCACTACGTGCGCGCGCACCTGCCGTGGCCCGCATGATCCGCGTGCTGCTCGTCGACGACGATGCCCTGGTCCGCGCCGGCCTGCGCCTGATGCTCGCCTCCACCGAGGACATCACCGTCATCGCTGAGGCCGCCGACGGCACCGAAGTCACGGCCCTGGTCGAACAGCACCGGCCTGACCTGGTCCTCATGGACATCCGCATGCCCGGGATGGACGGCCTGGAGGCCACCCGCCTCCTGCGCACTCATCCCGCCGCACCCGAGATCGTCATGCTGACCACGTTCACCACCGACGGATACGTCCTGCGTGCACTGCAGGCCGGAGCCGCCGGATTCCTCCTCAAGCACACCCCGCCCCACCAAATCATCGAAGCCGTGCGCCGGGCCACGGCAGGGGAACCAGTCATGTCTCCCGACGCTCTCAGCCAGCTCATCGGAGCCGTCGTCACCCGCGAACCGACCCCGCAGCCCGTCACCCATGCAGAGGCCCGGCGCCAGCTTTCCCTGCTGGGAACCCGCGAGCATGAAGTCGCCCTTGCCGTCAGCCAGGGCAAGACCAACGCCCAGATCGCCACCGAGCTTTACATGAGCGTCCCCACCGTCAAATCCCATATCTCCCACATCTTGGCCAGACTCGAACTCAACAACCGCGTTCAGATCGCTCTCCTCGTCTACCGCGCAGGCCGGATCTGACCCGCGGCTAACCCCTTGGGCGGCGGGGGAGCGGGGTGCGCAGGCGGAGGGCGGATGCGCTCGTCGCGCGTGCACCTGGAAGGCCGATCGAGGGGGCGCCATCGTCGTTCTCGCGGAACTCACCGGTCTCCTCTACGAGCGCCTGTCCGAGGATGCCGTCGCGGCCGAGCGCGTGCACGGAAAGGGATGCCCCGATGCGGGTGCAACGGCCGCGACCTGGTGCCGCTGCTCCGTACGCCGACACATGGCGAGCTGCTGAGGGGTATCCCCAACTCCCGGAGCACAGTGCGGCAGTGTGCAGCAGGCATCCTGAGGGCCGACCGGTACTCGTGCCCGGCACTCGTGCCTGTGGCCGGGCAGCGAACAGGCCGCTCCCACGGACCTCATGACCCTGGCCCTGCCCCAGGAACTGCATCCCCGGTGGCGTCAGGCCTGGCGCCCCTGAGCTGCGGTCAGGCTGGTCGAGGCCGCTGCCGGCCACGAGGATCCAGACTTCGGCCGGCAACGGACTGCGGGCCTCGCGTGCGGCGTATCGCTTGCCCTGCCGGCTCTTTCGGCCGGCGGACCGTCGCGGTTTGCACATGCCGGGGATACTGCCGCTTGTGCCTGATTCCTACGCCGACCTCTCGCACCACTACGACCTCCTCATGACCTCGGGCTATTACGACTACGGCGCCTACGCCCACGACCTGCTGGCCTGCATCGGTACCCGCAGACACCTGCTGGAACTCGGGGTGGGCACGGGGCTGGCCTGCGAACGGATCCTCGACCTGGGCCCGGCCGACCTGTCGGTCACCGGCATCGACCACACCGAGGGCATGCTGGCCCGGGCGCGCGAGCGGCTCGGGGACCGCGCCCGGCTATTCGGGCAGGACATTCTGGACCTGCACCTCCCGCGCACGTTCGACGTCGCCTACTCCGTGGGAGGCGTCTGGTGCATCATCCAGGACGAGGACGGCCCCAGGCTGGGCAGTCATCTGATGGACGAAGAGGACAATGCCGCAGCTCTGGACAAGCTGGCTGCTGTCCTGCGGCCCGGCGCCCTGTTCCTGCTCTCGGTCCAGGGCCCGCATCGGCCTCTGGAGCGTTCGCTTCCCGGCGGACTGCGCTACGTGCAGGACGTTGTCACCGATGCCGACGGCCGCTGCACCAAGGACTACTACATCGAACGCGATGGCGCGGTAGTGGCCCACCAGCGTCTGCGCTTCCGCCTCTTCCCCCAGGATCACGCCGACAGGCTGCTGCAGCGCCACGGCTTCGCCTTCCGGGGACACGGCGGCCTGCTGAGGCAGTACATCCGGCGATGACCACCTCGCCGGGCCGCCGCGTGGTGCAGCATCGCGCCTCGGCGGGCTGTCCGGTGGGCATGCTGCCGGGGGGTTTCAGTGCTGGCCCGGCAGGTGTCGGAGGTACGGAAGATCGCGGACAAGCGGCTGCACGCCACCGTCGCGGGCGCCGTCCGCCGCACGGACCCCGGCGCTGCCCGGTGATCTGGTGGCGACGCTGAAAACGCCGGAGGGCTCGCGGTTCTCCGAGCTGGAGCGGCTGCGCCGGCCGTCGACGCGGACGACGGGCACGGCGTTCGCCCGCGCGCTGGAGCGGGTGGATGAGATCGGCGCCTACCGGCTGGGGCGGCTGAGGCTGTCGCAGATCCCGCCGAACCGGATGGCGGCGCTGGCCCGGTACGCGCTGGGGTCGAAGGCGCCGCTGCTGGAGCGGGCGGCGGAGCCCAAGCGCACGGCGATGCTCACCGCGGTGATGCGACACCTGGAGGCGAAGGCGATCGACGAGGCCCTGGACCTGTTCCAGGTCCTGATGGCCACCCGGCTGCTGAACACCGCGAAGCGCAAGACGGGGAAGGAGCGGCTGTCGACGCTGCCGCAGCTGGAGAAGGCGTCGCGGGTGCTGGCGCGGGCGGCGAAGGTGCTGTTCGAGGAGCTGGAGCTGGTCGAGGAGCAAGAGGCGGACCTGGACGTGGCCGCGCTGTGGGCAGCGTACCCGCGGGCGGATCGCGGGCGAGGAGCGGCGCGAGGCCGAGCGGCTCCGTGGCGAGCAGGCCCGACCGCCGGCGCCGGACTGGCTCATCGAGCAGGGCCTCGACGGCCGCGCCGCGGTGTACGTCCACGTCGGCGGCTGTCAGATGGCGGGGAAGCGATCGCGGGGCGTCACGCGCGAGCCGGCGTGGCGCCGGCTCACCGTTGATCAGATCAAGGCTTGCCCGCACTGCCGCCCCGACACCGAGCTCGGGGTGCTGGAGTGAGCGACTCGGAGCACCATTGGCTGACGCGAGGATGACGGCCCGCCCTCGCGAGAGAGCGGGCCGTCAGACTTACCTGGCTGACTCACACGAGCCCGACGGAGACAGCTCCCCCCGCCGCCGCGACGGCATACGCGAGCGCCTGCTGCCACACGGCAAGCTTGCGTGTGTGCCCTCGCGTGACCATCACCATGACCGAGTTCGCGGCGAACGCGGGAATCAGAATGCCGCAGAACGCGAACGTACCGACAGTCGACAAGCTCCACTCGACCGGTTTCAAAACCACGCCGACGGCCAGCGCCAAGGCCGCGACGGCGTAGGTCACCAGTGGCACCAGACTCTGGTCATCCCGCTTGTCCGGGGCCTGGCCTTCCTTCTTGTAGTGCTTCCAGTGCCGTCGCTCTGTACCAAACCGCGACCACACCATGAGGATGACCTCGGCCGCCAGGGCGATGTAGGCGACGTGCTCAATCGTCATTGGATCACCTTGAACGTCGTTAGCGGGAGCATGCCTTGCTGATGGCGCTGATGCCGATGAACGCCTTCACGGCCTCGCGCTCCTTGGAGCCGACGTGCTTGCCGCGGACGAACCGATAGATGATGTTCACGGTCTTTTTCGCGCCGTACTTCTTGAACAGCGCCACCGCGCGAACGACCTTGATGCTGGAGCCGGCAGGGACGAACGAGATGAACACACCTGCGACGGCGGCGGCGCACCCGACATAGAACTTCGTCTCGTCCCACCATCCGAAGGCCACCGCCGGGCTCTGCTCTCCCGACCGATCGGCCAGATCGCGAAGCGCCGTATAGCGGACCTCGTTGTTGGCCAGGATGGGCAGCATGGCCTTCTGGGCCCGGGTGTTGCCGGGGTAGGCAGCCTCTGCTGTCTGCTCGGCAGTCGGCGCATCAGGCAGGGCAGCCAGGCGCTCGCGCAGACCCCCGGCCGGAGGGGCGTCGTTGAGGGCAGCTTCCATCGCGTCGGCGAACTGCTGCTCGCTCACCCCGAGTTCGTCAAAGGCCCGCGCGAGGTTCCTGGCCTGCTCCTGCTCCTCCTGGGTGAAGCCGCCATCGTCGGGCTGTGCGGCGACGGCAACGGTGCGCTGCTGGGGCGCGGTCTGGGCCTGGGCCCGGGCCCCGGAGGCGGCCGCGAAGATTGCGCCTGCGGTCAGGGCTGAGACGAGCATGGCGGCGCCACGGTTGGAGAGGGTGCGGTTGGTCGTGCCGATGGACATTTGTCCCCGTATCTCTAACTTCTTAAATTCGAGCGCAATGAACTGCCCTGCCCGCTAGGGCGGGAAGGGGCTATGTGTGCCCTTGTGGTCGAGATCAACCAAAACAGATCAAGATCGGCAACGCTGTGGTGGAAGTCACGATTCCGCCTGCGAATCTCGAATGATCCACGGAGATAACGCCTTGCTAACCATTCGATCCCAGCCTTTCGCTCTCAGGAACCTTCAAATGGCGGGGTACGTCGGCGATCCAGTGCCTACGCGCCGCGCACCGTCCAGGGTGGCTGTCCAGTTGGGCCCGCGCTGCGAGGCCGGGACGCTGCTCGTCGGCTTCGCGTCCAAGAGCCGCTGCCGCGCGTCGACCGCCAGCTCATGCTCTATCAGCGTTGGCTGACCGAACGGCTCGCCACCATCGAGGACCCCGAACACCGACGTCATCTCCAGCACTTCGCCACTTGGCACCAAACGCGGCGCCTGCGGAGCAAGGCGGAGAGGACACCGTTGGGGCGCTCCCAGACCGACCAGACGAAACAGGAGATCACTCAGGCAGGCGCCTTCCTCACCTGGCTTGCCGACCGAGGCCGCACGATCGAACACTGGCAGTAGGCCGACCTCGACGCCTGGCACGCGGAGAAGCTGGCCACCCGGCGCCCGGCCCAGACGTTCCTGCGCTGGTGCATGAAGACGAGCGGGTCCTCAACGACGACTCTCTGCCCCTGCGGGCCGGGGTTGCCGCCGCGCTCGTTCTCCTCTACGCGCAACCCGTCACCAGACCAGCATCGTCCGCCTCACGGTCGACGACGTCCTCGACGACGGGGCCACCGTCGCGGTCCGGCTGGGAGATCCGCCGTCCCCGCTTCCGGAGCCCGTCGCTGACCTCGTGCGGGCCTACATCCAGTCCCGCCAGCACCTGCCCTACGCCAGCAGCAGAAGCTCACAGTGGCTCTTCCCCGGTCGCCAACCCGGACAGCCGATGAACCCGGTCAGCCTCCAAGTCCACTTGCGGGAGATCGGCGTTCCGCCGCAGCCCGGCAGGACATCCGCGATCCGACAACTCGTCCTCCAGGCCCCGGCCCCGTCATCGCGGAGGCCCTCGGTTACCACGACAAGACCGCCACCAGACTGGTCACCGAAGCCGGAGGAACTTGGTCCCGATACACCCCCGGCGACCACTCACGGTGACGCCAGGGCCGACCTCACCGAGGAATTGGCGACACCTCAACATGCGAGCCCACCAGTCCCGAGGCCGAAGTGGTCTCGCAACACCACCTGTTACGGCTGCGGCCCCTGCGTTTGGGCCGGGGTTCCGTGACGGATTCCGCCGGGGACATGCTGGCCCGGCCGGTCGCCCTTGCACCATGATGGGGGCGGGCCGGACGGCGCTGCCGGCGAAGGGATCGGGTGATGAAGCGCGAAGAGCGAGTGCTGGCGGCCATGGTGCAGGCCGTGGACACGATGGTCGATGATTTCGACCTGATCGACTTCCTGTACCGGATGTGTGACCGCTGCAATGACCTGCTGGGCGTGTCGGCGGCCGGCATCATGCTCGCCGACCCGCTCGGCGAACTGCATCTGGTTGCCGCCTCGGACGAAGCAACCCGGCTGCTGGAGCTGTTTGCTGTGCGAACCGGCCGGGGGCCGTGCGTGGCGTGCTACCGCGACGGAACGGCCCGGCTCAACGTCCTCCTCGAACCCGCCGCGCACAGCGACCAGTTCCCCCGCTTCGCCGCGCGTGCCCGGCAGCAGGGTTTTGCCATCACCCACGCGCTGCCGATGCGGCTGCGGCACCAGGTGGTGGGTGCGCTGAACCTTTTCGACAGCCGGGAACAGAAGCTCAGCGCCAGCGATGCCCGGGTCGCACAAGCACTGGCCGACGTGGCGACCATCGCCATCCTGCAACACCGCACCCTGGTGCAGGCCGACCTCGAACGGGCCCAGCTGCGGTCGGCCTTGTCCAGCCGCATCGTCGTCGAGCAGGCCAAGGGCATCCTGGCCGAACGCTGGCACACCAGCCCCGACGAGGCTTTCGACGCCCTGCGCCGGTACGCCCGCAGGCACCGCCTGCCGCTGGCTGTGCTGTGCCGGCAGTTCATCGACGGGTCGCTCAAGTCCTCGGCCCTGAGGGGACGGTGACCAGGGGCGTGCTGTCGGCGGAGGCGTCCGCCGATGTGACCGCGGTGCCGGCGGTGCCGGGGGCAGGTGTCCGGCCCCGGCCGCCGCGACCCCAGGTCACTTCGTTGGCGTGATGTGCGCTGGCTGCTGCGCCGGGGCGAAGGCGGCCGCCTGTCGGACGTGCGGCGGAGGACCGCGCCGGGAGGTTCCCTGCCGTAGTGAGAGGGAAGGAGGAGAGACAGCAGTCTTCCGTCAACAGCTCCCCGGACCTCGGAGCGGTGGGCCATGTCGTTTTCTCCCTTTTCGTCGGCCCGGCTGGTGGTTTTCTGGACCTCGCGCCCGCTGGGGGTGCGGTTGGCCGGCGTCCTCGACACGGACACGGAGCGGGCGCTGGAGGAGTGCCTGGCCGAACTGCTGGCCCGTCATCGCGGCCGGGTGGTCCATGTGGACCTCACCGCGGTGTCGTCGGTGAGTGTGGCGGCCGCCGCGTTGCTGGTGGCTGTGGACGAGCGGGCCCGTCGGGGCGGCGGCGAGGTGCGGCTGCATCTGACGGCCGAGCTGGAACACCGGTGCGAGACGACCGTGCGGGCACAGCAGCGGGTACCGCCCTGCGGCTGAAGCCCGGGAGGCAAAGGCGCGGGGTCCGGCTGTCTGCCGGGACGGACGGGAGGGTGCGCCGTCCCCCGGCGAGGATCAGCACGCCGGCAACGTCAGCGGTACGGAAGCACAACTGGGCACGGTGGTTGGTCGAAATGGGGAAAGCGCGGCCGCCCTCGTCCGTCGAGAGGATGCAGGCGGTGGCCGTGAATCCGCTGCGCGGGGTGAGCGAGCCGGGCTTGATGATGCACCGGCCGCGCTCGACGTCCTCGCGCTTGCTCCCCACGTGACTCCTCCTGCTGGAACGGCAGACCGGACGGCCGAGCCTCCGCCGCCGCAGCTCTCCTTCCCGAGCCTGTGGCGGTGCAGTTGCGGCGGTGGCTGGTCCGGCGCTCTGCCGCACGGCAGGCGGCCCTCAGGCTTCTGCCTGCCTCATGACCGGCGGCTGCGCGAAGGACCACCTGCCCAGCGAGCTGCGGAAGTTCGGACCGCGGAGGACCGCGAGGTTCAGCGCAGAGGTCCTTCAGCTCGTTCTGCAGCAGTGTCGGCCTGCTGCGTGGCGGCCCAGGAGGCCAGGAGGCGCAGCCCCTCTTCGGAGGGTGAGCCGGGTTCGGCGGTGTAGATGGTCAGGGTGAGTCCGGGTTCGGCGGCCATCTCCAGTCCTTCGAAGGCGAGGGTCAGGTCGCCGACGGCCTGGTGGTGGAAGCGTTTGGTGCCGGTGCCGTGGTGGCGGACGTTGTGGGCGCCCCAGCGGGTGCGGAATTCATCGCTGCGGGTCGACAACTCACCCACCAGGTCGTGCAGTTCCTTGTCGTGGGGATTGCGGCCGGCCTCGGTGCGCAGGATGGCGACGGCGACGTCGGCGAAGAGGTCCCAGTCCGGGTAGAAGCGGCGTGAGGCCGGGTCGAGGAAGTTGAAGCGCGCCAGGTTCGCTTGGTTGTGCCGCGAGGCGTAGATGTCTGCGTAGAAGGCCCGGGCGAGCGGGTTGGCGGCGAGGATGTCCAGGCGGCCGTTGCGGACGAAGGCGGGCCCGGCGGTGATGGCGTCCAGGGTCCATTGCAGGCTGGGGTGCGGGGTCCACTGCCGGGCGGTGCGGCGCCTGGGGCGGGTGAGGGCGTCGGTGCCGTCGGCGGCCTGGGCGAGGTTCAGCAGGTGGGCGCGCTCGGCTTCGTCGAGCTGGAGCGCGCGGGCGACGGCTTCGAGGACGGCCGGGGAGACTCCGGCGAGGTTGCCGCGCTCCAGCTTGGCGTAGTACTCGACGCTCATGTCGGCGAGCGCAGCGACCTCGCTCCTGCGCAGGCCGGGCACGCGCCGCCGACTGCCGGAGGGCAGTCCTGCCTGCTCCGGGCTGATCTTTGCGCGCCGCGAGGTCAGAAACTCGCGGACCTCTTCATGGTTGTCCACACCTCGACGTTACGTCCGGAACGCGAGCTGAGGGATGTACTGCCGGTACACCCCTTGATGGTGACTCGCTGCGCGCGCGAAGTGCCGGTTACCTGGATGACGTGGCGCTCCTCGCCCACCGTGCGAGGACCGGCGGGGAGTCCATGCCCGGCCTGGACGGTTCACCTCCGCTGCGGCCGGTGCGCCCCACACTTGGCGCCGCCACTCACCCGTCTGGCGTACGCCCCGGCACGTAAGGAGCCCCTCTCATGCGCGGAGCCATGATCCACGCCCCCGGCGACATCCGCTTCGAGACCCTGGAGGACCCGAAGATCCTCCAGCCGACCGACGCGGTCATCCGCACCGCTGTCACCTGTGTGTGCGGCTCGGACCTGTGGCCCTACCGCGGCCTGGAGCCCACGGATGAGCCGCACCCGATGGGCCATGAGTATGTCGGCTTCGTGGAGGAGGTCGGCTCCGAGGTCACCGCGGTCAAGCCGGGCCAGTTCGTCGTCGGCTCCTTCGCGACTTCGGACAACACCTGCGTGAACTGCGAGAACGGCTTCCAGTCCAGCTGCCTGCACCGCGAGTTCATGTCCACCTGCCAGGCCGATTACGTCCGCATTCCCCACGCCCAGGGCACCCTGGTGGCCACGGACGAGATCCCGGGTGAGGAGCTGTGGCCGAGCCTGCTGGCCGTCTCCGACGTCATGGGCACCGGCTGGTGGGCCGCGGACGCCGCCGAAGTGAAGCCCGGCTCCACGGCCGTCGTCGTCGGTGACGGCGCGGTCGGCCTGTGCGCGGTGATCGCCGCCAGGGAGATGGGCGCGCAGCGCATCATCGCCATGAGCCGGCACGAGCCCCGGCAGAAGCTGGCCCGTGCGTTCGGCGCCACCGACATCGTCACCGAGCGCGGCGACGAGGGCATCGAGCGGATCAAGGAGCTGACCGGCGGCATCGGCGCCGACAGCGTGCTGGAGTGCGTCGGCACGGCCCAGGCCATGCAGCAGGCACTGCACTCGGCCCGCCCCGGCGGCAACGTCGGCTTCGTCGGCGTTCCCCACGAGGTCGCCGTCGACGGGCAGGAGCTGTTCTTCTCCCACGTCGGCCTGCGCGGCGGCCCGGCGCCCGTGCGCCGCTACCTGCCGGACCTCATCGAGCTGGTCCAGAGGGGCCGCATCGACCCGGGCCGGGTCTTCGACCTCGCCCTGCCCCTGGCGCAGGTCGCCGAGGGCTACCGGGCGATGGACGAGCGCCGCGCCATCAAGACCCTCCTCAAGCCCTGATCCCGCCGCCTACCTGACCGGCGCCGGACACCGCACTCGTTCGAAGGACTCACCATGACCACGTTCGCTCTCGTCGGCGCCGGCCCCGGACTGGGCCTGGCCACGGCCCGACGCTTCGGCCGGGCCGGCCACAGCATCGCGCTCATCGCCCGCCACGCCGGCCACCTCGAGCAGCTCGCGCGCACGCTGCGCGAAGACGGCCTCCGGACGCGCGGCTACACCGCGGACGTCCTCGATCCGGACGCTCTCACCACGGCCCTGACGGCGGCCGCCGACGAGCTGGGGGCCATCGAGGTCCTGCAGTACAGCCCGGTGCCGCGAGCCGACTTCATGAAACCGGTCCTGGACACCACCATCGCCGACCTGGACGCCCCGCTGGCCTTTTCCGTGAAAGGCCCGCTCACCTGCGTGAACGCGGTCCTGCCCGGCATGCGGGCCCTCGGGCGCGGCACCTTGCTGTTCGTCAACGGCGGCAGCGCAGTGCGCCCGCACCCCGAACGGGCCGGCACCTCGATCGCCTTCGCCGCCGAGAGCGCCTACGCGGCCATGCTGCACGACGCCCTCGCCGCCGAGGACATCCACGCCGCACAGCTGATCGTCCCCGGCGCGATCCGCCCCGACGCCGAGCACTCCAGCCCCACCGCGCTGGCCGAGCGCCTGTACGGCATGCACCTGGAGCGCGACGGATTCCGGCACTACGCCGAGCCCATGCCCACGCCATGACCCGCTTCACCCGCCCCTTCCTGCGCCTCACACCAGCAGCCGCCCTGCTGCTGGCCCTGACCGCCTGCACCACCGCCCCGCCGGACGCCGCCGCGCCGTCCCATCCCGCCGGGGCTGCATCAGCCGGGGAGCGGCAGACCCCACCGCAGCACACCCCGCCCGGCTCCGACAGGAACCCCGCCATGGACATCCGCGTCGCCCTCGACGGCCACCCCGTCGAGGCCTTCTTGAACGACAGCCCCGCCGCCTGGGACCTGGCCGCCCTGCTCCCGCTCACCCTGGAGCTGAAGGACTTCCACGGGATCGAGCGGATCGGCTACCCGCCCCGCACACTCACCACCGACGGTGCCCCCGAACCGGCCGCGGCCACGGCCGGAGACCTGGCCTACTACGCGCCCTGGGGCAACCTCGCCCTCTTCTCCGCGGACGGCCCCGCAGCCGATGCGGACCTGCTCATCCTGGGCCACCTCGAGGCCGGTGCCGAGCAGTTGGCCCGAGCCGAGCGGATCACCCTCACACCCGCCTGACCACACCGGACCCCTCGCATGGAAAGAAGTTCTCGCATGGCCTCCGCAGCCCGGTCCGCTCCCGGAAAGCTGCCCCTCGTCGTCTGGGTGCTCGCTGCCGGCACGTTCCTCATGGGAACCACCGAGTTCGTCATCGCCGGCCTGCTCCCCGAGATCGCCGACGACCTCGGCGTCAGCGTCGCGCATTCCGGCCTGCTGATCACTGCCTTCGCCGTCGGCATGATCATCGGCGGGCCGGCCATGGCCCTGGCCACTCTGCGCCTGCCACAACGCCGCACGCTGGTCCTGGCCCTGGCCGTCTTCGTGCTCGGCCACGTCGTTGCCGCGCTGAGCTCCTCGTTCGCCGTGGTGCTCACCGCCCGGGTGGTGACCGCACTGGCCACCGGAGCGTTCTGGGCTGTCGGATTCGTCATCGCCACCGCCGCCGCAGGTCCGGCAAACGCCACCCGTGCGGTCGGCGTCATGATGGGCGGCCTGACCCTGGCCAACGTCGTCGGTGTACCCCTCGGATCGCTCGCCGGACAAGTCACCGGCTGGCGCGGCCCGTTCTGGGCCCTGGCCGTTCTGGCCGCCCTGGCAGCGACGTTCGCCGGCCGCTTCATCCCGCGGACACAGCAGCCGGGACAGATTTCCGTACGCGCCGAGATCCGGGCACTGCGGCAGGGCCGGCTCTGGCTGGCACTGGCCGCCGCAGTACTGATCATGGGCGGTGTGCTGGCCACGTACACCTACATCACACCGCTGCTGACCGACCGCACCGGCATCGCGGCCGGCGCCGTGCCCCTGGTGCTGATCGCCTTCGGCGTCGGCGCTCTGGGCGGCACCGCCGTCGGCGGCCGACTGGGGGACCGCCACCCCATGACGACAACGATCACCGCCGCCGCGGCCACCGCACTGACCCTGCTGGTGCTCATCCCTGGGTCGACCAACCCGGTGGCAGCCATCGGCCTGGTCTTCCTGATGGCACTGACCGGATTCACCGTCAACCCGGTCGTCACCTCGCTGGCCGTCCGCTTCGCCGGCGACGCGCCCACCCTCACCGCGGCCCTGACCACCTCGGCCTACAACACCGGCATCGCTGCCGGTTCCGCGATCGCAGGACAAGCCCTGGACTCCTCCCTCGGCCTGACCGGCCCGGCCCTGGTCGGCGCCGTCTCCGCGGCGCTCACCCTGCTGCCCCTCATCGCTCTCGCACTCAGCAACTCAGCCCGCCCGGCGCGGATCGTCGCCCCGCGCACCGCTCCCGCCGGCCACCCCACGGATGAGAAGCCACGCGTGAGCGCGCACTGAACCCTGACCGTCCGCCCCGCACCGAACCTGTCTGGAGAAATTTTCATGAACCCCACCTACGACTTCACCGGGCAAGTCGCCCTGCCCGTCGACGGCGGCTACACGACCCAGTAACCGGCGAGCCGCTGCCCACCACACGCCCCATCTCGCACAGCCAGGAGAACACGCCATGCCCAAGCAGTCCGCTCCCGAAGAACTCAGGACGATCGCCCCCAAGCTCGTCGACATCACCAACGACGTCCTCTTCGGCGACATCTGGGAACGCCCCGGCCTCTCACCTCGCGACCGAAGCCTGGTCACGGTGAGCACGCTGGCCGCGCTCTACCGCACCGAACAACTCGGCTACCACCTCGGCGTCGCCCTGGACAACGGACTGAGCGTGGAGGAACTGTCCGAAGCCATCACCCACCTCGCCTTCTACGCCGGCTGGCCCAACGCCATGACCGCCATCACCCAGCTCAAGAACATCGCCGAGCAGCGCAACTCCTCCTGAACCCACCCCACCCCCCCCAGCATCCGCGAGCGACAAGGAAAACCGGCATGGATCACATCACCTCGACCTCCACGGCCAAGGCCCCGGCCGAGCGGTTCACCGGCGACGTCTACCTCAACATGATCGAGGCCCCCACCGAGCCCGCCCGCCTGGCCACCGCACTGGTCCGCTTCACCCCCGGAGCCCGCACCAACTGGCACCGCCACGCCAACGGCCAGACCCTCTACATCACCGACGGCACCGGCCTGGTCGGTACCCGCGACGGCAGCGTCGTGCGGGTCAGCGCCGGACAGATCGTCAGGTGCCCGCCCGGTGAGGAACACTGGCACGGCGGCACGGACACCACCCTCATGGCCCACATCGCCATGGTCGTCGGCGACGGCGCGGGTGATGGCACCACATGGCTGGAGCCGGTCACCGACGAGCAGTACGCCATGGCCCTCAACAACACCGCAGCACCTGTACCGACGGGCAGATGACTTACAGGTGGGCGAGACAGAACTCGGTGATCCGTTCGACGGCGGCGTCGACGTACTCGGGCTCGTCATACATCTCGTAGTGGCCGGCGCCGTCGATGACCAAGAGGTCGGCGGGGTTGGGGGCCAGCTTCCACAGTTGCATGCCGGTGTCGTAGGAGCCGGTGTTGCCGATGCGTCCGGCGAGGACGACCTGTAGGGGCTGGGTCATGAGCTGATCGGCCAGGTAGAACGCGTCGTAGCCCAGCAGGAGGGAGTCGCTGCGCGCGAGGCGGCGGTTGGTGGAGTGCTCGTTGCCGCCGCGCTCGGTGCGGTAGTACGTGATGGCCTGGGTGGTGTCGATGTCGGTCAGGCCCGCCGCCGCGGCGTCCTCCAGGGTGTCGGGCAGCCAGTTCACCCGGGTCGGCTCGCCCGAGCGGGTCTCTTCGATACGTGCGTCGGCGAGGGTATTGAGTGCGGCGGCCGGGCCGTCGGGCTGGAAGCTGCGGAACGAGGTGCCCATGTTGCCGGGGACGACCGTGCTGACCGCCCTGATGCGGTGGTCGGTGCGGGCGGTGTGCACGGCGTAGCCGCCACCGGCGCAGATGCCCAGAACGCCGATGCGACGGTGATCGATGCCGGGGATCGTCGTGAGCGCGTCGATGGCGTAGGAGATGTCCTCGCCCCGGCGGTAGGGGTCTTCGAGGTCGCGGGGCTCGCCACCGCTCTGGCCCTGGTGGGCGGGGTCGAAAACGAGCGCCGCGATGCCGCGGGCGGCCAGACGCGAGGCGTAGTTGGCACCGATCTGTTCCTTCACGCTGCTGCCCGGGGTGGACAGCACGACGGCGCGCAGCGGCACGCTGCTGTCGGCGTTGTCGGGCAGGTGGAGGTCGGCTGCGAGTTCGATGGGACCGCGCGGGATCGTGAGGTGCTTGACCATGTGTGGCGCCCTTCCGGAGGACGTTGTTCATAAACGTCCAGCACGAGACAGCAACTGGTACAGTTTGGAACTACTACGAAACGGTACCACCTGGGTGGAGGGCTCGTATGCCGGTCGACGGGGCGCAGTTGTGGACGCTGAATCAGCGGCTGCTGGGCGTCGTGATGGATGCCTGCACGCAGGAGCTGGCCGAGTGCGGTTTGGAGACGAAAGAGTTTTTCGTCCTGGCCGAAGTGGAAGCCTCGCCGTACCCGGCCCAGATTGCGACTGCACTGCTGCTCCCAAAGGCCAGCGTGACGGTCTATGTTCGCAACCTCGTGGCCAAAGGCTTCATCCGCCGCGAGATCGACGACGCGGACCTGCGGCGCCATCGGCTCGTGCTGACCGCCGAAGGCACACAGGCGCGCGATCGAGCACTGGCAGCCCTTGCGGCGGAATACGACCGCAGGCTGGCCAGGATCACCCCCCGGGACCGCGTCGAGCTGCAACGCATTCTCATGGCGATGCTCGCCTCGCCTGCTTCTGCTTCAGACCGTACGCGCGAGTGATACGGCCGTCCGGTGGCCCGCCGCACGTACGGTCTGCGGCCGCATGGATGCGTCAGATCATTGAGGCTGCGCGGGCAGGTGCGTGCCGAACGGGACGCTGACGGCGACGATCAGCCGGCCTGGCCCTGCTCACGCAGCGGCACCGATCTCCTGCTGCACCGGCACGGACCGCTGATGACCGGCGTGTGAAGGGAACTCTGTCCGGCCTGCGACGCACACAAGCCGGCCGCCCGGGCGTTAATCTGCTGGCACCGCGGCCCCCAGCGCAGCGCCGCCCGCCCGCCCCGGTGGGTTCTTGGCCCGCCGGATCGCCGTGCGCGAGGCAGCGTATGGCGCCGCCGGCAGCAAGCACCCGCCGGCGCGGTCATGTCCGGCGACTACCTGCTGGCCCTGCAGCACACGGTGCGGCATGCAGACCGTACGGTCGACGGCCTGGTGGCGCGGGAGTGCACCGGGCCCCGCCGCGACCACGAAGGTGAGTACGTGGACGGCAGCGATCGCCCGGTCTGACCCGCTCCGGGAATCGTGATCCGCGCAGTCAACCCGTGCGAACGGGCTGTGCGGTCAGCAGGGAGCGCTGATGTTGGCGCAGTAGATCCAGCCGGTGGCGGGGGACGTGACGTGGTACCAGCGGTTGCCGGCGGAGTTGATCCGGCTGTAGTCCCAGTAGACGTCCTGCCCGTACGACGTCTGGTAGACGACGCCGCAACTGGCGGCCGCACAGCTCCTGATGGGCCCGCCGATCGACATGTCCCAGCCGACCGCCCCCTGCGCGGCGGCCGCCGAGGCGGGCGCAGGCTGGGTGGGTGCTGCCTGGGCGGGGACTACCGCCGTCGCGGTCAGCGCGGTGCCGGCGAGAACTCCTGCCGCTGCGAGCATACGGATACGCATGAAAGCTCCTCTGTCGGGAGTGGGGCCCGGTGATGCCGGGGCCTGATGGATCGCCACTCTTCTCGGCCGCCGGGAAGCCGCTCAAGACCGATCCTGTCCGGGACATGTCCGGGCCGTGTCCCGGACCTCCCCGGACGCGCCCGACGTGGAGCGGGTCCCAGTCGTCGGCCTCATTCCAGGCCGCCAGACGCCGCCAGCAGGTCATCCCTGACCACTCCAGTGCGAGCAACGGCAAGAGCACTCGAAATCCTCGTCGATTGCTGCGGGGTTGGTATGTGCCGGCCATTCTGTCCAGCGCCTGGGTGATTCCCCTCGAACTGCTTGCGGCGGTGGGTGCCTTCGCCGCCGCCGTCGCCTCAACGCGGCGTTGCGGGGAGTGGGGTATGTGGGTGCCGGTCGGGGGCAGCACCTGTGTATTGCAGTGCGGCGCACCCCCCAACCCCAACGCCCGGTCCCTTCGTACTGCTCGGGGAACCGGACGCCTCGGTGACTGCCGCCATCGCGTTCAACGGCTTCCTCGGGGCGTACTTCGAGGGGGACCCCGCGACCTCGCCGGTGAACCTCGTCACGGCAGATGCACCAGCCTTCCTCATCGCGCACGGCGACCTGGACGAACTGGTGGACACCGAGCCCTCGTTACTGCCCTGCGCTCCGTCTCCACCTCCCCGGTCGTCTACGCCGAACTCCCCGGCGGGCAGCACGCCTTCGACCTCTTCCACTCCTTCCGCTTCGAGGCGCTCATCGACGGCATAGAGGATTTCGCCGCGTGGGTCAGATTGCGGAAGCAGACGGTCCATGCACGATCGGGATCGTAGCCACAGACGGATTGCTGCCACATCGACGGTGCCGCACAGTTGGCGGACCCCGCTTCACCGCCGTGAACTCCCGTCTGCGTCTGCCGCCGTTGCGGCGGCCAGAACGCCGCACCGCTCCACGGGCGGCTCGCGGGGAGCGTGGGCGGGGCAAGGCCTTGCCGCCCGAGGACGATCGGTATGTTCGGCGCCGACCGGATGGTCGGAGGCCCCGGCCCGCCGGCCGCCCGCGTGACTTGACGGACGCGCGTCGGTGGCAGCCAAGCCTTGCTGTTGGTTGAGCACTTCCGGGAACTCCGGTCGCGCCAGACGATGCAACGATGGCCGACAACACGTGGACGGTTCTGATCACGGCGGGCGCGACGCTGACAGGGGTGTGGACTGGCGGTCTCCTCACGGCTCTTATTCAGCGGCGTCAGTGGGAGCGAGAGGAGGGCAGTCGCAAGCGGCAGGCGCGGCGTGATCGGAACGCGGAACTCCTGGCCGTGGCGGAGGAGCTGAGCCGTCTCTTCCTCAGTGAGAGTGCTACCCACGACCAGATCCGTGAACTGGGCAGGCTGGCGGCGTACTCACGCCTTCACGACCACAGAGCGGTGTACACAACAGCCGCACAAGTGCATGCGCTTGCTATCGCCGTGCAGGGCGCCGTGGCTGCGCATGACGGGGTGCCGGCAGGCCTCGTGGACGACTACGAGGCAGGCGTCACAGCGTTCCGGGAGTCTGTACGTCGGTACGCAAGAGAGTGACCGTCCGCCGGGCCCGTGCCGGGATGACTCCAAGGCCTGTGGGTGGTGCGGTTGCTGGCCGATCTGCACCCCCGCGCACGCGGGGATGGTCACCGCGAAGTCCGCCGGGCGCAGGGTCCTCGTCCCTGCCACTGCAGGCATCCGTCCCGCTTGATCTCTTGCGCCTCAGTCCGGCAGCCAGTGCAGCTCGTGCGCCAGGGTTTTGGCGACGGCACGGAGGCGGCGGTGCAGCGGCGACTGCTCGCGGGGGAGGACCAGGTGGATCGTCAGGCTGGGCGCGCCCCGCAGCGGTCGCCAGGTGAGGCCGGCCGGTTGTGCCGTGGCTGCGGCTTCTCCGGCCGGGGCGAGGGTGAGCCCGTCGCGCAGGTCCCGCTGGGACATGTCGAAAGAGTCTGCGGGCGTGAGGAATTGGGGGTGTGGCCGGGTGTCTCGGAACAGTGCGGACAGCTGATCGTGGATCACGGGGTTGGCCGCGCGATCCGGGAGTCGCAGCGGATACGCGGCCGCGTCGGCGATCTCGATCTCCGGGTGTTCGGCCAGCGGATGGTGCTGCGCCAGCTGGACTCCGATGCGCGCACGCCGCAGCAGGGACCGGCGCACGCCACGGCCCGGCTGTTCACCGCGGGTGATCCCGGCGTCGATGCGGCCGTCGGCGACCGCGGGGGTGATCTCCGGTGTCGCCATCGGGACCGCGCCGACCTCGAGTCCGCTGTTGCTGCGAATCAGTCTGTTCACCAGGGCGGGGGTCGTCTGGGATCCGGTGCTGAGGCTGTATCCGATGCGCAGCGTGCCCAGTTCACCGGCCGCCGCGCTCCGGGCGGTGTCCCATGCCCGGTCAAGCGCCGCCAGCGCGGGCGGCGCGGACTCCGCCAAAGCCGCACCGGCCGTGGTCAGTACGACGCTGCGCGTGTTGCGGACCAGCAGGGCCGTACCGAGTTGCGCCTCCAGCCGGCGCATCCGGGCGCTGAGTGCGGGTTGTGCGATGCCGATCCGTGCGGCCGCGCGGGTGAAGTTCAACTCCTGCGCCAGCACCAGGAAGTAGCGCAGGCTCACCGTATCCGGCGCCACGTTTCCTCCCTGTCGATTGATAACGATCCGTTCTGAGTCTATCCCGTACCGGTCTTTCCCCTGACCTCATATCAAGCCCTAACCTGCGCGTATGACGATTCCACTGCCCGCAGTGCCCGTCGCCGGGACCGGTCGATCCGAGTGTCAGTTCGACGCTGGGCGTGTCCGGCCGAACACAGGAGGTCTCCATGGCTAAGGGGTATTGGGTGAGTGTCTACCCCGCCATTTCCGACCCTGAGAGGCTGACTGCCTACGACAAGCTGGCCGGTCCGGCTGTCCAGGCCGGGGGCGGGCGCGTCCTGTCCCGCCTCCCGTCCCGTGGCGGGCGGGTCGTCGCCCACGAGGCCGGACTCACGCAACGCGTCGTTCTGATCGAGTTCGACAGCTTCGAACAGGCCGTCGCGGCATACGAGAGCGAGGCATACCAGAAGGCGCTGGTGGCCCTCCCCGACGGCGTCGAGCGCGACTTCCGCATCATCGACGGCGTCGACGGCATCGACTGACCGTCGGGCCCAGCCGTCGCTGAGCATCCGTAAGCCGGAGCCGGCCGGCCAGCCACACCACAGGCTCCTCAGCGCGATCAGCAGGTGGGATTTGCCGGTGCCGGTGCCGGTGTCGCCGAGCAGGCAGAGCGGCTCGCCCTTCTTGACCCAGTCGCAGGTGGCCAGTGTGTTGGCCGTGGACGGGTCGGTATTGGGGTTGGCAGCGAAGGCGAAGTCGAAGGCCCTCAGCGGCTTGTCCTGGGGGAGGGCTGGGCACAGGCGTCGGCTGCGCGCGTCGGCTGTCTTGTCAGTCCGTTGTGGCCGGTTCGCCGGACTCCTCGCGGTTGCCGGGTGAGACCGTGCACTGGATCTGGCCGTCCCGCACGTCGCAGGTGACGGTGTCGCCGGGACTCACCTGTCCGTCGAGGAGCATGGTGGACAGCCGGTTGTCGAGTTCGGTCTGGATGGTGCGGCGCAGCGGCCTGGCCCCGAACTCCGGCTGGTAGCCCTGGTTTGCGAGCCATTCCTTGGCTGCGTCGGTCACCTGCAGAGAGACCTGCTGGGCGTGCAGCCTGCGGCGGCTGCGTTCCAGGAGCAGGTCGACGATCCGCACGAGGTCATCGCGGGTGAGCGCGTGGAAGACGACCACCTCGTCGATGCGGTTGAGGAACTCGGGACGGAAGTGGCTGCGCAGCTCGGCCATCAGCTCGTCGCGGATCTCCTCCACGGCGCCCTGGTGGTTCAGGATGAGTTGGGAGGCGAGGTTGCTGGTCATGATGACGACCGTTTGGCGGAAGTCGATGGTACGGCCTTGTGCGTCGGTCAGCCGCCCGTCGTCGAGTACTTGCAGCAGCAGGTTGAAGACGTCCGGGTGCGCCTTCTCCACCTCGTCGAACAACACCACGCTGTAGGGCTTGCGGCGGACGGCCTCGGTGAGCTGGCCGGCTTCGTCGTAGCCCACGTACCCCGGGGGAGAACCGACGAGGCGTGAGACGGTGTGGCGTTCCTGGAACTCGCTCATGTCGAAGCGGATCAGCCGGTCCTCCTGGCCGAAGAGGATGTCGGCGATGGCTTTGGCGAGTTCGGTCTTGCCGACGCCGGTGGGGCCGAGGAAGAGGAAGCTGCCGGTGGGCCGGTCGGGATCGCCCATCCCGGCACGGCCGCGCCGTACCGCCTGTGCCACCGCGGTGACCGCCTCGTCCTGGCCGATTACCCGCTCGTGCAGGGTCTCCTCGAGGCGGATCAGGCGTTCGCGCTCGGTGGCCGTCAACTGGGCGACGGGGATACCGGTGCGCCGGGAGACGACTTCGGCGATGTCTTCCTCGGTGACCTCGGCGGCGGGTGCCCGTTCGCCGTCCAGGGCCGAGAGCCTGCCCTCCGACTCGCCGATCTGTTTCTTGAGCCCGGCGGCTCGCTCGTAGTCCTCGTTGTGGACGGCCTCGTCCTTCTCCCGGTTCAGCCGGGTCAGTTCTTGGTGGATCTCGTCCGCCTCGGGGCTGTCGGCGCCGCCGCGCAGCGCCACCCGGGCGCCGGCCTGGTCCATCAGGTCGATGGCCTTGTCGGGCAGGAAGCGGTCGGTGATGTAGCGGTCGGAGAGGGTGGCCGCGCTCTCCAGTGCCGTGTCGGTGAAGCGGACGCCGTGGTGGGCCTCGTAGGAGTCGCGCAGGCCCTGAAGGATCTCCACGGTCTCCTCAACCGTGGGTTCGGGCACGATGACCGGCTGGAAACGGCGTGCGAGTGCGGCGTCCTTCTCGATGTTCTTGCGGTACTCGTCCAAGGTCGTGGCGCCGACCAGGCTGAGGTCGCCGCGCGCCAGAGCGGGTTTGAGGATGTTGCCCGCGTCCATGGCGCCCTCACCGCCGCCACCGGCGCCGACGACCGTGTGGAGTTCGTCGATGAACAGGATGATGCTCTCCTGCGCGTCGGTGACCTCGTCGATGACCTTCTTCAGGCGCTCCTCGAACTCTCCGCGGTACTTCGAACCGGCCACCAGACCCGACAGGTCCAGGGCCACCACCCGCCGGTCCCGCAGGGTCTTGGGCACGTCGCCGGAGACGACGCGCTGTGCGAGACCCTCCACGATGGCGGTCTTGCCGACTCCTGGATCGCCCAGCAGTACCGGGTTGTTCTTCGAACGCCGGGAGAGGATCTCCACCGTCTGCTCGATCTCCTGCGCCCGGCCCACCACCGGGTCCAACTGCCCTGCGCGGGCCTCGTCCGTGAGATCGCGACCGTACTCGTCCAGCGTGGGCGTGGCAGTGGACCCGCCCGCCGCCGGCCCGCCGGCCCCGCCATGGCCCCCGCCTCCGCGGCGCGTTCCCGCACCACCGGCCGGTCCCAGGACGCCGGCCGCGCCGGACGAGGGGTCCTCGACGACCGCGGCCAGGATGTGCTCGGGTCCGATGTACGAGGCACCCGCCTCCTGGGACTTGGCGTGGGCCCTGAGCAGGGCCCGCTTCGCCGCCGGGGTCAGCCGCGGTTCCTCCACCGCGCCGCCGGTGGGCAGCGACTGCTCCGCCTCGGCTGCCAGCGCGTCGGGGTCGGCGCCTGCCTGTGCGAGCAGTTGGCGGCCGGGCTCGGCCTGGGTGGCGGCCCACAGCAGGTGCACGGTGTCGAGATCGGCCCCGTCCTCGGCGGCACGCCCGCCGGCCGTCGCCAGGAGTTCCTGGGAGGCATCACTGAGCAGGCGGCCGATGGGCACTCGCTGGACCGCCGGCGGGGAGGCCGCCGGACTCGTGCCGAAGAAGCGGTTGAACAGGTCCGAGAAAGGGTCACCGGACCCGAAGGGCGAAGTGGTCACAGCGGATGTCCGATCATGACGGCATCCGGTCCGCCTGACGTGCCGGATGCCGTATTCGTTGTCGAGAAGGAGGCGGCTCGCGGGCACGGGAGTCATGCTGTCCGGCGGTGTCAGGGGCTGCCGGTGTGCGGGCCTTTTCCCACCTTGGGAGCCGGGCAGTGTCTGCGCACGTCGGCCGCCGCGCCGTTCGACCACGCGGGTGCCTCGCGCTTTTCGGCGGAGTGTGCGCGGCGCGGCACTCGCGTCCGGGGGAGCCCGGGGCGAGGCCTCTGGCCGGTATGTCACCCGCGACGCCCTGCCCTTCGGTTGCGGAGGATCTCGGGGCCGGGCAAGCGGATCATGGCTGAACCGGTGGACGAGCCGGAACGGCGGGCGCCGGACGGGGCGCACGGCTCGCTGATCGCGGACGGCGGTGCTCGGTTCCTGTACGGGAAGTCCGGATCCGGGCGCACGGCTCCTGTCCCGGCCGGCGTGGACCGTACGGTGTGACGCAGCCGTCCGGCGGGGGCGCGGACGCTATCAGCTGCCGATGCCGATGCCGATGCCGATGCCGATGCCGATGCCGACGCCGGGCAGTCCCACGTCCCGGGTGCGGGGTCCGGGCACCCGGGACGCGGCGGCCGCGGGCGCACGGAGCGGTGTGCCTTTGGCCGGTACTGCGGAAGGGCTGGAGATCGCCCTGGTCCCACGTTAGGCAGTGCTCCCGGCAGACATGATCCGGTCAGCGCACGACATGATCCTTTAAGCGCAACTGTTTCATCGCTGGGGCGGAGGCCCGGCGTGAACTGGGGCGCCAGCACGGCAGACTTGTATGAATGCCGAACTATTCTGTGGCCGGTGTTCCCCAGGAATGCGTGATTCCGCCGCTCTGGCCCCGGCCTGCCGACCCGGCGTCGGCCCGCGAGCCGGCTGCCGGGGAGGACCGCGTCCTCCGTCCGGATCGCTCTCGTACCAGCCCCGCCCATGTCACAGACGGAGTCACGGCATTGCGCCTAGATGTTGAGACAGACAAGCACCCCATGTCGGCCTGCAGGCATGAGACGTCAGAGCCGCCGGCCCGCCCGGCCGCTCGGGCGGGTGCGGCTCTCCGTGCCGAAGCCAGGTCGCCGGTCCGGTTCCGCACCGGCGACCTGGACGAGGCCCGGCAGATCATCGAGCAGAACTTCTACGGCAATGCTGTCGACCTGCTCCAGCCGGCGGACGCCCTCTCCGGGCACTTCGCGGTCAGTCGGCTGCGCGGCGTGACGCTCGGCGTCCTGCACTTTGGTGCGGATCTGCGGATGCGGTTCGGCGAGCTTGGCGCCTACCACGTCGACATACCCCTTTCCGGGGCCGTGGCATGGCACCAGGGACACCTCGATCCACTTGTGGCGACTGTGGACGAAGCCGCCGTCTTCCAGCCGGGCCGCACCACGGTGCTGGACCGGTGGAGCGCTGACTGCAGGCTTCTCGCGGTGAAGATCGAGCGGCCCGCGCTGGAACTCCAGATGGAGCGTCTGCTCGACGCCCCGATCCGCTTGCCCCTACGGCTGCGCCCCGCCATGGACATCTCTCGCGGCCATGGGCGCAGTTGGGTCCGGATGGCCCAGATGGCGGCGGAGGACGCTCAGACATCCCAAGGGCTCACCGGGCAGGAACTGGTGGCCGACCGACTGCACGAGGCGCTGCTGATCGGCCTGCTGCTGGCAGCGGATCATCCTTACCGCGAAGAGCTGGCGCGTCCGGTCCGGCCCAGCCGTCCTGCCCCCGTAAAACGCGCCATCGACGCCATGGAGGCACACCCGGAGCATCCGTTCACCGTGGCGGCCCTCGCGGAGATCGCCGGGGTGGGCATTCGACGGCTGCAGCAGGGATTTGGCCACCACGTGGGCATGTCTCCCATGGATTACCTGCGCCGGGCACGGCTGGCACGTGTCTATGAGGAGCTGCGCGCGAAGGAACCAGGTCAGGTGACCGTCACTGATGTCGCCTTCCGCTGGGGCTTCACCCACCTGGGCAGGTTCGCCGCCGCCTACCGTCAGCGCTATGGCGTGACACCCTCGACAACCCTGTCCGAGACGCGCCCGTAGGAGCGGCGAACCCCGCTCCGGCCGATCCGGAGAGCAGCGCGGAGAACCAGTACGAGCAGCACCACCGCGACCGCGACGACGAAGGCGGCACCATGTGTGCGGGGAAGCGTGTCACCGCGAATCCCGGCCCCCGGTGGGGCATCCTGTCGGCACATGTGCTCCAGCAGCAGCCGTGAGGGGTCGGGCCGTGCGGATCTCGTCTTCGAGGGTCACCGTCGTCGCTCTTCTGGCGGATCCGGACGCGCCGACAGAGGTCGCGCGGCGGATGGCACGCGTCCTCCCGGCTCGGCTCGCCGGCAGATCCGGCCCGGGACGACGGTTCGACGTCGAGGTGGTGAGCGAGCCCTTCACCTCGGGCAGCGAGGACCCGCCCACGCTGATGAGCCGGATCAGGGCCCGCGCAAGTGCGGAGAACTGGGACGTCGTCGTGGCTCTCACCGACCTTCCCCTGCACGCCGACGGGCACACGTTGGTCGTGGGCGTGCAGCGCGGGCACGGCCTGGCACTGTTGTCTCTGCCCTCGCTGGGCGGCTGGCGGCTGCAGACAAGAGCCCGGCAGGCCGTGGAAGAAGCCGTGCTTGGCCTGGTGGGCCCGAAGGCCGGAGGGGACGAGGAGAACCGGCACAGTGAACCGCTGGCGGGGCCGCTCGCCGGACGCGTCGTGCCTGCCAACCCGGACCCGGCTGGCGGCCAGGACGCGGCTGATCTTCGTTACGTCGTCAGCGACCGACGGGGCCGCCTACGGGTGCTCGGGGGGATGGTCCGCGCCAACCGGCCCTGGCGGCTGGTGCCGGGTCTGTCGAAGGCGCTGGCGGCCGCGTTGGCGACCGGGGCCGTCGCCACCGTGAACTCGACCGTCTGGAGTCTGGCCGACGCCCTGAGCACGCCCCGTCTTGTCATTGCCACGGCGGGATCTATCGCGACCATGATCGGATGGCTGATCGTGGACGCGGAGCTGTGGCATCGCCCGTCGAAAAGCTCGCCGGAGGAGAGACAGCGGGCGAGGCTCTACAACGCCTCGACGATCGTGACCGTCGGGATCGGAGTACTCGTCTGCTACGTCGGCCTGATGGTCATCAACTTCGTGTGGGCGCTGTTCATCCTGAACGACCGCGTCTTCGCGTCCATGACGCGATCCCCGCTGGACGCGGCGGATTACATGACGCTGGCCTGGTTCGTTGCATCGGTCGCCACTGTGGGCGGTGCGCTGGGATCGGGCCTGGAAAGCGATGAGGCGATCCGGGCGGCCGCCTACTCCAAGCGCGAACAGGACCGCCGTCGTGTGCTGCAGGGCGACCACGGCGACTAGCGGGTGACCTGGGCCGAACACGCATCGAGGGCAGGCCGTTGGACATCAGAACGTCGGCCGGGCGATCGGTGAACGGTCGTTTCGCCGGAGGCTGACGAGGTCCCACGGTGCTACGCCCGCCGAAGCGATGAAGCCCCTCCCCGGCGGGACAGCGTCATCCAAGACCGTTCTCTCGACCCGGGCCCTCGGTTCGGCAAAGTGCCTGAGCGGCGAACCCTGCGCACGATGCTTCGTCGCAACGCTTGACAGGGTGTGGCCGCGAGCAGCCCGCGGCCACACCTATCGACCTTGCACAGGCGATCCCTTGCGACTCGCAGTGAAGTGACGGATTACCGCCGGCCTGCACGGATGGAGGCGTGACATGGAACAGAAGTCGTCGGTCGTAATGGCCCGACCGCGGGCCGAGCGGATCCGTGAACTCATGGAGATCTCTCCCTCGCTCACCTTCGAGCAAACCTGGCTAGGACTCCGCCGGTCTTGGACGGTTCTTCGGCGCGTGCTCAGGGGGCTGTCGAAACTCGGGTTCCGGATCGATTACTGGTGGTCGATTGCGTGGCGTGATCCTTCCGGGCGCCGGCCAAGGTGAGGCAGAGCCGTAACGGCCTGCTGGCTGCGTCGTCCCCGGGTTGCCCCGCACAATGAGCGGATGACGTACACCGAGGATGCGGCCACCACGCACGCCTGGGCGGCCCTGGAGGGCCGGCGCGACCTGGCCCAGGGCGTGTCCTTCGAGGGGGCGGGCGCTGTCCTGCCGTCGCGGTTGCCGGTGAGGGAACTGGCGCGGGCCTGCGTGGGCGTGTGCTCACTGGCCGCGGCGGAACTGCTGGCAATGCGCAACGGCGTGCCGGTGCCCGCGGTGCGGGTGAACGAGGCGGCGGTGGCCACCGCGTTCGTCAGCGAGCGCCACCTGCGGATCGACGGCCGGACTCCGGTGTCCTTTGCTCCGCTGTCCGGGTTCTGGCAGGCGGCCGACGGATGGGTGCGCACGCACGCCAACTACCCGCACCACCGTGCCCGGTTGCTCGGCGCCCTGGGTATCGCGGACACGGGAGATGACCGGGCGCTGGCGGGCGTGCTCTCGAAGGAAGTGGCATCGCGTCCGGCGCGGGATGTCCAGGAGAGCGTCTATGCGGCAGGCGGCCTGGCCGTGGCTGTGGCTTCCGCACCCGCTGAAGCCGGACCTGCTCTGGTCGAGGCGCGGCGTGTGGGGCAGAGCAGCCCCCGGCTGCTGGCGCCCGCAGGCCTGCCGGCCCTGGGAGTGCGGGTCTTGGACCTGACTCGCGTCATCGCCGGCCCTGTCGCCACCCGCACCCTGGCGCTGTTGGGCGCCGACGTGCTGCGCGTGGACGCTCCGCAACTCCCCGAGGACGCCGATGCCCACGCCGACACCGGCATGGGCAAACGCTCCACGCTGCTGGATCTCGCCGACCCGGGCGACCGGCACACCTTCGAGGGCCTGCTCGGCCAGGCGGACGTGGTGGTGACCGGCTACCGCCCCGGCGCCCTGGACCGGCACCAACTGGCCCCCGAGGCGCTCCTGGCCCGGCACCCCGGACTGATCGTCGCCCAACTGTGCGCCTGGGGCTTCTCCGGCCCCTGGGCCCAGCGCCGCGGCTTCGACAGCCTGGTCCAGGCCGCTACCGGTATCGCCGCCATCGAGGCTACGGCCGACGGCCGCCCCGGTGTGCTGCCGGCACAGGCGCTGGACCACGGAAGCGGGTATCTGCTCGCCGCCGGCGTCCTGCGCGCACTGAGCGAGAGGCAGGCCACCGGCGGCGGGCGGCATCTTCGCCTCTCCCTGGCCGGCACGGCATCCTGGCTGCTGCACGACATCCCCGCCGCCCCTGCCCCGGGCGAAGCGGGCCTGTGCGACCCCGGATCCTGGCTCACCGAGACCCCCTCGCCCTACGGACTGCTGCGTCACGCCCTGCCCCCGATCCACTACGACGGCGCACCCGCGAACTGGAACCGTCCACCGACCCGCTGGGGCACCGATTTGGCGAACTGGGCCTGAACGGGAGCGAGGGACACGGCCGGCCCGTTGCGGCTCCGGATCTTCCCTTGGCCGGACTTCCTTCACGCCAGGAGGACCCGCTTGCGCAGGAATGCGCAGCCGGCCCGGCCGCACATCTGACGCTTGATCATTTTGGTCCGGTCGGCATGGTCTTCGACGATCCCCGGGTTCCAGGGCAGGGTGACGCGGAGGGCAGCCGACTGCCGGACTCGAGCCCGCGCACGTCGAAGTGACCCGCGAGAAGCCTCCGTCGTCCGGGAGGAGTGCACATGGAATTCATGGCCACGCCGTATCGGTTCGGCATCAGGTGCCCGGAGCTGTAGAGCGGATCTGCTCTACCCCAGGGCAGCGTTCCGGGAGGCCGTGTGCACCAAAGCGCCTTGCGGGGCCGCTGCCGCTCAGTTCTGCGTCCAGGAGCGGATTTCGGCGGCCGTGCTGCGTACGTCCAGGGCATCGCGGTCGATGCGTTCGGCCAGGTCGGCGGCCGTCTTGGCGGCGACGGTGACAAACAGTCCCGACGCGCTCAGGTAGGAGGCGGCAACGACGGCGGCGAACAGCTTGTTGCGTGCCTCCAGCGCGGGGACGCGCACCAGCTGGTGCATGAGGGCCGCGGCCCGGTGGTGCGGCTCGGCGTAGACGTAGACGTCCATCACCCTGTCGGTGTGGCGGGCGACGGCAGCCTGCAGGCTGCCGAAGTCGGTCACTTGCGGGTCCGCAGGCAGACTGCGGTGGGCCAGGTCCAGGAGCCAGGCCCGGTCGATGTGCACGATCACGCGGCGTGGTCCGCCTTGCGGGCAGGGGCAGCGCCTTGGCTGTCGGCGCCGAAACGCTCCTCGAAGTGGTCGGCCCACGCGCCCGCGAAGTGATCGCCCGCGACGAGGAAACGGTGGCGCAGATCGTTGGCCTCGTCGGCGAGCAGCTGGCGGGCGTACTCGTTGACTTCCATCCCGGCGGCCGCCGCGCGTTCCTCGATGGCGGAGTACACGGCTTCGTCGACTCTCACGTTGATCTGCTTCTTCGCCATACCTCCCATCGTAGCAACGCGTACAGGACGCTACACAGCACTCTGCCGGATCCTCTGACACCACCGGACCGACCGGCACAGCCGCGCCGCCCGCCCGGTCCGCCTCGCCCGTCGCCTTCGTCGTGGAGCCCGGTTTGGGCTCGTGCCTTCGGGGCCGACATGGCTCGTGGCACCTGGTGGTCGGTGGGTGCTGTCGCCGGTCCCGGGCGGCACCCGCCCCCGGCCGACGACACCAGCGCCGGTCGCTTGCCGCCATCCCGGTCGCGTGGATCGTTGCGGTGTCCGTGATCCACGTTCTTGCGCCGCCCGACATTCATCTGGGGCCGCTGCTCGTCGCTGCGCCGGCGATCACACCGTCGTTCGGCGGGCCCCGGGCGGTGGGACTGGTGGCTGCGGGCCGACCACGAGGCACAGATCATCGCCCTGGTGCCGGTCGGCACAAGCCTCGTGATCTTCTGCGTACTGCAGGAGCGCCGCGTCAACGAGCTGACCTGCCCAACACGGTAAAGGCCCGGCCACCCCACCAACACCCGCAAGGGCGTTCCCCCCGCTCAACCCGCCCCCCAAGGAGCGCTGCACCCTCCCTCGTTCACCGAGTCGTCGGTTTGCCGCCGCAGCGGCGCCCTTCGAAAGACCTGGCGGCTGCGGACCGCGGCTGGCGTGCCGTCCACGGTCCACAGCCGCTCGGCCGACTCCTGCGTGAGCAGCGGACCGAGCCGCTGAACAGCGGGGTTACCGGCCCCGTCGTGCGCGGCAGCACCCGGCTACCGGCAGCATCCGGTCAGTCGGTGGAAGCCGCCACGGGTGGCGTCATCCGCAGCCCAGCGGACGCGCCCGTCAGCGACCGCTCGGTGCGCAACTCCAGGGCAGCGTGCGGGAGATGCTCTGCGCGCGGGCTCTTGCCACGCCCCTCAGTACCAGAGGTACAGGTGGTACTTGAACTTCCCGTCAGTGCCGAGGCCGGGGTCGCACTCCCAGGTCCACGAGGGGTTCCGATTCACCCAGTACCACCCCCGGGTCTCGCACTCCCCACGGGTGCGGTGGCTGCTGTAGAAGTGCCGGCTCTCCTGCGCGCTGCGGCCGTCAAGGACACTCTTCGTACCGGCAGGAGCTGCGGGCGAGGCGGCGGTAGCCGCCTGGGCTGGTGCGGCCATGAGACCCAGTCCCACGGTGGCTCCGAGAGCGAGCCCTGCGATCATCTTGCGGATGTCCATCTCGATTCCTTCCTCCGGCGAAGGCCCTGGCGGGACAGCCCCGGCCTTCGCACCTGTTCGACGGCCATCACCTTGCTCACGCGGCCTTGCCCGAATCTTGGAGGAACCTTGGATCAGCCGATCAGAGCCAGCGCCATCCGCACAGCACATGCAGGCGACTTGCCGCACACCGCGTTCCGGTCTTGAGCCGCCTGGCCGGCTCGAGGCGGCACAGCTCTGGCGGCCCGCCGCGCCGCCCTGCACTCCGCACCGGTGGTGAGCGGCAGTTGAACGGTCATCAGTCCCGCAGCCGGGCCAGTATCTGTTCCGCCTGTGCGGTGCGTTTCTGTTCCTGGTACAGCGCCAGGGCCTGCTCCCAGGCTGCGCGGGCGGCAGCGAGGCTGCCCATGACCTGATGGGTTTCGGCAAGATTGGCGAGGGTGTCCGCCTCGTTGGAAAAGTCCGCGTACTCGCGGAAGAGAGGCAGGGCCCGCTCGTAGTACTCGACCGCCTGCGCGTGCCGGCCGGTGCGATGGGCGATGTAGCCGAGACTGTCGAGGGTGGAGGCGGCGTCGCCGGGACGTCCGTGTTCGTCGTACAGGCGCAGCGCCTGCTCGCAATGAGTACGCGCCTGCGGATAGCGGCCGAGCTGGGCGTGCATCCAGCCCACGGCGTTGAGCTGGTTGGCCTGCCAGACCGGATTGTCCAGTTGCTGGTAGAGGGCGAGGGCGCGCAACGCATGCTCCAGCGCGCGCTCGTCGTCGCCATACTGCTCCCAGACCCGGCCGAGGGTGCGGCAGATGTGCGCCTGGCCCGCGATGTCGTCGGTGCGTTCGGACAGGGTGAGGGCGGCACCGAGATGGTGCAGGGCCTTGCTGTGGTCGCCCGTCAGCGAGTGGGCGTGTCCGTACCGCCAGTGGGCCAGGGCTCTGGGGGCAGGAGCGTCGCCGTGGCGTTCGGCCGCGGTCAAGGCGGCCCGCCAGACCGTGAAGTATTCCGTCAGGTGGTAACCGGACTGGTGGTACGAGATGAGGGACCAGGCCAGTTGCCACACCCGGGGGTGACGGCCGGTGGCCAGGGCCAGGGACTGGACGGCCAGGAGGCAGACATGTTCCTCGTCCAACCACTGGAGCGCGGCCGTGGTGTCCGCCGGGCTCAACGGGCCGCACCCGGGCGCCGGCGTCTCGACCCGGCTCGCGAACGGCGTGTGCGGGCCGTCCAGGAGTTCGTTGGCCGCGTAAGCGGTGTGCGCGTAGAAGTCGACGAACCGGGTCAGGGCGGCCTCCCTGTCCTGGCCGGGCAGTCGATGGGCGAGTTCGGCGGCGTACAGGCGCACCAGGTCGTGCATCCCGTAGCGTCCGGGGCGGTCCTGCCGCACCAGGTGGGCGGACTCCAGTTCCGTCAGCAGAGCTCTGACCCGGGCCGGGGAAGACGCGGCGAGACTCGCCACCGCGGCCAGGCTGATGTCCGGCCCGGGAGCCAGGCCCAGGAGGACGAACAGGGTGCCGGCCGACGAGGTGAGCGCGCGGTGCGAGGCGGCGAAGGCCGCCCGCAGGCTGACGGTGAGATCACCTCCATCCAGCGCGTCGAGGCGGTCGGTGGCCTGGTTCAGTTCCCCGGCCAGAACGGCGAGCGGGAAGTCCGGGTGGGTGGCGGCGCGAGCGGCCACGACCCCCAGGGCCAGCGGGAGCCCCGCGCAGTGCTCCACCAGCGCGGCCACGGACTCCGGCTCGGCGGCGGCCCGGCGTGTGCCGAGATGGCTGACCAACAGGTGATGCGCCTCGTCCCGGCCAAGGACGTCGAGCGGCAGCAGCTGGGCCCCGTTCGTCGCCACCAGCGCGGTCAGACGGTTGCGGCTGGTGATCAGCACGGTGCACGAAGGGCTGCCCGGCAGCAGCGGCCGGACCTGGTCGGCGTCGCGGGCATCGTCCAGGACGATCAGCATGCGCCGTCCGGTGAGCAGGCTCCGGTACTGCGCCGCCTGCGCGTCCGGGTCCGCCGGGATGCTGTCCGGGGCAGCGTGCAGCGCATCGAGGAAGGCGCGTACCACGAGGGCGGCGGGCATCGGCTGCTCGGCCGGGTCGAAACCGCGCAGGTTCGCGTACAGCTGTCCGTCCGGGAACCGGTGCGCGTTCTCGTGCGCCCAGCGCAGCGCCAGCCAGCTCTTGCCGATGCCACCGATGCCACCGATCGCCGAGATCACCACGGTCTCGCCCGGACCGCCCTCGGCGTCCGCCGAAGCCTCCAACGCCGCCGTCAGCTGGTGCAGTTCCTTGACGCGACCGGCAAAGGCCGCAGGCGGTGCCGGAAGTTGACGGGGCACGGGCCGCAGCGAGGCGGCCGTCGGCAAGAGGTGCGACGAGGCCAGTGCGGGGTCGGCCTCGAGGATCCGCTGGTGCAGGTCCCGCAACGGCGCCCCGGGGTCCACGCCGAGCTCCTCGGCGAGCCGTTCCCGGGTGCACCGGTAATGGCTCAACGCATCGGCCGCCCGCCCGGACTGATACAGGGCGAGCATCAGCTGACCGGCCAGCCGCTCGTCCAGGGGGTGCGCCTCGGCCCGCGGCGTCAGGTCGGCCAGCAGCTCGCCGTGACGGCCCTGGAGCAGCGCGAGGTCAGTTCGGTCCAGTTCGGCCGCGAGCCGCTCACGGGCCAGCGTCTGGCGCAGCGTGCTGAACCAGGGCGTGTCCAGGGTGGCGAACGGCTCGGCCCGCCACAGGCCGAGCGCTTCCTCGAACAGGGCTACGGCATGCTCGCCGTCCTCCGTGGTCCTGGCCCGCGCAACCAGGTCCCGGAACCGGTGCAGGTCCACCGCTGAGGCGTCGACGGTGAGCTGGTAACCGCCCGGCTCCTTCACGATCCGTACCCCGGCGCCCTCGAGGCAGCTCAGCGCCTGCCGCAATCGGGACAGGTAGCTGTACAGGGTGGAACGGAACCGCTGCGGGGGCCGGTCCGCCCAGATGCGGTCGGCCAGTTGATCCACCGAGACGGTGCGGTTGGCGTCGGCCAGTAACGCCGCCAGTACGCCGCGCTGCCTCATGTGCCCGATGTCGAGCGGCTGGTCGCCGACCTGGACCTCGATGTCACCCAGCACCGCGAACCGCACCGTCACGTACCGAACCTCCAACTTTCACGGCCCTCTTCCGGCCCCGTCCCGTCGTCGAGCCGAACCGGACGGCGTCCTGCCGAGCCCGCTCACCACCCTGACCTGCCTGTTCAAGGTCTGTCCAAGGTTTGACCACAGTCGGCCGGAAACAGTGGTCGAGGCGGTGCCCGTACGGGGGGCGGGCACCGCCTCGACCACTGCCCCCGAAGGAGGGGCTTGCGGTGCTAAAGGGACGCCGCTTGGCGTGGAAGATCTACAACAACGACTCCCGGTACGGACAGAGTGTGGACCTCGTCGGCCACTCCATGGGCGGCCTCATCATCCGGGCCGCCCTGACAGGCACCGAGCGTCAGATGGAGGGATGGCCGCCCTTCATCTACACCGAGGACATCGTCACCCTCGGCACCCCTCACTACGGCGCACCGGCGTCAACGATCTGCACGGTGATCGCAATCAATCGCCAGTGCGAGGACATGGATACCGAGTCCGTCTTCATGCGGTGGCTGCACGCCACGAACCTGCCGGCCTCCGCGCAAGGAACCGACTGGACGCTCATCGGCTCCGAAGCCGACAGCGATGTGTCCATCGGCAGCACGACCCCGGTCGTCGACGCGGCACAGCAACTGGTGCGCTACGCCGACTCCACCAACATCGGGCACAGCGATCTGCGCACCGTCAACAAGGGCCGCTGGCTCATGCGCTACTCCCAGGACAGCGGAGAGAGCTGGACCAGCTTCAGCAAGGGGGCGGCACCGATCCGCGCCACCTTCAACTCGCTGTACTGGCAGTCCCGATGGTGACGCACCAACCATGACCGCAGGGCCACGCTCCATCAACCCGGCGGTGCCCGGAGCACTCGCGCTCCGGCCACCGAGGCTGCGCGTGCTCCAGGCTCGGGCACTTCTGATCGGCGAGCCGGAAGAGTTCGAACCCGAGTGGGAACGCCCCTCCCACCTCGTCTTCCGCCGGGCCATCCTCTTCGATGTCCTCGCCCCGTGCGTCGCCGCCCATCTGCCCACCCCAACCGACGGCCTCCCGGACATCCTCGGCTCACTGGTCACGGCGATGACCGGGGACGGAGCACACGTCGAGGAGTTCTGGATGGTTGCGCACCTGCATAACGCGGCGCAAAGAGCAGCCTGACCCGCGCAGTTGAACACCGCACCGACAGAGCACCTCCTTGAATCTCATGATCCGGCATGACGGTGCTGGCCTGTCGGCCTGTCAGGGCTCAGGTGCCCTCATTGCCCCGCAGTTCCTCCACGGCGGCGCGGGCCGCCGCGCCGATGACGGCGTCCGCGCGCGGGAGTCTCTTGTCCGCACGGGCTGCCTGGGTGAAGACGACGGCGGTGTAGGCAGCGCCGTCGGGCAACTCCACCACGCCCGCCTCGTGTCGCATCGTGCCGAACGTTCCTGTCTTGCCCGATACCGTCACGTCGTCGTAGGGGAATCCGGAGGCGAGGCGGTGGGACCACGGCTGGCGGCCCATGGTCTCGCGCATCCAGGCGCAGCTCTCGGCGGAGGCCGCGCCGTCCGTCCAGATCGCTCGCAGCAGCCGGGCCAGGTCCGATGGCGTCGAGGATGCCTTCGACAAGGGGTTGTAGACCGTGGCGGGCACCGTGGCGTCGTTGTCGGCGAGGCGTTCCATCGCGGCACTGAGCGACTCCGTGCCGGTCTCCAGGACCATCTGCTCGAACGTCGTGGCCACCCCGCCCAGGATGCGGGTGTCCGGCAGGCCGAGTTCCTGGCACAGTTCCTCGACGGCTGCGGGCCCCACACAGCGCAGCACCGCGTTCGCCGACGTGTTGTCGGAGATGCTCATCATGAGGACGACCAGGTCGCGCAGCGAGATGGTGACCGGGTCCCGGAGGATGGAGAGGCCGGTTGGGCCCGGCATGCGTTCGTCGGGGCCGAGCGTCACCCGCTGGCGGGGGTCGAGAGCGCCGGTCTCCGCCAGCCGGCAGAAGGCTGTCATGAGGGGGACCTTGTAGACCGAGCCCACCGGCACCGGTTCGTCCGGGTCGATTGTCACGCAGGCCGCCGGCCGGTGCAGTTCCGCCACGTGCAGCCAGCCGCGCACCCCGGCGTCCGCGAACATGCCACGAATGGCGCGCTCGGTGTCATTCTCCCGCCTCGCCGCGCTCACCGCCCCGCCCGCCGGGTCAGAGTGTCCGTCAGCAGCCGCGCCGTGGATGCCGTTTCCTCGGAGTCCGGGCGGCGGGCGTCCCACACCACACGTAGCCGCAGCGGGAGTTGCGGGTCGGTGGCCGGGGTGCGCTCCACGCCCTCGGCCGAGAGCCCCGCGTCAGCTGTGATCAGCACGGCCTGGCCCGCCGCTACCAGGGCGAGTCCGGCGCGCTCGTCGGGGACCACGACCGTCTCCACCCGGCGCCCGCGACTGGCCAGGGTGTCGATGAACAGGTCGTAGGCCGCCGGTGCTTCCTCGCGCGGCCGCACCGCGAACGGCAGGCGCCCGCCGCGGCCGGCCGCCTCGACAGCGGTCCGGTCGGGGGTCAGACGCCAGGTCGGAAGGAGTACCACTGCGCCGGAGGCGAGTCCCGGAAGCACCGCAGGGTGCCGGATCACCGCGAGGTCCAGCCGGCCCGCGGTGATTTCGGACAGCAGCGTGGCGGTCGGGGCCGTCGCGACGGTGAGCCGGGTGGGTACCCCGGCGCGGCCCGGTGCGGCGGCCACGGCGGCCGCGAGGTGAGCCGGCACCTCGGGCGTGAGTCCGAGGCGCAGCCGGCGGCCGTCGGCCCGCTCCCGCGCGCCCGTCTCCCGAAGCTCCGTGAGCGCGGCGAGAGCCCGACGGGCGTGCGGCAGCAACAGGGCGCCCTCATGGGTGAGCGTGACACCCCGGCTGCGTTCGAAGAGGCGCACGCCCACCAGTGCTTCGAGTCGGCGAAGTCCCTGGGACAGCGGCGGCTGGGTGATGCCCACGCGCCGCGCGGCCGCGCCGAAGTGCTCCTCGTCCGCCAGCGCGATGAAGATTTCCAGATGGCGTTCGGTGAGCAATATGCGCCCCTGACGTGCACAGATATGAATGACAAATCGATGTGACGTCGAGAGTGTATTCGACATGGCGACTCGCCGCGGCCTTGACTGTGACCGCTGCGCCGGCCGGTGACCGGCCGCTTCGGCGGCCCGGGTCCCGCACGTCCTGGCGACCGGCTCACCGAGGAGAGAACGATGTCGCACCCGCACTCGCACCCGTATCCGGCAGATCCGCCGCATCCTGCATCACCCGCACGTGAGACACCCAGAGGCGGACGCCGCCGACGGACATACGGGATCATCGCCCTCGTCCTGCTCCTCACCGGCGGCGGCTACGCGGGCCACCAGTTCCTCGCCGGCGGCCCGGGAGGCACCGATCCCAAAGTCGCCGCGGCCATGGACCGTCTCAAGCCCTTCCTCACTGCCTGGCAGAGGGGACAGACCGAGCAGGCGGGCACGTACACCGACAGCCCGAAGGCCGCCGAATCGCTCCTGGCCTCGGTGATGACCAATCTCGCGCCGACCCGGACAAAGATGAGCTTCGAGGACGGTGCGCCGCAGGGCGAGGACGAGGTGCAGGTGCCCTTCACTGTCGCCATGCGCATACCCGGCATCGGCGAGTACACGTGGGACTCCCGGGCGCGGCTGCGCGAGCGATCCGGGAAGTGGACCGTGCTGTTCTCGGCACCGATGGTCCATCCACAATTGCGGCAGGGCCAGACACTCGCGCTCAGCAGTCGGGGCGACAGGGCGAAGATCCTCGACGGTGACGGCGGCGAGCTGGAAGCCGCCTCCCTCACCGGCACCGTCGACGAGAAGAGCGGCAAGGGCCTCTCCGGGCTCCAGGCCCGCTACGACGACCGCCTCGCCGGGGGCAAGGGGCCGCGCAAGGCCGTGGTGATCGCAGACCGGCAGAGCGGACAGGCCGTACGGACACTTGCCGGAGCGAAGACCCGTCAAGGCCGCGCGGTGCGCACGACCATCGACCCCAAAGTGCAGCGGGCCGCGGCGGATGCCCTGTCAGAGGTGGACAAGACGGCGGCGATCGTCGCGCTCGATCCCCGCAACGGGCACATCCTGGCCGCGGCCAACAAGCCCGGCGGCATGAACCGGGCCCTTGCCGGACGCTATCCGCCCGGCTCCACCTTCAAGGTCGTCACCACCGCAGCCCTGCTCAAGCAGGGGCTGAGCCCCGACGCCCCCGCCCCCTGCCCGAAGTTCACCCGTGTCAACGGCCAGCGCTTCGAAAACCAGGACCAGTTCGTACTCCCCGCGGGCTCCACGTTCCGGGAGGCGTTCGCGCAGTCCTGCAACACCTACTTCGTCGACGCCCGCGAAAAGCTCTCCGACTCCACACTGCGCGACACCGCCCGGGCGTTCGGCATCGGTGGTCACTGGGACGCGGGCATCACCACCTACGACGGCAAGGCCCCGGTCAACACCAGCGACAACGACAAGGCCGCCGCCGTCATCGGCCAGGCCCGCGTACAGGCTTCCCCGCTGGTGATGGCCTCCGTCGCGGCCACCGTCAAGAAGGGCACGTTCACCCAGCCGGTGCTCGTTCCGGACGAGGTCCGCAACACGTACCTGGCCCCCGAGGACCTCAGCCCTGAAGTGGTCAGCCGACTGCGCTCGCTGATGCGCTCGACGGTGACATCGGGATCGGGCCGGGCGCTGAAGGATCTGCCGGGCAATCCGCACGCCAAGAGCGGCACAGCCGAGTTCGGCACCGCACAGCCACCGCGTACCCACGCCTGGATGATCGGCTACCAGGGCGACGCCGACCTGGCCTGGGCCGTGCTCCTGGAGGACGGCGGATCCGGCGGCTCGGACGCCGGGCCCGTGGCGGCCAGATTCCTGAAGAACCTCGATTCCTGACGCTCCTGGATTCCTGAAGCACCTCGATTTCCGAGGGCCCACAACTCCCAGAGCCAACAACTCTCAAAGCCCACAACTCACGAAGAAGGAGAACGCACATGAGTCTCACCGACACCGGCGCAGCTCCGCCCACCCGTCGCAGGCTGCTGGCCCTCGGCGCCGGTACCGCCCTGGCCACCTTGGTGTCCGCCGCGGGCACCAAGACGTACGCCGCCACACCCGGTGGGGGGCGGCTCACGGATCAACTCCGCGCGCTGGAGGAGGAATACGCCGCCCGGCTGGGTGTCTTCGCGCTCGACACCGCTTCGGGGGCGACGGTGTCCCACCGAGCCGACGAGCGCTTCCCGATGTGCTCGGTGTTCAAGGGCCTCGCCGCGGCGGCTGTCCTGCGGGACGTGGACCGGCACGGCGAGTTCCTCGCCCGGCGGATCCGCTACACGGCGGAATTCGTCGGGGCCGCAGGCTACATTCCGGTCACCGGGAAGCCGGAGAACATCGCCCACGGCTTGACCGGCGCGCAGTTGTGCGCCGCGGCCGTCAGCGAGAGCGACAACGGCGCCGCGAACCTCCTGCTGCGCGAGCTGGGCGGCCCCACCGCCATCACCCGGTTCTGCCGCAGCCTCGGGGACGGCACGACTCGCCTCGACCGCTGGGAGCCGGAACTGAACAGCGCCGAACCCTGGCGGACCGAGGACACCACGAGCCCGCGGGCCATCGGCATGACGTACGGCCGTCTCCTTCTCAGCCGCGCTCTCTCACCCGGGGACCGGAAGCGGTTGCTGGGCTGGCTGGTGGCCAACACCACCAACACCGAGCGCTTCCGCAAGGGCCTGCCCGCGGACTGGATCCTGGCGGACAAGACGGGCGGCGGCGCACAGTACGGCGTCGCCAACGACGTGGGCGTCGTCCAGCCGCCCGGCGCCTCGCCGCTGGTGCTGTCCATCCTCTCGACGAAGTACGAGCCCCAGGGCCCGACGGACAACCCGCTGGTGGCCAGGGCCGCCACCCTCGTGGCCGACGCACTCCACGTGCATTCTGCGGGCTCGGCGTCGCCCGGCAGTGCTTTCCTTCTCCGGTCAAGAGCAGGTCGCCGGGGCTGATGCCGGGCAGGGCGGCTTGCCGCTGCGGTGAGGATGGCTGAGGCGAGGGTGACGCCGGTGCGGAAGCCGGGCAGTTCCCAGATGGGGCCGCGCCCAGTGCGGGTTGCTTTGCCGCTTTGCCGCGGGTCCGGGCAGTGTTGCGGGCGGCGGTGTCTGCTCGGTGGGTGACTGCTCGGACCTGGGTGTCCGGCAGGGACATGAGGTCTGTCACCCACGGTGTGCGTGCGGAGAGACGTATCCAGACGGCCAGGGCTGCGATGTCCGTCGTGCCGAGGCTGTCGGTGGGCTCGGTTCGCTGTGCGACGCCGTGGATAACCACGTCGTAGCGTCAGGCATATCGGCGTCTCCCTGCCGCGGCTGGGTGTCGACTCTTCTAGAGCGCGGGCCAGTCGTCGCAGCAGGCGGCGGTGGCGCAGCTGCAGCAGGGTGTCCCGTGCACCGGTGTGCAGGGCGCCGCCGATGTCGCGCAGCGGGTGCTCGTCCTGAAATGACCAGCGTGTTCTCGCCCCACGGCCGCATGTCGAAGGCGATGCGCGCGGTGCCCTGCGGTCCGCTGTAGGCCTCCAGCTCCAGGAAGCGCGCCCCCCTGGTGGGGGTAGGCCGCAGGCGGCGCGAGCGTTGGGGCATGCGCGGCGCCGGGTGCCCGTGGCTTGGCTCTGTTCGTCATCTGTGAGTGCTGTGGGATTGCATCAGGCGTCGGAGACGTCACCGTGGCTCAAGCTCGCCACCGTAGTGCCCGTTGGCTCGATGCTGGCCCCGTGTGGTCCGGGCCCAAGGCCCGACCAGCAGACGGGGAGCTGCGGCAGCAATTGTCCAACACTCCGCCGAGCAGGCGCTGACCTTGATGATCTGTCAGGTTGCCGGTGGCACGCGGCGAGAGCAGATGAGTAACGCGGCGGGCCCGCGAAGGCGAGGAAATGCTCGGCCTTGCGCTATGACCCGAAACGGCCGCGACGACCAGCAGCGGTCACGTGCTGCGCTGGTCGTGGGCGTCCCGGCGGATCCGGTCGGTCCTGCGGGTCATCGCGTCGATGCGTTCGGCGAGTTCGGAGTCCTGGGGGCGCAGGTGGGCGCGGGTGTCGGTCAGGGGGCGGACAAGGCCGGCCGCGTCGTTGCCGGCCAGGGCCTCGTTCAGCTCGCCGACGGCCGGCTGGGCGCTGGCGGGGAGGTCGGTGAGCGAGGTGACCTGGCCGGCGAGGCGGCGCAGGTCGGCTGCGTTGTCGCGGGCCCATGTGGTGACGCTGCGGTCGGCGGCGCGTGAGTCGCGGGTGGCCTGGACGCGCTGTTCGCCGGTGCTGCCCGCGGAGCCGGGGCGCAGGCGCAGGTAGCGGCGTTCGGCGGCCTGGCGGCTTGCGACGCCGAGAGGGCCCGCGAGGTCGGCCCAGCTCGCGCCCTGGCGGCGGGCGGTTTCGATCAGGCCGCTTTCCCAGCCGGCGAGCTGGTCGCGGACCTCGCGCAGCATCAGGAGCGCGGCCAGTGCGGGGTGCGGGCCCGAGTCCGCCGTTGGGCCGCTCGCGGCGGTCGGCAGGTCGGCCGGTGATCGCTGTGCGTCTTTTACGACCAGGTCGATGGTCTCCAGTGCCGCGGCGGCGGCAGGGAAGGGAACCCGCGCACCTGGTTCGGAGGCTTCGTGCATGGCACTCTCCGTCACTCTGTCGTCCTTTCGATGACACTTCAGTTGTCATCGTTCTGATGACATGCTACAACGTAAGCACGTTGAAGCGCATTGGCAGTTTCTGCCTGAACCAAGTGGAGGTGTTTCGCGATGTTGATGCGCACTGACCCGTTCCGCGAGATGGACCGGATCTTTCAGCAGCTCTCGGGTACGACCGGCACGTGGTCGAAGCCGTCGGTCATGCCGATGGACGCCTACCGCGACGGCGACACGTACGTCCTGGCCTTCGACCTCCCCGGCATCGGGCCCGAGGCGATCGACATCGACGTCGAGCGGAACATGCTGACCGTCAAGGCGGAGCGCCGGCCGGCCGCCAAGGGCGAAACCGTGCAGATGGAGCTCTCCGAGCGGCCCCTCGGTGTCTTCTCCCGCCAGGTCGTGCTGGCCGACACCCTCGACACCGAGCGCATCGAAGCGCACTGCGATGCGGGCGTCCTGACCCTGCGCATCCCGATCGCCGAGCGCGCCAAGCCCCGGAAGATCACCATCAGCGGCGACGCCGAGCCCAAGCAGATCGCCGACTGAACACGCCCGGCCACGTCGGCGGAGGGCGGGGGAGGACGGGCGAGCCGGTGCCCCCGTCGCTCCCGTCCTCCCGCGCCGCCGCAGCCTGCCGGGCGCGCACCGGTTCAGCCCGGCACAGGCCGCACGGCACCCTCACTCACGTCACCTGTCCCAAATCCCGCCCGGATGGGCCCTTTTCTCCGGTTTCTCCGGGCGACCCGGCCCGCGGCCACCGACCGCCCACACCTTCGACGAGAAAGGCAACCGTTCCACGATGTACGACCAGCTTCGAGCGCACCCGTCCCGTGCGGCCATGACGTTCGACCAGATGCTGGAAAGGGTGCGCTACGAAGGCGCCTACCCCACCCGCGAACGCGCCGCGGAAGCCGTGCATACCGTGCTGGCCGCCCTCGGCCGCCAGGTCACCGGCGACGAACGCGTCGACCTCGCCCAGAGCCTGCCTCTCGAAGCCGCCCTGAGCCTCACCGCACAGATCCCCGATGCTGAACACCCCACCGGCTGGGGCTTCGTCAAGGACCTGGCCTCGCGTACCGGCGTCACCCCCGCCCTCGCGCGCTGGGACACCGGCGCCGTACTCACCGTCGTCGCACGCCTCGCCGGCCCCGATCTCATCGCCCGGATCCTCGGCCAACTCCCCGGCGGCTACGCCCTCCTCTTCGGACAGGCAGAACTGCGCCAGCCCCAGCCCACGGGCTGATGCGATGTCGTAGCGCGCCGTACTGAACGGGCAGGTTCGGGTGGCACAGCGCCGTGGCGGAGACAGCCACCGTCCCGGCGCTTCCGGACGAAGCCGTTGGGTGAATGAACAAGCGCCTCGACCTGGGGCCGGCCGCCGCTGTGCCCTACCCCCGCACCCCGGCCAGCACGGCTGGCGGAGAATTCCCGGCCCCGGTCCGGATCCTGGCCGCCCGCCTCGCTGACCGGCGTTGGCGATTCTCACGGGGCATCTCTGGTCACATGCCCATGCGCCACCCTGCGGGCCAACCCCGACGCCACATAATGCCAACTGAGGCAGTCGGTTGCTCTCACCGTGTCGGGCTGTACGAGGCAGGTGACGGGCGATGACGGTGCGCTCTGCGTGACCGTCTGGGACTCGGCGTGCAGGTTCGTCCGGGCAGAGTTGTCGGCCGGGCGCGCCATCCTGGACCTGGAGAACAAGGGGGTCCGTGGTCACCACGGTGTACGTCCTCGTCCCTGCGGCCCGGGGTCCCGGCCCTGGCGTAAGGATGCCGGCGACAGTGGGCACGTGGGTAGCGGGCGAGGGCGTGGTTGGGCGTGCGGCCCGCCACGGGCATCGGGCGTGTAAGCGGATTGCGGGCCCGCAGCGTAGTAGGGGTGTGAAGCAGCTGGAGTTCAGGGAGTTCTACCGGGCCGACCGGGACGTGTGCCTGCGGGCGGTCCTGGCAAGTGTGGGTGATCGGCAGCTGGCCGAGGATCTGGTGGCCGAAGCTTTCACCCGCGCATGGACGCGGTGGTCGAAAGTAAGCCGGCACCCGTCACCGAGAGCATGGATCGTACGGACCGCGCTCAATACCCGTATCAGCTGGTGGCGACGCCGGCGCCGAGAGGTCGCCATGCCCGAGCGGCACGAGGTCTGTCAGCCTGCGCCAACCGATGCCGCCCTTGACCCCTCCCTGCTGGCCGTGCTGCGCCGACTGCCGCAACGGCAACGGGAAGTGATCGCATTCCGGGTCTTCCTCGATCTGGACACCGCGACCACCGCCAGGACTTTGGGAATCGCGCCGGGCACGGTAACAGCCCATCTGGCACGGGCCGTTGCGACGCTGCGCGGCGAACTCGTATCCACACCCCAGCAGGAGGACCAGGATGAGTGACGCCGACACCACCCGGCTACTGGACACACTCAAGCGATCGCTGGACGACGTCCATCTGCCCGTCTCCCTCGAGGAGATCGTCGCCGAGGGCCGGTCCCGCAGGCGTCGGCGCAAGGCCGCCGGCGCGGCCGCCGCCGCCCTGACCGCCGGCCTCGCGGTAGGGCTCACCACCCTCACCAATCCCTCGACGGCACCGCCCTCCTACGCCACGTCCGGCGCCGGGGTGCACGTCCACACCGCCGCCTACAGCGTGGACAGCCAGCAGGACGGCACGGTGCACGTCACCTTCGACAAGGAGCGCTACTTCAAGGACCACCAAGGCCTGCAGCGGGCACTGCGCAGCGCGGGGTTCCCCGTCCTGATGAAGGTCGGCGTCTTCTGCAAAGGACCCGACGACAACGGGAAGCTGAGCCCTTCGGGCGAGGGCCCCGGCGTCGAACGCGTCAGGACCGGCGAGCGGGAGGACAACGGGCGGGTCAGCTTCGTCTTCAAGCCGGAGAACATGCCGCGGAATACCCAGCTGTTCATCGGCTACCTCAACGCCGCCCAACTGGCCTCGGTACACGGTAATCCCGGATCCGTGGAGCGCCTGGTGCCGACGAACGAGAAGCTGACGTGCGACACGGTCGCACCACCGGAGCACGTGTATCGGTAGGGCACGCGGCCCGGCGGGCCCGGGCCGCGCGGTTGTTGACGACCACGCGGTCCGGGCAGACATCCGGGGCCAGGGGTGCTTCCCGTCCGTGGACCATGCGACCTGATCAAAGGTCGCAGGTGACGGAACTGCGCAGCAGGCGGACCACCGGCTGCGGGGACGCGCACAGAGGAAGCGGGTGAGTACCGCCAGATCGACGACGACGTCAAAGGTATTCGTCGGCCATGGGATCTTGGCCGGGACGGTCATCTGGATCCGTTTCTGCGCACCGCGTGGAGGGGCAGGGCGTCTGCACCCGTACCTGCCCGCCCGGACATACCGCCGAGCAGGGCAGAGCGATGACACTGAACGTTTCCAGTCCGTGCTTCACAGGGGAGGGCGCACGCATGCGGGCACAGCAGACCGGCGACGAGCAGCGGGAAGGTTCGCAGCGCCCGGGATCGGCGAAGGCCGTACGGCAGTCCGGGCCCGGCGGCGGAACGGCCGCGGAGTCGGCGCTGCGATTCCAGGGTCTTGCCGGGAACTCGGCAGTGTCGCGCATCATCGCGGAACAGCGGCACGCGCCCACCGCGGACTGCGGGCACACACCCCCCGTCCAGCGCACGGCGGCGCCGTCGGGTCCCGCGCCTGTGGTCCAGCGCATGCAGCAGGACGAACTGCACCAGCATCCACAGGGCCCCGCGCTGCGGGTACGGGGTCCGCGCAACTCCCGTGCGAGCGACCGCACACCGAACGCGCTGACAGCGGACGAATGGCACAGCCTGCCGCAGGCCACCCGGGACGCCGGACACAAGCAGCGCGTGGACGTCGACGCGGACCCGCAGACGCTCCAGGAGACCGATCCGCTGCTCCACTACACCCTGGGCGGCATCCGCCGGCTGGCGCCGGGCATTTCCCCCGCGGCCGGGCGCAACGAGGTACTGGAGGGCATCGGCCGCGCCGACCCGCGAACGCTCGGCCACTGGAACCGCCAGGACGCACGCGACACACAGCTGGGCCGCGACGCGCGAGCCACGCGCGACGCGTACACGCAGACGTCCGAGGACCGGCAGCAGCGCCATCAGGCCGTGGAGGACACACTGGCCGACGCCGGCTCCCAGGACGCGATGGGCGACCTGCGCGCACTGCTTGAGCAGTTCGAGGGCGTGGCCATCGGCGGCGCCCACTCCGGGGCACCGATCTGGCAGTTCCTGCGCTCGCACATGGAGCAGATCAAGGCCGCCGGGGTGCGCACCCTCTACCTGGAGAGCATCCGGGACGACGGCTATCAGTCACACGTCGACGCCTACCTCGCCGGCGGGACCATGAGCCCCGAGTTGCAGGCGTTCGTCACCCGCTACGACACCGGACTGAACCTGGGCACGACCGGGCTGGCAGCGGTGCTGGAGGCCGCCCGGACGCACCACATCCGGGTCAAGGGCCTGGACGGCCGCCCGGCCCGCCGCCCCACGATGTCGGCGACCGCCCTCTACCAGCGCGTCGCCGCCATGAACACCTACGCCGCCCAGAACGTCGCCAATGACCGGCGCCGCCCCTCAGCGACGGGCGGCTACCTCATGGAGCTGGGCAGCGCGCACACCGGCATGTACGCGGGCCCGCCGCAGAACGCGTCGGTGCACGGGGCACAGTTCCAGGCGGGCGAGGGCTTTCCCGGGGTGGACGACCTGCTGGGCATCCCGGCCGTCGGCTACCAGGACGACGACCGCTTCCGCCGTCTGCCCAACGCCTGAGAGGCCGTCTTCTTCTGGTGCTTCATCCCGAATCGGCTTGCCATTCAATTCAACGATCGGTGTCGCATCTCCGTGGTTTCGTGCCGGCTTTGTGATGGGCGGGGCGGCTGTATGCCTCGCCGGTCGCGAGGACGCGGCCCGTGTGGTGACGGGCGGCCGGACGGCGGCTCTTCGAACCAAGTGGCCTTCCTGGCCCGGACGTTGAGGGTTTTTGGTGCGCTGGCTGAAGAGCCGGCTTTCGTGCGCAGGTTTCTGAACCCCCGTCGGACGCAAGCTCAGCCCAGCACTCCGGCCGGTATCCGCAAGCCCTGTCGCAGTCGGAGGGCGTCCTGGCTCGGAGGGACACCGAACTGGCGGCGGTACTCCCTGCTGAACTGGGATGCGTTGTCGTATCCGACACGCTGTGCGACCCCGGTGATGTCGCCCCGGCGCTGGGCCAGCAGCAGGCGGGCCTCCTGGAGGCGGATCTGTTTTTGGAATTGGATGGGGCTCATGGCCGTGACGGCCTGGAAGTTGCGGTAGAACGCGGATGCGCTCATGCCGGCGCGGCGGGCCACGTCCTCGACCCGGAACGGCTGGGCATAGTGTTCGCGGATCCAGCGCACAGCCCGGGAGATATGGGTGAGGCTGCTGTCGGCCAGGCCCAGTTGGCGCACGCTCGCCCCCTGTTCGCCGGTGATCAGCCGCCACAGGATCTCCCGCTTGACCAACGGCGCCAGCACCGGGCGGTCGCGCGGCTCATCCAGCAGGCGCAGCATGCGTACCACCGCATCCAGCAGTGCGTCGGGAGCCGTGCTCACGGTGATGCCGGCGGGCGCCCCGGCGCCGGCACGGGGCGTGGGTGCAGGTCCTGCTGCGAGCAGCAGCTGAGCGACCTCGGACGGTTCAAGGACCAGGCCGAAGCCCAGGGCGGGCTCCTGTGGATCGGCCCGCAGGAAGTGCCCGGTGACGGGAAGGTCGACGGAGGCGACCAGGTACTGGCCCGGCCCGTAGTCGTAGACGCGCTCGCCCAGTGCGAGGCGCTTGGCGCCCTGGGCGATCACCGCAAGGATCATGCCGGTCATCGAGGGAGCCGGCGGATCGGAACGGTCGATTCTCGAGATGAGCACGCCGTCGATGGCCGTGCTCCAGTCAGGTCGTGCATGGCGCGCCAAGAGGGTCCGGAGCTCGTCGAGGTGCATGTCCTCATTCCAGCACCACCCAGGGCCGCAGTTCCTTGGCGCGAGAGGATTGTGCAAGGAGGGGCGAGGTTTGTTGTATCGGCTCCGGCGGCGCGTTGGTTGTCTGGAAGGGCCGCGGGACACCCCCGCGGACCGCAGGGTCGCCACCGTCACATGCGCCTTCGCGCCGCGGGTCCAAGCCTGCCGCACGCCGTGCCGCCGGGGCCGGTCCGCACACCCTTTCCGCAGGAGGAACGGCATGAAGATCGCCATCGTCACCGGAGCCAGCTCGGGGATCGGCCAGAGCGCCGCCGTCCGGATCGCCGAACGCGGGGCGGGCGTCATCCTGACCTACGGCAAGAACCTCCAGGGCGCGCTCGACACCGTCGCCACCATCGAGAAGGCCGGCGGCACAGCTGTCGCGCTGTCCCTGGACACGGGGGACAGCGGTTCGTTCACGGCCTTCCGGTCCGCAGTGGCCGGGGTCCTGCACGACACCTTCGCCCGCAGCACGTTCGACTATCTGGTCAACAATGCCGGGCGCGCCGGCACGTCACTGATCGCAGACACCAGCGAAGAGCTCTTCGACGAGTTGATGAGGGTGCTGCTTAAGGGGCCCTTCTTCCTGACGCAGACCCTGCTCCCGCTCCTCGCGGACGGCGGGGCCATCGTCAACACCAGCAGCAACTCCACCACGGTCGGCATGGAGCCCGGGTATTCGGTCTACGCCTCGATGAAGGGCGGCCTGGACGTGCTGACCCGGTACATGGCCAAGGAGTTCAGCCCGCGCGGTATCCGCGTCAACGCCATCTCGCCCGGAGCGACCCGCACCCGGCTCGGCGACGACGCTTTCACCAGGTTTCCCGAGGTCATTCCCGCACTTGCCGCGAAGACCGCCCTGGGCAGGGTCGGGGAGCCCGACGACATCGGCATGGTCATCGCCACGCTCCTGGCCGAAGAGAGCCGCTGGATCACCGCGCAGAACATCGACGTCTCCGGCGGCTTCAACCTCTGAGCGAGCGGCACTCACGGTTCTCGAGGTGGGTAGGGCCGAGCCCGATCGTCGCGCGGGCGGAACCTTGTCTCCCCGGCCCCACCATCGTGCGACCGAGGCGCCGCCGGCGAGACCGCTGTCAGCGGGCCAGGCCGCCTGGTCGCCCCGTGGTCCGGCCGACCCCGTTTATCGACGGTGGCCAAGCTGCGTCGGGCCCCGGACCGGGCGCGGACAAGGGCGGAGGGATCAGTGGGGCGGCGTGCTTGTCTGGGGCGAGGGCGGCGCTGCCGGTTGGGGGCGTAGGAGATCTTCGGCGGAGCAGACGTAGTCGGGGGTATCGGTCAGGCACAGGTTGAGTCCCTGCTCGTCACGCCGGATCATGGCCGACAGGAAGCAGAACTCGGGTGCGTCGTCAACGTCCAGTGAGATGTCGTAGCCGCTGGTGAGATCCTCGTCAGCGAACGAGCTGCCATTGTCGTCGGGTGTGGTGAAAAAGCTCCAGTGCCCAGCTGCTGTGTCGGGGCAGTCGGTACCTTCCTCCAGTGTGCTGTCGAGTTTCTCCCCGCTCATGACGTGGCCAGCAGTCAAGTGGAGGCCGGCGCCGGCCGGGTTGCTCCACGTGCCGGCAAGAGCCGACTGATGCACGCGGGCCGGTGCACCCCCCGGGCTGGCGCAGCCCACACAGGCCCAGGCCACCACGGCAGCCAGAGCCACCAAACGTCTTGATGACGTGCGCATCCGCATCCCCACCCCATGATCGACCGAACGCGTTCACGATATGCGGGCGGGTTCGCACGTCTCACGGGGGAGGGGGCTTCGAGCAGTGCCAGCACCGCATGGCCTGCGCACGCTGTGACTGCTCAGTCCAGCGTCAGCCCCGGGGAGAGCCCTCCGCCGAGTGCACCTGGTCCTGCCCGCCGACCACCACACACCCGCGTTCGCCGCACCTGGCCAGCGGAAGCGCCCTCGCCCGGGAACTGATCGGCTGCCTGGCGAGGGCGCTACTTGGCCGTGTGCGGCACCAGTTGAGGTATCGCGGGAATCGCAGCACCTTCTTGGGGACGCAAATGCTTGAACAGGCCGGGCCGGCCGGGCCATGGAGTGCGATGGCACTCGCATGTCTGCTGCTCGCGGTCTTGCAGCCAGCTGTGGTCCGCTACGCCACTTCCCGTGGTGATGACGACCAACGTCGGTCGGTGCCTGCCGAGCCGAGTTGAGGGACGAAGGAGTGCGGCGCATGCGCCGTGTTGCGATCTGCGCCGGTGGGCCACAAGTAGCCAGCGCCGACGGCCGCCATGCCCGGCCGGCCGAGGAATTTGGTTGCGCAAGATTGTGCGGATGCGGTGATACTCCGTCATGAGTAGAGATGCAGAGGTCATCGTGCTTGCCCGTTGGTCGGACGAGGTCATGGAACCGCTGACCCGGGACGACCCGGAACGCACGTGGCGAGGCCGCTTCGTGCCGATCGCGGGGCACTGGGGCTATGAGTTCGGATGGGCTCTGGAGTTCGACAAGATGCGCGCCCGCAAGGGCCTGCTCAAGCACCTGGAGTCGCTGCCGTGGCCGCATCCGCCCACGGTGCAAGTGCTGCTTCGCGACCAGGACGACGACTGCTTCGGACTGTGGATGTTCCAGGAAGGCCGGCTGGTGGAAGTCACGATCCCGCGCACCGAACGTTTCCACGAGCCGGCACCGCCCGACGAAGAGTTCGAACCCGACCCGGGCATGCTGCTGCGCACCGACCAGGGCACAGCCCTGCCCGACCAGACCCCGCCAGCACTCCGCGACACCCGCCCGCCCTGGTAGACCCCCAGCCCGATCACCAGAATTCCCTGTCGAGCCCGGTGTGTTGAGCTCAATGGCCGCACCCGGTGTGGTGCCGGTGTTCAGCGTGCTGCTGTGGCTGCGCGCTCGCGGAGCAGGGCGAGCTTCTCGGCCGCGCCGGTGTCCGGAGCGGCCCAGTTCAACACGATGTGCAGGTCGGCTCGTTCGATGGTCATGATGTCGCAGTCGAGGACGATCTCGCCGAGGTCGGGATGGACAACCGTCTTGTGTGAACGCCCGATCGGCAGGGTTTCGTAGCGGGTCCAGAGATCGGCGAAGCGCGGGTTGGTCTCTCGGAGTCCGTTGATCAGCTCGGTGACGGCGCGGTCGTCGGGGTAGCGGTCGGCGGCCCGTCGCAGGTCGGACACCATCATGCGTTCAAAGGCGTCGGCGTGTGCGGCGCCGCGTTCGATGCGGGAAGCGCCAGGTGCAGGCAGGGCGGCGAAGTGCCCCCAGATCAGATTGCTCGACCGGGCATCGGCTACGGCGGGGCTGCCGAACAGCTCGCCCCAGAGCGGGTTGCTCTGCACGATGTCCCAGGAGGCGGTGAAGACGGCCAGCGGGGTGTCGCTCATCCGGTCGATCATGCGCTGAACCCCGGGCGGCACCTCACGTGGCACTGTCCCGGACGGCGGGACGACCGCTCCTGCCAGCCGGTAGAGCAGTTCGCGTTCCACGGCGTTGAGCCGCAGCGTCTGCGCGAAGGCCGCCAGGATCTGGGGCGAGGGATTTTTCGCGCGACCCTGTTCGAGCTGTACGAGGTAGTCGACGGAGATGCCGGCCAAGACCGCCAGCTCCTCACGGCGCAGGCCCGGAACTCGTCGGCTGCCTGCAATCGGCAGACCGACCACGGCCGGGCCGATGCGCTCTCTCCACGCCCGCAGAGCTGGGCCGAGTTCGGTGTGGGTGGTCATGAATCCAGTATGAGCCTGCTGGTGAGGAGCTGGGTGGTACCGGCGCTACCAGGGACGACAGCGCCTGGTGCACCCCTGTGGCCAGCCCGAGTATCAACGTGTCAGTCCAAGCGCGCCAGACGCACGGCGGCACCTTGCCACCCGCTGACGGCGCCTTTTGAACAAGGAGATACCAGGGATGACACCCACCATCGGAATCATCGGCTCTGGTCTGGTCGGCGGCTCCGTCGCCCGGCTGGCTGTCGCCGCTGGCCACAGCGTTGTGCTCAGCAACTCACGCGGCCCGGAGTCGATCGCGGAACTCGTGCGGGAGCTCGGTCCGCTGGCGCGCGCCGCAACGGTCGATGAAGCGATCGAGGCCGGCGACATCATTGCCCTTCCTGTCCCGCTCGCGAGTTTCGAGGCGCTGCCGGCCGACAAGCTGGCCGGGAAGGTCGTCCTGGACCAGACGAACTACTACCCGCAGTTCTGGCGTCACGCCGAGCTCGATGCCGGGAAGCTCACCTCAAGTGAGCTCGTGCAGCGGCATCTCCAGGACTCCCTGGTCGTGAAGGGCCTGCACAATCTCGACTGGAACCACATGTACTCCAACGCCCGTCCGAAGGGCGACGCCGAACGGACGACCCTGCCGATCGCGGGCGACGATCCTGCTGCCAAGAAGGCGGTGACGCGGTTCTTGGAAGCGGTCGGCTACGACGTGGTCGATGCCGGCTCGCTCGCGGAGAGCTGGCGGATCGAGCCCGAGACACCCATCTACTTCTGGCCCTACGCCCCTGCCATCCCCGACGGGATCACCGGGGATGAGGAGAAGCGCTTCTACCTCGAGCACCCGGTCCCGCCCGTCTCGCCCGAAGCCGCCCGCACGATGATCGCCGGCGCGGAACGACCGTCACCCGTCGGTGGCACGCTGGCAGGGATGCCTCCCGCCCACGTCGCCATCTTCATGGACCAGGCGAGCGCCAACACCGTAAACAAGTAAGATCCGGGCGCGCCGAGTGCCGTCCTGCGGCACTCCTGCGCTGATTCCGCAGTCCTTCCCACCAACGCCGGATCGGCATGCGGTGAGTCCCTGCCCCTCGGACAGGGACTCACCGCGGAGGACTACCCGCGCTCGCCGGCCGCACGACACCACACCTCGATGTACAGGGCTGCGGTGCGAGCCGAGTGCCGGCTATCCCACCGCCCCTGCCTGTTGGCGTGCCTCGTCGCGGAAGTATCGGGGAGAAGCCCCGACTACGCGCCGGAATGCCGTACTGAAGGCGCTCTCGGATTCGTAGCCCGTTGCGGCGGCAAGCTCGGAGATGGAGCGGGTGTCACTGCGCAGCGCGTCACGGGCCAGGCTCATGCGCCATTCGATGAGGTAGGTCAGGGGAGCTGTGCCGACCTTGGCTTTGAACGCCGCGGCGAACGCGGAACGTGACATGTGGCTGATCGCGGCGAGCTCGTCGAGCGTCCAGCGCCGGCCCACGTCCGCATGCATGGCGCGCAGGGCTGCCCCGATGCCGTCCTCGACCAGTGCCCCGAGCCAGCCGACGGGATGATCGGTCTGATCGGCGTGGACGCGCAGCATGTGGACGAGAATGAGTTATGCGAGGTGCTCCAGGACCAGGGATCGGCCGACGCCGGCGGATTCCATCTCCGCGACCGTGAGGGCGGAGAGATTGGCCAGGAGTGCTCCGCGGGGGTCGCCGGCCCGGACGAGAACGATGGGCGGCAGCACGTCGAAGAGCACGGAGGCGTTGGCCTGCTCGAAGACGAAGTCGATGCAGCAGACGTAGGTGTCCTCATCGGCCCGGGCGCCGATGCGCACCTCGCCGTCGTTCTCGCTCTCGTGAAAAGCAGTGATCCGGCCTGGCTCCGCATCGAGGGTGCTGGCCAGTGTGTAAGAGGGCGGGTTGTTGAGCAGGAAGAAGTCGCCCTTGCGCAGCAGTACCGGCTCGCAGCCGTCGAGGGCCATCCAGCTCTCGCCCTCGAGGACGACGCCCAGCTTCACATGCGTATAGGGATCGAAGCGCACGGCCCAGGGCGAGGCGGCGTGCACCCGTGCCGGGACGACCGCCTGCGTGCGCAGCAGGCGCAGCACGTCGACGATCGGGTCGCCTGATCCGACAGCCCCGTCCCGTCTGGACGATGCGTAAAGTTTCTTGGAAGCCACGTTATTCATCATACGTTCGTGCGCTCCTACGGTTAAGCCCATGAGCAACGCACAGACGGTGCCCGCAACCGGCACCCACCCCCCAGACGGACTGTCCAGCAAGAACTACAAGATGATCGATGCCCTCGGCCATCAGCTGCGGGTGTACGACGAGGGACCGGCCGACGCGCCGACCCTGGTCATGTTCCACGGCGCCCCGCACAACTCGCTCGAATTCCGGTTCAACGTCCCCGCGCTCGTCCGGGCCGGATACCGCGTGGTCATCCCGGAGCACCTGGGTGCCGGTGGATCCGACCGTCCAGAGAACACGGAACTCTACGCGGGCCACCACGACTACGCGCGTGCCCTGGCGGTCGTGGACGCCCTGGGAATCGACAAGTTCTATGTCGAGGGCGGCGACCGCGGGAGCCTCCCGCTGTGGATGCTCGCCGCCCTGAATCCCGAGCGAGTCCTCGGGCTCATCTCGGAGAACGTCAGCCACCTCAACGGCTTCTTCATCGATCCCGCCCTCGATCAGCGCAAGCGGTCCTGGTACATGTCCTACTTCCAGTTCGAGGCCGCGGAAGAGGCGCTCCGCGCGGACGACTGGGCTCTGGCGAGGGAGTTCTTCGACTGGCACCCGGACATGGAGCACATCATCGCCGACTGGGAACGGCCCAACGGCCTGCAGGCCAGCTGGCTCAACTGGTACCACGCCACGGTCAACCCCGACGCCGCTCCCAAGGCCGAGCCCCTGCCCGACGTGACGGTGCCCGTCCTGCAGCTCTACTCGATGAACGACCCCTACATCGGCCCCGAGCAGCTGATCACCGGCCGCGAGTTCATCAAGGGCCCCTTCACCCTCAAGCGCATTGGAGGCGCCGGGCACTTCATCGCCCGCAACGCCCCCGATGTGTTCAACCGCGAGGTCATCAAATGGCTCGGCGACCGCCAGAGCGAGCGTCGCGGCAACTGACGCCGACCGACACGTCCTGAGCCCGTTCGCGAGACCGGGCCCCGGACGACCTGCCCCGCAAGTCCGCCCTGTCCACGCAGCGGTTGCCCGCAGGGGAGCGGCTCTTGCCGCCGCTCCCCTTCCTGGACGATCAGTAACGTCTCTCGGACTTCACGTTAAGGAATGCGTTCAGCCATATCCCTCACAGTGAGGCACACGGGCCGCCCGGACGGCATGAACCGACCCGACGGACATCAACAAAAGCCCGCCTGCCTGCAGTGCTCGCCGCCCAGATCGGCCGAAGCAGGGCGCAGTAACGCTCCACCATCAGACAAATCCTCTTCTCAGTAAGGAATTACCCGTGTCAAAGTCGCTCGCCGGAAAGACCGCCCTCGTCACCGGAGGTTCGCGCGGTATCGGGCGCTCGATAGCCGAGCGCCTCGCGCAGGAAGGCGCCCTCGTCGCACTCACCTACAACGCCAGCAAGCAGGGCGCCGAAGAGACGGTCGCAACGATCGAGAAGGCAGGCGGGAGCGCTTTCGCCCTCCACGCGGACCTCGTCGACGCAGAGTCCATTCCGCACCTGTTCACGCGACTCGACGACGAATTCCTACAGCGTACGGGGACCCGAACGCTCGACCTGCTGATCAACAACGCAGGAAACTCGGGCTGGGGCGGCCTCGCGGACACCACGCCCGACAGCTGGGACACGATGTTCGCAGTCCACGCTCGCGCGCCCTTCTTCATAGTCCAGTCAGCGCTGAGCCGCCTCGCGGACGGAGGACGGATCATCAACGTCTCCTCCGGCGCCGCCTCGCGGCCGATGCAGGCGGTCCCCGTCTACTCCATGGCCAAAGCCAGCATCAACAACCTGACCCATGCCCTCGCGATGGAGCTGGGGCCCCGCGGCATCACGGTGAACGCCGTCGCCCCGGGCTGGGTGCGTACCGACATGAACGCGGCCGTCCGCGAGAACACCGAGGTGACGGCGGCGATCGAGGCCGACACTGCCCTGGGACGTTTCGGTGAAGTCGCCGACATCGCCTCAGTCGTGGCCTTCCTTGCCTCCGACGAAAGCCGCTGGGTGACCGCCCAGGTCATCGAAGCAAGCGGCGGCTACAAGCTCTGACCCAGGTAGCAGCACCGTGGTGAACGGGCAGACGGACCGGGCGCGCCGGAGCTGGCCCGGGGCGACCTCTGGCAGCGGCAAAGGTCGAGCGTCGGAGCATGCCGCTCGTTTGTTGTTCCGTAGGCTCGCTCCCCATGGGAACAACGACGTCCTTCGTTCATCACCTCGGGGTGTTCGCCTCGGATTTCGAGGCCAGCGAACGATTTTATACCTCTGCGCTGGAAGCTCTGGGGATCGGAGTCGGCTACCGGGCCGACGGCATCGCCGAGTACTGGAGTCCGGAGCGGGACACGCCGTCGTTGTCCCTAGAACGCGGGGAGGGCGCCGTCACCAGGGGGGTGCACATCGCGTTCACAGCGGCCAGCCGTGATGCGGTGGACGCCTGTCACGCGGCTGCTGTAGCGGCCGGGGGCGCCGCCCGGCACGGGCCCCGCGCGTGGAGCGAGTACCGCGCCTACTGTGCGTTCGTAAGTGACCCGGACGGCAACAACATCGAAGCCGTCCACAAGGAGCCCTCCTAACGATCCGGTGCTGCTCAGGCCGCTGCAGCGGCGGTGCGGCCTCCCTCGCGGATGCCTTTCTGCCTCCGAACGCGGGTGCGTTCGCGGCGTTGCGCGGCCAGGACGTTTGGGTGCCGGCGTTCTGGTCGCGCCAGGGCAGGGAGGCGTGCAGAGCGCGATCTCGCCTCGACTCATCCACCGACACGTGTGTCCTCCGCTCGCCGACAGACCGGCACCACCCGGGAAATCATCAGACGCGTGCTACGGGCACAGGTGGTCAGCATTCCTGCCACGGGCGCTGTTGTTCTCAGCAAGGTGTACACGTCTGCTTGGGTTGTGTCTCGTGCGTGAACTTGCTCCTGGCCTCGCCGGGGCTCTTGTCTGTCAGAGCGAAGGACACGAAGCGGTGCCGGTAGATGGTGCGATCTCGGTAATGGGGCGCCGCTGGAAGAGACGCCCCGCCGCACCTTGAGTGGCTTTGATCAGTACCTGAGGGTGGGGTGTGGAGGTCGTTGCCCGTTGTAGGGGCGATCGATTCCCGGCTGTTCAGAGCCGGTGGGATATCTCGACGCTGCGTTTCCTGTTGATGCTGGAATAGGCATGGTTGGCTTTATCGAGCAGTGGTGGGTCTGGTCTCCGTGGAGTGGTTACGTAGAGTCAAATCTTCGGTGCCAGGCGATGCCTGTCAGGATGGGCACGAAGCTGGGGTGAGGTGAGTTCCAGGGCCCGGTTGTCGCGTCCGGCGCTCATGTGGTTGAGCCAGCGTTCGTACCAGTCGAGGAAGTCGGTGGCGGAGGAGACGTTTGGGCCCCAGAACCCGTCGCTGTTGCCAATGAGAACGCGGCCGGTGAGGGGACCGGTCACCGCGATGACGCATACGTCGGAGCAGCCCATTTCGATGACGTGGAGGAAGAGGTCGCGTCCGTGCCCCCCCCGGGTTCTGCGTCATCGAATCCACGGGGTGTCCCCGGTTCCGCGCGCGGGTTCATGACGAGCAGGGAACACCGCTTCAGCGGCATGAGGCCGTAGAACGGTGCCGCGCCTGAGCCGCCGATGTGTGTGAGGAAGTGCCGGTAGGCGTCGGGCAGGGCGATGTCGTGCTCGGCCTCGAACGCAGCGAGGCGTGCTTCTGCCAGCTTCGGACCGAGGCGGAACTTGTGTTGCTCTTCTCCGAAGGAGTGGCTGCGCAGTGGTTGGAACGGGATCGCGGCCAGCTTGCGACGCAGGCGGGGTATGCGGGGATCCATGGTGCATCTTCTCTCGTCCCCGTCACACTATGGGTGGCTGTGGTCAGCTGGCCAGAAGAACCCTCTTCCTCAGGAGAGCGAAGCCGGCCCGGCCGAACATCTGGCGTTTGAGCATCGTGATCCGGTTGACGTGGCCTTCGACGACGCCGGAGTTCCAGGGCAGTGTGAGGCCCGCGATGACTGCGTCGAGGTCGCGTTCCAGGTGCTGGGCAAAGTGCCGGAGGCTGGGCAAGTCGGCAGCGGAAGAGGCCACTTCGATCCAGGTCGGCAACTGGTCGCCCTGGAGACGAGCGACCATGTCACCGAAGGAGCGCACGTGCTCGGCGAGTGCTGTCAGTTCGGGGCAGTGGGCCAGGACGGCCTTGAGCTGGATCCGGTCGCCTTCGGGCAAGGCGTCGGGGTGGGTGAGGATCCAGCGCGTGACGGCGCGGACCGATGGCGGGCGGGGTCCGACCGGCTGGGGCTTGCCGCGCAGGTTCCTGCTGACGTAGGCGCGGACGCCGGCGTAGCCACGGGGATAGCCCTGTTCCTTGATCTCTTCCCATAGTTTCCAGGCGTTGGTGCAGCCTTGTTGCCAACGCTGATCGAGGTAGGGCTTGTAGGCGTCGAGCCTGGTCGGGCGGTTCTGCCACTGGCCGGTGAACATCTCCTCCGGAGTGGTGGCGCGGGAGAAGCGCAGGATCGTGTTGAGTGTCATGCCGAGTTGCCGGGCGACGGACCGCTTGCTGTGACCGGCAGCGAGGAGAGCGTGGATGGTGGCGTGCTTGGCGCGGGTGCGTTCAGCGAAGCGGTGCCCTGTCGGCCAGCGCGATGACGCTGCCGGCTCCGGCTCCTCCTGGGGCTCCTCCAGTAGTTCTGGCATGGGCCGTAGGCAGCCGCCATGCCGGTAGACGCATTTCTCGGCGGCTCCGCCTAGGTTGTGCCAAAGGTGCCACCGGTCGGCGACTTGGAGAGCCTGCGGGGCACCACGGGTAGCGCCGTCGGCGAAGAAGGGAGCGCGGTCGCGACAGATGATTTCGATACCGGGTCGCTCGGCGAGCCAGGCCGCCAGCGTGTCGGCCTCCCGGGTCGGGCAGGAGATCGATCGGTCGACGTGTCTCGACGTCGACGAGCACCGTTCCGTAGATCTGTCCCCTGCGCTGGGCGTATTCGTCCACGCCGACCGCACGGAGCGCGGCGATAGGCGGATCCGGGAGCGACGTGACCAGTCTCAGCAGGGTGTTGCGGCTGACCGGAGTCCCGAAGGCATCCGTCATGCGAGCCCCGGCCCGGCCCGCGAGCGCGAGGCCGACCGAGATGAGCGTGGATCGCAGCCGTTCCGTTCGCCCGCCGAACCGGCGGGTGAGCCCTGGCACCTGCTCGACGAAAGTCTTGCGTGGGCAAGAGCTCTCCGCGCAGACGAACCGGCGCACCCGCAGTGCCACCACGACGGACTTGCCCGCCGTCGGCAGATCGTGCGGAAATCTCAGATAGGAACCATGTATTCGCCCCGACAGGCGCCCGCAGCCCGGGCAGTTCGCCTGCCGGGCAGCGCTCCGAGCCTCCACCCGGACAACCATGCCGGTCGTCCTGACCGACTCCACCAACACGTTCTCCAACGAGGAGAACAGCAACTCCTTGAGTTGCGGCCATACTGCCTTCACGGTGCAGCACAGTCGACCACGCCGCCCACCAGGCGGGCGACTTTCGGGCTATCTCAGCCACCCTCACGAGAAGATCGACAGTCACACTGCGTACGCGGCCACACCAAGTGGACCAGACCCCCTGTTGGGGCGTCACTTGCCTCACGAGCATGGCGTCGCCGGCCTGGCCGCAGCCCTGCGGGCTGGGGCCATGACTGCGGACGCGGTCGCGCTGGAGGCCCGCAAAGCCGCCCACGCCGAGACCGAACCCACCCCAGCGGCCGACCGGCTGGCTTCCGGCAATCAGTCGGCGACGGTGACGTCCCTGCACGAATGGCGACTCGCTCACCTTCCCCCGGACACCAGGCCGCTGCCGTCGGTGACCCCCTATGACCAACTGCTCCGACGCCGCCGCACCGGCGGCGGCCACCCTGAGGGAGAAGCACCGTGACCCTGCCCCGCCAGCGAGGCTTGACCGAGCAGGCCGCCGACGCCGCTATCGACAGCGCCTGCCGCCTGCTACGGCTGCCTTCTTTCCGGCTGGACCAAGACCTTCACCGATCCCCGCCTCTGCGCGGCCATCGTCGACCGACTCACCTTCAACGGCGCGATCATCGAGACCGGCACGGACTCCTATCGCCTCGCCACCACCCGCGCCCGCGCCGAAGAGCAGGCAAGGGCCAACTGACACCCTCTCCACTTGCTCTGCGGTCCGCCATCCCTGCGGCAGATATGCCCGGGCTGCGCGGCGTGCTATCGGCTCAGCTGCGCGCGCAGAGCGGTGATGAACCAACTGAAGACCGGCGCGAGAGTAGGCGGTACCGGCCAGCCGTTGACGGTCGACAAAAGCTGCCAGTAGCGCTCCGCCCGCGGGTCTGCACCGGCCTCCAGACGGCGGACGAGCCAACGTCGCAGCTCCGCGTCGTCGGCACGCTCGAACGACTCGGCGTAGAGCGCGGAGAGGGAGTCGACGGCCGGCGCCGCCTCCGCGGACGTCGGCTCGATTCCCGCCGCGAGAGCTTCGCCGACCTGTTCACGTACCGCCGTGGTGAGGTCGTGGTGCAGGCCGGTCGTGTCGCCCTGCGCGCGCTCCGCCGCCTGGTGTTCGGCCATCTTCCGGACCGAGGCCCGGAAGTCCGTGTCCTGGCAGAGTTCGGCGAGTTCGATCCACGCCTCGACCTGCTCGGGAGCCGGATCGTCCGGGAGTTGTGGCATGGCCGAACGCATCATCGCCACGAACTCGGGGTTGGCGTCGAGGCCGCCGAAGGTGTCGTCGATGAAGTCGGTCACCAGCCGCTGTCGCTCTTCGTCGGAGAGCTTGGCGAGTCTGTGCATGAGATCCAGTTCCTCAGGTGTAGGGCCCCGCTTGGCCACCGCCCTCAGGACTGACCGACGCAGCAGGAGCGTGCGGATCTGCACATCCAGGGCGTCGGCGTGTGCCGCCGTCACCTCGGATACCGAGGCTTCCCGGTCGAGCACCTTCCTGATCGCGGGAAGGTCCAGCCCGAGTTCGCGCAGGGTGCGCACGAGGTCGAGACGTGTGACGGCGTCAATGTCGTAGAGGCGGTAACCGGCCGGGCTTCGGTCGGTCGGCGGCACGATCCCCGCGTCGGAGTAAAACCGAATGGTCTTCACCGTCAGCCCGGTTCGCCGGGCAAGGTCACCAATCGCGTAGAGCGCGTCGCCGTTCATGTGCTCCACCCTGCTGTCTCCCCCTACTGGAGACACAAGCGGTTGCCTCCTCCCGTTGAACCGAACCGCGCCGTCAGTGTCCCGACAGGGACCGCACTAGATCTCCCGAAGTGCCGTCATTTCCCGTGAACACTCGCGGGCTCCCTGGCCACTGATCGCCGTTGAAACTCGTCGACAAACGCTGTCCTTACAAGTTAACGAAGCCACATGGTCAACTAGGGCCTGCCTCTTTGAGTGCAGATGTCGCTGTCCGTCAGTCGAACATGTCCGCGTAGGGGTTTGGTTCGCCAGCCATCGGATCCAGGCCCGCGTGGAACCGTCGTTCCTGCTCCTCGTGGTGAACGAAGGTGCCCACTCGTCCCCACAACGAGAGGTCGCTGAGGGGACATTCGTCGAATTCAGCAGCCATGAGTCGCCGGAGGAACTCGGCCATACCGCAGTCGATCAGCGCCCAACGAGGATCGTCATGCCTCCTCCAGACGATCACAGGCCATTGGTCCGGGTTCGGGCCAGCCATTAGCCAGCCCAGTTCGTTCGCGTTGCCTCCACTGCCCCAAGGCAGGACCCGGTCCGCCCCCAGTTCAACCCCCGGTGCCCCGCCCTCCGTGGCCCACAGCTCGTGGAATCCCACAGCGTGACCGGCGATCGATGCGCCCCAGCCGTTCCCGGTGGGCAGGGGCGGGAGGACGATCAGGTCGTCGATGCAGCCACCACCGTAGATAGCCATGAAGTCGCGGTAGTCGCTGGGAAGCGAAGCGCCCAATTGGGCTTCAGCGGCGGCCCAATCCACCTGCTCGTCCGCACCCCAATCGCTGGGCAGAGTCTGCTGCAAAGCCTCTACGCCGGTTCGTCCCGCCACCTGTCCTCCTGCCGTTTCGCGCTGGTGCACGATATCCGGGCGTACCAGAAATTGGTCCGGCGGTTGTTAGCACCGTGCCCAGATGAGGATGGAGGCAAGGTGGAGTGCGGCCTGGCAGGCAATGGCGAGTTTGTCGGTACGCATGGCGAGCCCGCACCACTGCTTGAGCCGGTCAATGCATCGCTCGACTGCGTTGCGCTGCTTGTATGCCTCGGTGTTGAAGGCCGGCGGGCGGCCGCCAGCGCGGCCTCGCCGCGGCCGGTGGCCAACCTGATCGGAGGGCTGAGGGATGACGGCGCGGATCCCACGCTGGCGGAGATGATTCCGGATCGCGTGGGATGAATACGCGCGGTCAGCCCGGAACAGCATCGGGCCGAGTCCGTGGCCTTCCCGGCCCGCCTCGCGGGACACGGGTGCCTGCCATCATGGCCCCGAAGGCCGGTGCGTCGCCCGCTTGCCCGGGGGTGATGACAAGGGCCAGCGGCCGTGCACGGCTATCGCTGACAAGGTGCACCTTCGTGCTCAGGCGGTCTCAGCTGTGATGGCCCAGCGTTCGTGATCCCGCCACTCGCCGTTGATGAGCTGGAAGGCGGTTGAGTAGCCCTCCTGTCGGAAGCCCAGGCGTTTGACGAGGTTCAGCGAGGACGTGTTGGCCGGTTGGATGTTCGCTTCCAGCCGGTGCAGTTCCAGCTGGTCGAAGGCGAGCCGGACAACGAGGCCCAGTCCTTCGGTCATATAGCCGCGGCCGGTGGTCGAGGCGTAGGCGGTATAGCCCAGGGTCCCGCTCTGGAGGGCGCCTCGGACGATGTTGTTGATGTTGACGCCGCCGACGATCTCGCCGGTGCTGTGCAGGCAGATGACGAAGCCGTCATGGGTGGGTTGTTCGAAGCGCTGGAGGCGTCTTTCGAAGGCTTCCGGCGTGTGCTCGTGCGTGCCGAGCCAGCGGCGGTGTGTCTCCGCGCTGGCTGCGGCCAGCGTGGTGATCTCGGCGTAGTCGTGCCGCGCGATGCGGCGTATGGCCACGCGGGGTCCTCGCAGGAGGTAGTTGGAGTGCGCCATTCGGCGCATCCTATGCCGCCTGGCGCCCCGCTACCCGACAGGGCCCGCCCGCTCGTAGCCGGGGGAGGGATTCCCCCGCGGCCGCCTGTGCGAAGTGTGTTGATCCGCCGACTCTGTTTGGTCGTGCCGACCGCCGCGGCCGCGGACCACCGGGCAGAGTGGTCGCCGTGAGCGATGCCATGAGAGATGAGAACTTGCCTGATGCCGCCCACACGCGGCCCGAGGGCGTCAGCGACGCGACGGTCAAGGCTCTGGGGACGCTGTCGCAGGCATTGGAGACCGTCGAGCGGGCCCGCGGACATCTGTTTGCTTTCCACCAGCTGACCGGGGGCGCGGACCTGACGCTGGGCGCGGCAGTCGAGGAGCTACGGGCTGCCGGCCACGCGATGCAGGCGGACCTGGTGGAGCGGGAGATCGTGGGGCGCAACGTCATTCCCGGCCACTGGACGTTCCAGATCATCGAGGCCTACGACGCCACGTACTACCGGCCCTTCACCGACGTCGAAAAGCGGGTGTGCCGCGAGCTCGCCGGGGGACGGTCACATCTGTACGAGGCGGAATTGAAGGAGGCCCGCCGTACCCGGGGGCACGCCGACCACACCGCCTGTCCGTCACCGCCGCGCCGGGGAGGGGCAGACAAATGATCCTTGCAGCGATCCTGCCCGAGCCGACCGTGGCACCGGGCCCCGTCGGCATTCCAGGACCCCGCGCCGCACGGTCCGGCACCGGCAGAAATCCACGCGGCGCGCGAATTGGCTGCCGCGCTGCCGCGCTGCCGCGCTGCCGCGCTGCCGCGCTGCCGGGCGTCCGTCGGCCGGACCTGTGACTCGCCCTGCCACGCGGCCGGCCCCGAGCTCAGATGGCGTGGCGTCAGGCCCGTCTCACGCGCCAAGGCCGTACCTGAGATCCCTCCCCGGGATGCTGCTGCATCACCCTGGCCATCTTCCCCGCCCAGAGCCCCGCTTCTTCGCACGGCCGGCGTTGGTACCGCCTGACGGGCCCGCGGCCGCGACACACTCCGCTCAATCATCCGGCCGTGCATCCAACCGGCACCTTCATACGGAATCCTGAGAGCCCGCCGCACGCCGCGCGGGCACGGACGGCAAGCCGGCACCCCGCCTGCGGGCGGTACACCGGCGAGCCGGCCACGACCGTGAACAGGGGAGGCATGCACGACACGCAGATCGCCATCATCGGCGCCGGCGCGGCCGGCCTGTCCCTGGCCTACCACCTGAGCGCAGCCACCGCGTCCCGCCCCCCGCCCTCCCTCGTGCTGATCGACGCGCCGCAGGGGCCTCTGCGGCCGGCCGAGCGCACCTGGTGCTTCTGGGAGGAGGGCGATGGACCATTCGACGCCGTCACCGCGGCAAGCTGGGACACGCTGCGGGTGCACGGGCCGGACGGCACCCCCGTGACCCGCTCGCCCGCCCCGCTGCGCTACAAGATGCTGCGCTCGCGCTCCTTCGAGGAGTTCGTGGCCGCACGGCTGGATGCCATCCCACACCTCACGCGCCGGACGGCAGTGGTCGATGACGTGCGCGACCTGGCGCAGGGCGCCGAGGTACGGGGCACCGGCCGCCACGGCCAGGCGCTGTCGCTGCGCGCCCGGTGGGTTTTCGACTCCCGCCCGCTGCCCCGGCTGCCGCCGGCCAGGACCACCCTGCTGCAACACTTCCGGGGCTGGTTCCTGCGCGCCGACCGGCCGGTCTTCGAGCCGGGGGTGGCCGACCTCATGGACTTCCGCACGCCGCAGCCCGATCACGGTCTCGCCTTCGGCTACGTCCTGCCCACCAGCCCCTACGAGGCCCTGGTGGAATACACCCAGTTCTCGGCCTCCGTCCTCGACGAGCGGGCCTACGACCGGGCGCTGGGGATGTACCTGGCGAACCAACTGGGTGTGGAAGCAGGCCACTTCGACATCCGCCGCACGGAGCAGGGCGTCATCCCCATGACCGACGCACGGTTCCGGCAGCGGCCCGGACGGTCGGTGTTCCGCATCGGCACGGCCGGCGGCGCGACCCGCCCGTCCACCGGCTACACCTTCGCCGGCATCCAGCGCCAGACGCGGGCGGTGGCCGCCGCCTGGCACGCGCGCGGCCACCCGCTGCCGCCGCCCGTCCACTCGCGCCGCTCGCTGGCCATGGACGCCGTCCTGCTGCGTGCCCTGGACACGGGCAGAGTCGACGGAGCCGCCTTCTTCACCGGCCTGTTCGACCACGTGCCGATGGAGCGGCTGCTGCGCTTCCTGGACGGCGCCACCCGCTGGGACGAGGACATGCGCATCGGACTGCACACCCCGATGGGCCCCATGCTCCGCACCGCGGCCGAACTGCCCTGGCTGCCCCGCAGCGTGCCCGGGAGTACCCTGCGGCAGCCCGGCTGACCCCAAGCGCACCCCCGGCCGGCGGCCGGCCAGCACAGAGAGAAGGCAGATATGCCTGTGCCGCAACACGATCCCCCCACACGCCGCACCCCGCTCCGGAGCCGCCCGCACGACGCGGTGCGGCGGGGACGTGATCGGCACGCCCGTACCGTGATCGGGCCCGCCGGGCTCGCGCGGGTGCGGGGACAGGCGCCCCGGGCCGCGGTCATCGGCGGCGGGATCGCCGGGCTTGCCGCGGCAACGGCGCTGGCGGAACGGGGAGTCAAGGTGACCCTGTACGAACGACGGCCCCAGCTCGGCGGCCGCCTGGCGGGCTGGCCGGTGGAACTCGCCGACGGCTCCGGCGCGACGATGAGCCGCGGCTTTCATGCCTTCTTCCGGCAGTACTACAATCTCCGTGGCCTGCTGCGGCGCGCGGACCCGGGACTGGGCATGCTCACGGCTCTGCCCGACTACCCCCTGCAACACAGCGCCGGGCTCAGGGACAGCTTCGCCCATGTCCCGCGCACACCCCCGTGGAGCGCGCTGGGCTTCGTCGCCCAGAGCCCCACCTTCGGCCTGCGCGACCTCGCCCGGATGAACGCGCGGGCGGCCCTGCCCCTCCTGGACATCCGGGTGCCCGACGTCTATGAGCGCTTTGACGGAATCAGCGCCCGTGACCTGCTGGAGCGCATCCGTTTCCCGCAGGCCGCCCACCACTTGGCCTTCGAGGTCTTCTCCCGCAGCTTCTTCGCCGACCCCGGAGAACTCTCCGCGGCCGAACTGGCCCTGATGTTCCACATCTACTTCCTCGGCTCCAGCGAAGGCCTGCTGTTCGACGTCCCCAACGAGCCCTTCCCTGCCGCGCTGTGGGAACCGCTGGCCCGCTACCTGGCCGGACACGGGGCCGACGTGCGCACCGGCGAGAGCGTCGAGAGCATCCGACCGGGCCGCCAGGGCGGTTCACACGTCACGACCCGCGACACCGAGAGCCATTACGACGCCGTGGTCCTGGCGCTCGACACCCCCGGTCTGCAACACCTGGTCACCCGATCCCCGCACCTCGGCGACCAGGAGTGGCGGGACAAGGTCGGGCAACTGCGCACCGCGCCCGCGTTCTTGGTCTCCCGGCTCTGGCTCGATCGCCCGGTCTCCGCCGACCGGCCCGGCTTCCTGGGGACCAGCGGATATGGCCCCCTGGACAACGTGAGCGTGCTGGAACGCTGGGAGGGCGAGGCCGCACGCTGGTCCGCCCGCAGCGGCGGATCCGTCGTCGAACTGCACGCCTACGCCACCGACCCGCGGACGGAGCGCCCGGCCCAACAGGAGCACCTGCTGGCCGAGTTGCACCGTGTCTACCCCGAGACACGCGAGGCGAAGATCCTCGATGCGCGCCACGAATGGAACGCCGACTGCCCGCTGTTTCCCGTCGGCGGGTACGCCGACAGGCCCGGCGTGCGCACCCCGGATCCGACCGTCACCATGGCGGGCGACCTGGTGCGCACCGACTTGCCGGTCGCGCTGATGGAACGGGCGGCCACCACGGGCTTCCTCGCCGCCAACGCGCTCCTTGCGCAGTGGGGCCTGCGCGGCCAGACGCTGTGGACGGTGCCGGACAAGGGCCGAACGGGCCTGCTGCGCGCCCTCAACCGCCTGCTTGGCTGACGACCAACCGGCCGGTGCAGCCGCACGCGGCGGCGGCCGGGCGTGCTCAGCCCGGAAACCGGCCGGTGCTGCGCAGGGTCCAGCGCCGCTCGGCGTAGGCGAGGTCGTCGCGCCACAGACGTGCCGCGGCGGCCCGCATCAGGGGACGCAGCGCGGGCGCCGCCGCCCGGGCCAGGGCGAAGCCGCGGCGGTGCGAGGCGGCGACAACCGCCTCGATGACGGCGGTGCGCGGTCTGCCCCGGGCGTCGGGGGCCAACGGCGTGGCATGTGTCTCGACGACCGAACCGTGCCCTTCCCCTTCGGTGATGTGCATGACCACGGTGCGCGGTTCGGGCGCGGTGAACACCGCACGCACCGGGACGACCGCCCGGCCGGCCACCTTGAAGGAGACGTCGACGGCGAACGCGTCCCGGGCCTGCTCGCCTGCGCTGCCCGGCTCGCCGGGCCGGCCCACCACGGTGAGGTCGACGAACGAATAGGGGTGGAACCACGCGCCGTGCCAGGGATCGATGCGGTTGGCGATGATGTCCTCGGGTTCGCAGATCCCGGTCGCCTCATAGACGGCCGCGACGGCCCGTGCCGGGTCCGGACGGGCCGGCACTACCGGCCGCTCCAAGGGTTGTTCGCCCCCGAGCTGATCGAGCCTGACCCACAGCAGGGTGCCGTCGTCGTACGCCGGGTAGGGCTGCCAGCCCGCGGTGGCCCGTCCGTCGAAGGCCATGCCGTGCCAGTGGCAGATCAGCGTGCCGCAGTGCACCGGGCTGTCCTTGAGCGGAGCCCCCAGGTGGGGGCAGCTGCCCGGTCCCGCCCGCAGCACTCCCTGCGCGTCGCGCCAGGCCACGACCTCGACACCGCCGATACTCCGGCCCAGCGGCCGGTGCGCAGTCACGGCCGCCGAGCCGCCCAGGACATACCAGTTGCCCGATGGCCGGGCGTGCGCCCGTTGCAGCGCCGCGGCGATGAGACCCGGTTTTGCCTCACTCCAGGTGGGCTGCTGGCGCTCCCAGGGCGTGGGACGGCGGCGCAGCCGCAGGGGGATACGTCCGGCGCCCGGGCCACGGCCGTCTTTCACACGGTCTCCTTGCACGAAATCCGCCGACGGTTCGCGTGCTGCCGGGCGAGCGCGCCGGGCGACGGCGACCCGGCGCTCGCTGCCCACGCGGCGCGGGTGCGTGCTGCCGCGAGGCGCACCAGACCGTCGCAGGCCACCGCTGCTCGGCGCCGGCGGGAAACGGCGACCCGGCGGTGCAGCACCGCGTACCCGTCGGCGGCGATGGCGTCCAGGATGCCGCCGTACAGCACGAAGGCGGTGCGGATGCAGGGCCGGGAGACAGGGGCGAGCATGGCGATGCCCGGTGCCGCCTGGCGGTAGACGTCACGCGTCAGGTGTGCGGCGGTCTCGAGCAGGGAGGTGATGCGCCGGTCGCGGCCTCCGGTGTCGCGGCTCCACTGCAACCGGCCGCGGTCCACGCCGTGGGCGGCCAGCAGGTCCAGCGGCAGGTAGAGGCGGCCGCGGTCGAGATCCTCGCCGACATCCCTGAGGAAGTTGGTCAACTGGAAGGCCACCCCGAGGGCGGCGGCGTGCGGTTCGGCCTCCGCGCGCGGGACCACCGTGCCCAGCACGGGCAGCATCTGCAGTCCGATCACCGCGGCGGATCCGTGCATGTAGCCGCGCAGCGCCGCGTAGCTGGCGTATTCGCTCACCTCCAGGTCGCTGCGCATGGAGGTCATGAAGTCGGTGAAGTGGCGCGCCTCGATCGCGTAGCGGGCGGCGGTGTCGGCCAGCGCCGCCACCACCGGCTCGGCACTGCTCCCGCGCCGCAGCGAGGTGTCCAGATACGCCTCGAGACGGTTGAGGGCCGCGGTGCGCTCGGCGGTGGTGGCCGTGGAATCCAGGTCGTCGACGATGTCATCGGCCCAGCGGGCGAACCCGTAGAGGGCATGCACTGCCGAGCGGTCGGCAACCGGCAGCAGCCGGGTGGCCAGGAAGTAGGTCTTGCCGTGATGTGCGTTCAGGCTCCGGCAGTGGGCATAGGCCGCGCGCAGGGCAGGGTCGTGGATGCCCGCGGCGTCCAGCTCACGCTTGGTCATTCAACGGGTCCTTTCGTGGCCGTGGCCGGGCCCGCCGCCCGGGAGCGTCCCCGCGAGGCGCGGCCCGCCCCGGTCACGCGGGCTGCGGCCAGCTTCCCCGAGAGCAGCACGGTCGGCACGCCGACGCCCGGCGTGGTGCCGCATCCGGCCAGGACGGCATTGGCGGTGCCGCGCACCAGATTGGCGGGCCGGAAGGGGCCGGTCTGCGCGAACGTGTGGGCGGCGGAGAACGGCGAACCGGCGGCGTGTCCCTGCGCGGTCCAGTCGGCGGGCGTCACCAGGCACTCTTCCTGGACGGCGGCGCCGAATCCCTCCAGACCGCGCCGCTCGAGCTGCCGCAGCAGGCTGTCGCGATAGCGCGGCGCGAGGTCACGCCACTCGCGCGCTCCCGCGCCGATGTCCGTGTTGGGGCAGGGCGCAAGGACGTAGTGCAGATGGCGGCCGGGCGGTGCCAGGCTGGGGTCACTGGCCGTGGGCCGGGTGATGAGCAGTGAGGGATCGCTCATCAGACGCCCGGTGCGGGTCAGCTCCGTGAAGGTGTCTTTCCACGCGGCGCCGAAGGACAGCGTGTGATGGGACAGTTGGGGCCAGGTGCGGTCGGTTCCCGCGTGCAGGACCACTGCGGACGGGGCGTGCCGCAGGGCGAGGGGGCGCCGCGGGCGGTGGGCGAGCAGCCGGTAGGCGACCGGCAGATCCGGGGTGAGTACTACCGCGTCACAGGGGATCCGTCCGCGGTCCGTGATGACCGCGGTGATCCGCTCGCCGGAGCGTTCCAGGCGGGTTACGTCGTGCTCGAAGCGCAGGTCGCCGCCCGCGTCGGCGGCCGCCTGCGCCATGGCCCGGGGCAGGGCGTGCATGCCGCCCCGGGGGAAGTAGACCCCGGCGACGGTATCCATGTAGGCGATGACGGCATAGGCGGCCAGGGCGCGGGCCGGCGGGACTCCCGCGTACAGCGCCTGGAAGGTGAACACGCGCCGCAGCCGCTCGTCGGCGAGAAATCGCCCCACGCGGGCGTCCAGGCGGCCGAAGCCACCCAATACCGCAAGGCGGGCGAGGTCGGGGGTCAGCAGACTCAGGGGAGAGTCGAAGTTGGTGTCGATGAACCGGCGCATCTGCACCCGGTAGAGGCGCTCGAGCCACCGCCGCAGCCGCCGGTAGCCCAGCGCGTCGCGTGCTCCGGCGAAGCGGGCGATCTCGGCTTCCATCGCCTGCGCGCCGGTGTGTACGTCCAGCATGCTGCCGTCTGCGAAACAGGCGCGGTAGGCCGGATGCAGTTCGACCAAGTCCACGCGGTCGGCCAGGCGTTCGCCGACCGCGGCGAAGGCTTCCTCCGCGATGTCCGGCATGGTCAGCACGGTCGGCCCGGTGTCGAACCGATACCCGCCCTGCTCCCGCAGACCCGCACGTCCGCCGGGCACCGCGGCGCGCTCGACGACCGTCACCCGCCGTCCGGCCCCCAGCAGGTGCAAGGCGGCCGACAGCCCGGACAGACCCGCTCCGACCACCACGACATGATCGGTCGGCCCCTGCAGCGTCCTCATCGATGCCTCGCTTCGGCCAAGGGCTCCCTGGCCTCGAGCGCACCCGGTGAGTTCGCCGCGGCCCGCGGGGCGGTGGCGGAGAAGACACCCGCAGCCGTGCAGAACATCTCCCGCAACTGTGCGGCCCCCGCATGCACCAGGGCTACGCGGTCCAGGTGGCGCACGCTCTGGGCCAGCAGCCGACGAATCCTGGTCTCGACCAGGTCGCGGGCGCCGCATTCCACCAGGGCGCCGCGCACGCGCTCCAGGTCCTCTTCCGTGAGTGCGCTGCCGCCTCCCACGCGGGTGTCCAGGACGTGGAGCAGGCCACGGTTGCCGGTGGCTTCGGCGCGTGCCCTGGCCACGGCCAGGAGATACGTGGCCTTGCCTTCCCGGATGTCGTCGCCGCAGGGCTTTCCGGTGTGCTGGGAGTCGCCGAACACCCCCAGCAGATCGTCCCGCAGCTGGAAGGCGATGCCCGCGCAGCGGCCGGCCGCGCACAACGCCTGCGTCGTACGCGGATCCGCCCTGGCAAGCGCCGCGCCGAAGGCCAGCGGCCGTTCCACCGAGTACAGGCCGCTCTTGAGGGACGCCGTCTTGATGGCCAGGGGCACCGAGCGGGACCCCGCCGCCTGGCCGTAGAGGTCGAGGTATTGCCCGGCCACCATCTCCGACCGCATCGCCTGCCACAAGGCGCGCACGTCCCTGGCCGTGTCCGCAGGCAGCTCGGTGGCCGTCACGACATCATCGGCCCAGGCCAGGGCCAGATCGCCGACGAGGATGGCGGCGGCCGTGCCGAATGATGCACCCGACCCGGCGGCGGGCGCACCGTGCTGGGCCGCAAGGTCCACATGCACGGCGACCCGGCCGCGGCGCACCGGTGAACCGTCCATCACATCGTCGTGGACCAGCGCGCACGTCTGGATCAGTTCGAGCCCCGCCGCCAGGTGCAGGGCCGCCCGGACACCGCCGTCAACGCCCGGGCCCCCGCATGCCCGCAGCCCCCACCACAGGAAACGCGAGCGCATGCGCTTGCCGCCGCCCAGGGTGAAGCGGGCCACCCGTTCCGCCACACCCCGGGCGAAGGCGGGGTCGAGCAAGACCGCTGCACCCAGGCGCTCCTGCAGAACATCGTCGAGGATGCGGCCTACCGCGGCGCCCACATCGGCGTCGACCGCGGATGGGTCCCAGCAGCCATGGCCTGGCCGGGCAGCGGGCCTGGTGGGCCGCCGCCCGCCGGGTGAAGAGGCATCGGCCTGCTGCGCTCCGGGCTGAGTCTGGCCGCCGGTGACGTGCGGTGCCTCCGGCTGGATGCGGCGCATCGCGTTTCCTCTCGTGGCGCGCGATCGGTGCGGGTCGATGCCTTTTCCCGCCGAACCCGCCCGACGGATGCACCTACCGCCGCCGCGCTGCCCAGGCGGGTCAACGGATACAACCGAGCAGGGCCCACGGCTGACGGGGCGGCGCCACCCGCTCCCGCCTCGCGCACGAGCCATGGCGCCCAGAGGGGCTAAACCGTCACAAACCATACAGCGAGGGTGTCGTCACCCGGCCGAACACCACGACCGGTGAGCCGGACCAGCAGAACGCTCACCCCCAGTAGTGCTTCGTTGGGTTGTGGGTCTGCTGGCGGAGAGCGGCCGACCGCAGGTGGTGCAGCTGCCGGTCCAGTACCGCAGCAGGTCCGGGTGGGTGTCGAGGGTGTGCCGGGCGGTGCTCGGCGCCTGTTGCCGGGGGAGTGGCTGTTGACCCTGCCGGGGCGTGAGGCCGCATGGCCGGCGCCGTTGAAGACCACTGGACCGTGGGACGCGTGGCCGGCCTTGCCGACATGAGCGTGCGCACGCTGCGGGGTTGTTCGGTGCTTGCCCGTCTGCCGAAGCGAGGTCCAGCTCCGTGCCGTGCTCCAGGAATCCGCGCTGCAGGAATCCGCGCTCAGTTACAGGTCGGTCAGTTCCGGGGGCGGCGTTCGTGAAGTGGCGGTGGCCCGAGTGCTGCCGGATGCTGGGCTGTGCAGATCGTCTGCCCGTGCCTGATCACAGCGGTCCTGAGACGTCGGCTGGCGCTCTCGGCCGCGTACGCAGGAGGCCCGCGTGACCCTCACCTCCCCCGAGCTGTCCGGCCACCTCCGCACCCCGGAGCGGCATACGGCGCTTCTGTTCGCCGACTTCGTCGAGCGGGAGGCCTCTGACGTGCCGCTGCCGGGCAGGGCGACGGCACGCCGTTTTGCCGCCCTCGCCGCTCTGGGGCGGCGGGATCTGTCGCTGGCCCGGCTCGCAGAGGGCCATCTGGACGCCGCGGCGATCCTGGACGAACTGGACCAGCCCCCGCCCGCCGCGGGGGAGCGCTGGGGAGTATGGGCAGCGCGCCCGCCGGGCCCCGGCGTACGTGCCGCACCCGCCGGCCAGGAGTGGACGATCAGCGGCGTCAAACCCTACTGTTCCGGCGCCCGCAGCTGCACCCACGCCCTGGTCACCGCGGACGCCGACGACGGCTACCGGCTCTTCGCCGTCGCGCTGGCCCACCCCGGCGCCCAGCCGGTGACCGGGACCTGGCCCGCGATCGGCATGGCGGGCAGCGACAGCCTGGACATGTCCTTCTCGGGCGTCCCGGCCCGGGCCGTCGGAGGCCCAGAGGCATATCTGGCGCGCCCCGGTTTCCAGCACGGCGGGATCGGCGTGGCCGCCTGCTGGCTCGGCGGCGCGCACGCGGTCGCCGCGCCGCTGTACGAGAGAGCCGCAGCGGGGACGTTGAACGACCACGCCGCCGCGCACCTCGGAGCTGTCGACGCGCTGTTGTACGCGGCCGACACCGTGGTGCGGCAGGCGGGTGAGGACATCGACGCCGACCCGCTCGACGAACGCGCGCAAGCGCGGGTGCGGAGTCTGCGGGTGCGCTCCCTGGTCGAGAAGGTGTGCACCGAGGTGATGGACCACGTCGGGCGCGCCACCGGGGCGGGGCCGTTGTGCCAGGACGCACGGCACGCCCGCGCGGTGGCGGATCTGACGGTCTACGTGCGCCAGCACCACGCCGAGGCGGCCCAGGCCGAACTCGGCCGCCAGGCCGCCACCGCCCGCGCGCAGGCGGCACCATGAGCACGCCCGGGGTCCGCACCGCGGCCAGGCAGGCCGCCGCCGCGGCGATCGACGCGCGGGGCACCGACGAGGCCGAATGGCGGGCGGCACGACTGCCGGAGCACCTGCCCCGCCTGGACCTTCCCGCGGGCGCCGTGGTCGTGGTGGCCGCGCATCCCGATGACGAAGTCCTGGGCTTCGGTGGCGCCATCGCCACCCTGCTCGCGGCCGGAAACCTCGTACACACCCTGTGCCTGACCGACGGGGAAGCCTCCCACGGCCCCGCGACACCGGCCGCGCGAAGCGAGCTGGCCGCCCGGCGGCGAGGCGAACTGGCCGCGGCGCTGGGCGAACTCGGCACGCTGCCCGCCCCCGTGCATGCCGGTCTGCCCGACACCGCCCTCGACGAGCACGAGGAACAGGCCCAAGCCGTGATCGGCGAGCTTTTGGACGCCACCGGGGCCGCCCTGTGCGTGGCGCCCTGGGAGAGCGACCTGCACAGCGACCACGAGGCCGCAGGCCGAGCCGCGCGCCGCGCCGGCCGTGCCACCGCCACGCCGGTGTGGTCCTACCCGGTGTGGATGTGGCACTGGGCCCGCCCGCACGACCCGCGCGTTCCGTGGCACCGGGCCTCTGTCCTCCCGCTGGCCCCGGCAGCGGTCGACCGCAAGAAGGCTGCCCTGGCCCGGTTCACCAGCCAACTGGAACCGCGCGGCAGCCGTCAGGAACCGGTACTGCCGCCGCAGGAGATCGCCCACCACACCCGCCCCTTCGAGACGGTGCTGCGGTGAACACCCCCGCGGCCTACTTCGAGGGCCAGTACGCGCACGCCGGCGACCCCTGGCATCTCGGCGAGCGGTGGTACGACCGCCGCAAGTACGCCCTGACGGTGGCGGCCCTGCCCCGCTCCCGCTACGCCCGCGCCTTCGAACCCGGCTGCTCGGTGGGCGTACTGACCGAGTTCCTGGCCGGCCGCTGCGAGCGTCTGCTGTCCACCGACCGCATCGCGTCGGCCGCCGAAACCGCCGCCCGGCGAACCGCAGGCCTGCAACACGTCACCGTGCGGCAGATGACGGTCCCCGAGCAGTGGCCCCGCGACCCCTTCGATCTCGTGGTGCTCTCGGAGCTCCTCTACTACTTCGACACCGCCACCCGCACGGCGCTCCTGCACCGGGCCGTGGAGGGCCTGAACACGGGCGGCCATCTGGTCACGGTGCACTGGAACCACCCGGTGGCGGAGCACACCTGCACGGGCCGCGACATCGCCGCCCACCTGGACGCCCTGGACGGACTCAGCGGCCTGGCCCGCTACGACGACCCCGACTTCACCCTCACCGTCCACGAACGCCGTCCGGACCGGGGCCCGGCGCTTTCTCCGGCCCGCGCGGAAGGGCTCATATGACGCCTTCAGCCCTGGCCGTCATCGTCCCCGCGCACGACGAGGCACGCCGTATCACCGCCTGCCTGCGCAGCCTGCGCGTGGCCGCGGCGCAGGCGGCGCCGCTGCGCGTGGTGTTGGTGGTGGCGGCGGACGCGTGCACGGACGCCACGGCGATCCTGGCCGCCCGCGCAGGAGCCCACGTGGTGGAGACCCACGGCCGCAATGTCGGCGCCGCGCGGGCGGCCGGCATCAACCGCGCACTGGAACTGCTGGCAGATGCAGGCCCTGAGGCATGGCTGGCCATGACCGACGCCGACACCACCGTGCCGGCCGACTGGCTCACCCACCAGGCCGCCTGGGCACGGCAAAAGTACGACGCCGTCCTGGGCACCATCCGCCTCGCCCCCGACACAGCCAACGCCTCGCTCGTGGCCCGGCACGACGCCGAGTACTTCCGCACCCGCCGGCACGGCCGGGCGGGCCGAGGCTGGGAGCACCCGCACGTGCATGGTGCGAACCTGGGGGTGTCGGCTGCGGCCTACTGCCGCATAGGCGGCTTCGCCCCTCTGCCCGCCGGTGAAGACCGCGACCTCGCGGCCCGGCTCTTTGCGACGGGCCATCGCATCGCCCGCACCGACCAGCACCCCGTGCACACCTCAGCCCGGCTGCACGGCCGGGCCCCCGGTGGCCTCGCCGACCTCCTCGCTCACCTCCAGCCCGGGGCAGGCGCCCCGATGCACGCCCCGCCGACTCGATGAGGACAGCTGCACACGGGCGGCTGACCGGCCGTCACCGAGTGACAGGGCCGGAGAGGGTTCGTCCAGGTACCGGGCCCGGGTCCGGGCCAGCCCGGGTCCTCGTCAGCGGCCAGCAGCTCTTGCTGTCCCCTCGCCCCACGGGTCGGCCCAGCCGCACATGCCGTAGGCGTAGCGTCCGCTGATGCCCCAAGCACTCATGCTCTGTCGCAGGTCGTGCCCGGGCGCCCGGCCAATATCCAGGGCGTCGCGGCGGCGCCAGGCCCGCCAGGCGGCGAGTACGGGTTCAGTCAGCTCCCAGCGTTCGTCGGACGGGCCGCTGGGATACCCGGTGTGCGGGGTCATGTGTTGGATGCACCGCGCGGCGGGCGGCCTGGCCAGCAGACAAAGAGCAGTGGGCCGGGCCCAGTTGGGAGAAGACAGGAGCTGCCGGGACGAAACAGTCCTCTGCCCGCGCACGGCGCGGGTCCGCGGCGTGTGGGTGACGTCGGCCGTCGTTCACCCGTGGAGCGAGCAGGGTTCTTGGGCTGTTGCGCTAGAAGCGCAGGCCTGTGGCGATCTCATCGCCGACCAGTGACCAGATGGTCTCGTCGTCCTGGAAGGGCAGCGGGTCGATGCTGGCCGTCTCCCGACGGGCGCTCTGGACCGCGTGGTCCAGGTGTTCGAAGGCGGCTTCCTCGTCGTCTCCGACGGTGAACTCGTCCAGCAGGCGCTGGAAGCGGAGGGTGACATGGATGAGGGAGGAGACGTCCGTGTGGAGTCCCCGCGCGGTCTCCTCGTCGATGTCGAAGGCATGCACCTTGCCCGATCCCGGGTCGAAAGCTATGTGGGCGTTGAGCAGCCAGCCGATGACGGGCCATCCGCCCGCGTCGCTGGAAACGTCCTCGAAGTCCTGAACCTCCAGGACGTCGTCGACGAGGGGCAGCAGACCGGTGACTTCGTCGGGATTACGCAGGTAGAACGTGCCGGCGGGCATGCCGACGGTTTGCAGGAGACGGGCGCCCTCCGTCTTTGCTGCTGAGGCCGGAAAGGCGGCGGCGGGCAGGGTCACGAGCCGGTTTTCGCCGAAGATGTCGACGAGGGCGCCGCGGGTAACGTCGAAAAGCACTGCCGGAACTCCGAACTGGGGCGGCGACACGGGTGCCGCGGGACTCTGGGCGGACACAAGTGGTCGCTACACCAGCGATGTGCGACTCCCGGGACAGCAACAATGCCTCCCGGCCCAGGGTGACACAGCCGCCCTGGGGCCCCACGACGAGGACCCCGCAGAAGGATCCGGGTCACGTCCGCTGGAATGGTGTATCGACGGCGGCTCGGTGATCTCGTTTCGAGGTTACGCGGGTCAGGGCGGGAGGAACACGCTGCCGGTGCCGGCGGTATTGCCAGGGCACGGCACAGCGTCGACCCCGCACTGGGCCGTACTGCCGCCACGTCGGCGGCAGTTGTGGTTGCCGTACTCGGCACGACTCTCGCGACCGCGCCCACGGCGTCGGCCGTGGACAGCAGCGGCTGCTCCAAGAACATCGCCAAGCAGGCGCGGACCGTGCACGATCTTGCACCGGGGTCACCATCCGCAGCGGCCCGGCCCAGGGCTATACCAAGCGGTACCACCTCTACTACGAGCCGTCGCCTGCATCGCCGAAGCCGAGCGGGAAGGCCGGCTCGGCGACGTCGAAGGACTCAAGGCCAGCCTCGCTGGTGGTGCCGCGGAGAAATTCGCTCGAATCGACCGGCGGTCGCAGCCCCACCCGACGACTGACCCGGGCATCCCGTCGGTACGATCACGGCCATGAGCGGCAGTGCGATCATCGTCGCGGAGCTGAGCGCCTCGGCCGAGGAAGCTCCCGCGCGGGCAGCGGCCGTCGCCGACTGGCTTGCCGACCAGCGGATCATTCAACCCAATGACTTGCCTGACCCGCTCTGGCGGCCAAGTCGGTACATCCCCGGCCCCGCTGCCGCGGCAGCGGTTCGCGACCTGCGTCCCGGCACCAGCCCCGTCGGCGACGGCATCGACATCCTCCACCACCGTCAAGTCCACGACGCCGGCGGCAACTACACCCCGCCGACCTGCCCGAACTGCATCGCCGCGCTCAACGAGGACGCCCACCTCACGCTGATCAAGTCCTGGCTCGACCGGACCGAGCCCCTCGTGCCCTGCGAGAACTGCGCGACCGCCGCGCTCCTGGGCGACTGGACCGGCCCATGGGCCATTCACGTCGCCAACCTCGCTGTGCGGTTCCATAACTGGCCACCGCTCAGCGACGCCTTCATCCTCGCGCTCGGCGATCGCCTCGGCCCACGCTGCCGTCTGATCCACGAGCGGATCTGAGACGCTCCAAGTCCCGAGGCAGCCGAACAGGGCCTGGTCAGGGCCAGGTTCAGAGAAGCCTGCATCCGTTGTCCAATGCTGAACATCAACCCGAAGACGCTGCGCCGCCCGGACGAACTGGCGGAGGACGTCGTCGGCCGCCGTGAACGCGCCGTCGCCGAGGACCGGCGAGGTGACTCAACCTCTTGTCAGTCACCGCTGTTACGTTGGCGCGTGGATCTTGCTTCGACGTCTGGATAGGGCGCATGTGCGACGAACGGCTCGCCGAGTTCTCCCGCGAGCGACTGGACGGCCGTCCGATACCCGACGATCTGCGCGTGCTGTTGGTTGCGCAGTGGGAAGGCCGCACCGACTTCACCCACCTTCTCGACCTCGAGTTCTTCGCGACGGGGGAGGTCCATCCGCTCCTGGACACCAGCTATCGGAGCGAAAAGGAACTCGCTGACTTGGAGTCGCAGGCCGTCGACGCCGGAGTAGCGGAGATGGCCAGGTACGTCAAGCTCGTGGCGAAGGGCGGAAAGGGGTGGATGGGCTACTGGCTGCACCCCGACGAACCCGCGGACCGTGCCTGGCATCTCATAGAGGTGGACACGGAGTTCAGTTTCTGGGGTCTGGCCGGACTCACCCTGACCGAGGGGGCCGCCGCCGCGCAGGCAAGCTACCAGGACGAGCCCGACGAGCGGATCGCGTTCACGCAACTGGCCGCCGCGCTCGCCGAGCTTGGGCTGCCACCCAGCACCCGGGAGTACACCGCCCTCGATGACACCGAGTACACGGTTGACCCGGAGGAACTGATGGAGGAGTTGATCGAAGCCGAACGCGAGAAGCGCGGTCTTGGCTGAGCAGGGGACTGCAGCGCCTCGGGTGCCGCGACGGAAGGTGGATGCCAGATCACCTCTGACTGCGCCGCTTCCTCCGCAGGCTCCTTTTGCGCGTCGCCGAACGCTGAGTGCTGCAGTGAAAGGGCTGAGCACCTTGCTTCTTCTATCGAGAATCGATAGATTTCCATCGTAGGTCGATGGAAGGTGGATCATGGGGCAGTTGGCAGTGCGTGTGCTTCGCACGGTGCTCGTGATGGTGCTCGCCGGCACTGTTTTCGTGCAGGCGGGGATGGTGTGGGTGTTGGTCAGCGGGAGCGATCCGGAGGACGGGTCGCTCCCGCTGACCCCGCTGCGGGTGATCGTGATTCTGGGCATGGTGTCGGGGCAGGTCGTCCTGGTCAGTGTGTGGCGGCTGGTGACGATGGTGCGACGCGGAACTGTGTTCTCCCGTGCCGCCTTCCGTCACGTGGACACCGTGATCGGTGCGATCGTGGCGGCCTCCCTGCTGTGGTTCGCTGTCACGGCCCTCAACGCGCCGGGCCAGCGGGAAGACCCGGGCGTCACCGTCATCATGGGCGGGGTCGGCCTGGCTATCCTCGGGGTCGCGCTCATCGTGTACGTGCTGCGGATGCTGCTCGCGCAGGCCGTCGCGCGCGATGTCGAAGCCGCGCAGATGCAGGCCGAGTTGGACACGGTGATCTGATGGCGATCGTCGTCGACATCGACGTGATGCTGGCCAAGCGGAAGATGTCCGTGGGGGACCTCGCGGACCGCGTAGGGATCACACCCGCCAACCTGGCGGTACTCAAGAACGGCCGGGCCAAGGCGGTGCGCTTTGCGACGCTCGCCGCGCTGTGTGAGGTACTCGAATGCCAGCCGGGTGACCTGCTGCGCTGGGAAGCCGGGGATGCCGCGGGCTGATGACGTGGCGCGGAGCTGGCCAGAAGGTCCCGGCGTCACCGGCCTGAGGCCGGGCGGCCCCTGGAGTTCGGGAACCCGGGGGGGTGCCGAGACCGCCACAGGCCCGGGCGCGTCCATCCCGTCACGCTTCGGCACCGGCCATACCACTGGTGACGACGATCGCGGGTACGTCGCCGGTCTCGTTGCGCCCCAACCAGACGACACCGCCTGACTGGGCGGTGCGCGGCTGGCGTTAACGGTTTTGGTTGGCCGCACTTTTCCGGTCTGGAGTGGCCCTATCTGGGTTTCGGGCCAAGCCGGGTTCCGGTCTGGAGTGGTCCCGGCTTCCGGTCAGGAGTGGCTCCGCCGGATGTTCGACCTGTGCGACGATCCTCGGGTGGATGGCCTTGCTTCTGGCGCTCGTCGCTCCCTGCTCGTTGTATCGCTCACGGTTGTGGCCGCCGATGCATCGGAACAGTTGGCGTGGGTCGACCGATACTGGATGTCGACCGACGAGATCGCGTTGGACTTCGAGCACGCTTTCCGAGTCGCGTCCGGCGCTGCCGACGCTGAACTTGATCGGGAAGTCCTTGCTGATCTGAAAGCGATCGATGCGATCTTCGATGGCATGAGCGGCCAGGATCATGCGGACTGCTGGACCGGGAAGGCTGTGGCGTCCGACCCGAGATGGTCCGAGGCAAGAGATTTGGCCCGCCGAGCTCTCGTGGTGCTCGTGGGCGATTGGCGGCTGCCGATGCCGGAGCTCCGCGAGATGCAGTGATCAGAAATCTTCCAGGTCAGTGAGTTTCCGTGGTCGCTCGGTCAGCGGTTGGCCTGCTGCCTGGCTTTGGTCTGGGCGAGGCGGTAGGACTCAGCGCCGGTCTCGATGACGGTGCCGTTGAAGGTGAGGCGGTCGACGACGGCCGCGCAGAGCCGGGGGCCGGTGAAGGTCTTGGTCCAGCCTCCAAACGATTCGTTTGAGGCAATGGCGACACTGTTCTTTTCCTCGCGCTCGGTCAGAACCTGGAAGCGCATCTCGGCCCCGCGGCGGTCCAGGTCGAGGTAGCCGTGTTCGTCGATGCAGAGGAGATCGACGCGGCCGTAGCGGGCGATGGTCCTGGTCAGCTGCTTGTCGTCCGCGGCCTCGACCAGTTCGTTGACCAGGCGCGCGGCGAGCGCGTAGCGGACCCGGAAGCCGGCCATCGCGGCGGCGGAGCCGAGTCCGATCAGCAGGTGGGTTTTGCCGGTGCCGGAGTCGCCGATCAGGCAGAGCGGCTCGCCCTTCGTGACCCATTCGCAGGTGGCCAGGTTGTTGACCCGCGCCGGTGTCACGTTCGGGTTGGCCGTGTAGTCGAAGTCGGACAGCCATTTCGAGCGTGGGAAGCTCGCAGCGCGGATGCGGCGCTCGGACCGGCGGCGGTCGCGGTCCTCGCATTCGGCCATCAGTAGTTCGGCGAAGAACCCGCGGTAGGACAGGTGCTCGCGTTCGGCTCTGTTGACGGTGTCGGCGAACTGGGCCCGCATGGTCGGCAGCCGTAGAACCCGGCAGGCGGTGTCGATCGCGGCGTGGGAGGCGGGCTCGGTCAGGGTGTGGTGCGGGCTGGTCATGGCTGTTCCCTTCCCGGACGGTGCAGCAGTTGGTCCCAGCGTTCGAGGGCGGGCAGGGGTCGCTGGTCGGCGGGCAGTCGGCTGGTCCGGCGCTCAGTCAGGCTGGGCAGCGGCAGCTCGGGCGGGGTAACCGGCTCCGTCAGCACGGTGGTCGCGGTCACCGTCGGGGACCGGCCCCCCAGCTCGGCGGCCTTGCGGGCCTCCAGCGCGACCACGTCCGTGGTGCAGGCTCCGGCCGCCAGGGCGGCGAGGATTTCGGCGACGACGTCGCGGTGCTGCAGGTGCCGGTGCAAGAGCAGGACGCGGACCAGGGCTTTCGTGCCGTCGGTCTCGCCGCGCGCCCCGCCGGCGGGGCCAACTCGGGCCGGAAAAGTCGGGTCAGTTCAAACCGTTAATGCCACACGCCACCAGATGGGCTTGCTGTGACTCGTCGCTTATCCGCTCGCACCCGCCCGGCAGCTCGGCGTCGGCGAAACAACCGACATTGTGGTCGGCGCTGAACCGGGGCTGCTCGCCCGGCGGAAACCGGTTGTGTCCTCGTCGACACCCAGGCCCCCATGCCCCACCCGACTACAGTTGTGTCGCTGATGCGCAGCCGGGTCGCTGCGCATTCGACCCCATCGAAGTTTTCACCGAAGAACTCATAAGGCCCTGCCGTCCACGCGATCTCCACTCGGCAGACGCCCGGAGAAATGCGCACCGCCAGCTCCCGCGGGCACTTCGTCGGTAACCCGCGCGCATATTTCGAGGTGTCCTCGTCGTCCCACGGCGCATCGACCACCAGACGGCCGCTGGGTACACGAAGGGTGGTCACTTTCTCGATGCGCGTCACAGTGACGGGTGTTGTCGGTCGGATTGTTGTGCACCGCCCCGAATGTGCACCGGGCGTGAAAACCGTCTCCAGGCGCCAGGCTGCCTCCGGCCCGGCTGCCAGCCGCGCGTCCCCGGCTCGCTTCATGTCCCCCTCCTCGCCGCCTTGTCGGCGCGCTCCCGTCCGCCATGGCCGGGTGGATCGGGTGGCGACAGGGCTCACCGACGAGCAGCCGGCCGAGATCGCCGCCCTCGACACCGGTAGCTCTCGCTTCTTCGACCACCACGACCCGGAGATCGTCGCTTGGTTCGCCAAGCGCCGCCAAACCGCCTGATCCGAAGTACCACGGCCGCAAGGGGTGGGCGGCAGGACGACGGCCTGCCGCCCACCCCTTTCGTTCCCGCCATTCGGTGGCGTGACCGACTGCAGTCGCCGCCTCCTGACCGGCCACCCCCACCGGCCCGTGAGGGCCGGTTCCCCGGCCGATCGGCGTGCCGACGAATTCCCGCCGTGATCGGAAAGCGCTTGTGGACAAAGCAAGATCGGCAAAGTACCGATAAAGCGTTCTCGGTGAAACATCGGTCCACTGAAGTGATCGCCGATCAGCCGATGTTGTTCCGGCAAGAACGGTTGCCGCTCCGGAGGAATCCAGTGGTGATGCCTCGCCCCTGCCATGAATGCGGGGCACGGATCCCACGGGGTATTCCCCCTGCGCCGAGGCGACATGTCGATGAAGGGCAAGTGCGATGAACGAACCGAGCGCGCGTCTGATCCTGGCTTTCGACGGTTCCTGCGGGCAGTGCCGGCAGATCTCCCGCCTGGTCGAGCGGGCCTGCGAGGGGAAACTCGAAGTCCGCCCCCTGGGCGCCCCGGACGTCCGGCAGTGGCGCGAGCAGGCCCTGGGCTCGCGGCCACCGTGGGCACCGACCCTCCTGCGGGTCGAGGGCAACGGCGTCCGCGCGTGGGTGGGGCGCGCCATGGCTGTGCCGCTGGTGCGGCGGTTGGGACTGCGCTCGACGGTCCGGGTGGTCCGGGCCTTCGGCAGGCTCCGCCACCCCGCCACCTCTTCCGCCGAGGGGGCCGGCGACGTGATGGGGCGCAAGCGGTTCCTCCAACTCGGCGCCGGTGCCGCCGTGGTGGCAGGCCTGGCCGTCACCGGGCAGGTCCCCGCCTTCGCGCGCAGCGGCCGGTCCAAGTCGCAGGTGTGGGTCGAGGCGAACATGGACCGCCTTCCCCGCAAGTACGCGGACTTCTCTGCCTACCCGATGTCCTACCGGAGGCAGATCTACCCGCACCTCCCGCCCGAGACGAAGCGGCAGCTGTGGCTGGACCACCTCGGCCGGTACCGCGAGACCGCCGCCCGGCTGACCCCGGCCCGGACCGCAGTGCTGGACCGGGCGACGACCATCGTGCGCGAAGAGTGCACCTTCACCTCCGTTCCGGAACCGGGCTCGGCGTTCGACCGGAGCCTGCGCCAACTGCGGGAGGAGGCCATCGGGCAGTTCGGCCGTGACGAGGCCAATGCGCTGCTCATCACACTCGGCCCTGTGCAGGACCCGGTCTCCTCCCCGGTAGAGGAGGACGACGACCTGTTCGTCACCTGTTACTGCTCCGACCAGTGTCATGACAACTGCCCCGGCAGCGACCACTGCCAGTACAAGATGCACAACTGCGCATTCATCACGGACTGCTGCGCGTTCTGGCTGTACGTCTGCAACGGACTCTGCACGAACTGAAGTCGAGGGGCACCGGAGTCGATATCCGCCACCCCAGCCAGCCAGCCAGCTCCGCGCCGCGTCACACCCGGCCCGCACCCCGGCGAGCACCGACCGGCCGGGGTGCGGGCCGGGTGCGCCCCGGAGAACGCGGTGGCTCCTGGAGCACCAGGCCGGAAGGGGGCGGGGAGCCGGCTGATACGGCACGGCGACCATAAGCGCACTCGTCGACGCAGTTTCACCTGGACCGACTACCGCGACCTGCTGTCCTCCGCCCCCCAACAACTCGGGGCGCCGATGGTGGTGGTGTGGGACAACCTGAGCGTGCACAAGGACGCCCGGTTACGTGCCTTCATAGACGCCCGAGACTGGATCACCGCAGTCCATCTGCCGCCCTACGCACCCGACCTCAATCCCGTCGAAGGCGTCTGGTCCCTGCTGCGGCGCAGTTCTCAAGCCAACACCGCCTTCACTGACCTTGACCACTTGAGCATGCTCTACGTCATGGCTTGCGCCGAACTCGGTACCGCAGCAATGTGCTTGACGGGTGTCTCGCCGCCACCGGACTGCCCCTCACGCACACGAGACCACGCCTACAAGCTCAGTAAACGGCCCACCGATCGCGCAGCCGAACAAGCCACTGCGCGGCCACGGCGAAGCCAGTTGAGCGGAACAGACCTGTCCTCGCGCGGCAGTTGGCGGAGCAGGTCGCCGGCCTGGACGAGAGCCATGAGACCGGGTGCTCCGTGGAACGATCGTCATGGGCCGGGGCGGGCGCTGGTGGCGCGGGGCGGATGCTCCGTAGCTGAGGGTGCCGGGTGTGCCGCCCGTTTTGCGGCGGACTAATTTCCCGCCCACCCGTTCACTATGCCTCGAGTCCGCCTCGGGGCGGGGCGGTGTCGGTGAGGGATGCCGCCAGGGAGGTCAGTACCGAGCGGAATTCCCGCTCCGTCAGGGCGTGCTTGTGCACCGTCGTCGGGTGGCGGTCGAGGGTGCTGTACACGTCCGTGTGCGGGCGGCGTTCGGTGCCCGTCTCCAGGAAGAGCGTCAGGGCTTCGCTGCCCGGATCGCACCAGGCGCGGTGCAGCGCGAGCGGGCCCAGCGCGTACGACGCCCCCGCGACGTAGCGGACCGTGTGCACGAGCCGGAGGCGAGTCGGACCCCGGTGCAGGAGCAGCCAGTGGGCGCCGTCCGCGGACAGCTGCTCCCGGTACGCGGTGACCGTGACGCCCCCGTCCGTGGAGTCATCCCCCGGACCCTCGGACACGTACAGATCGGACAGCAGCTCACCGCGCACCACCGCGGAGGCCAGCGCGGAACGGTGGTTGTGGATGTCCAGCCTCTCGTCCGGCCCGGTCGCCCGCCACGCGTGCAGCCGGAGGGTATAGGGGTAGCCGCCGTCGACGAGCTGCAGTCGCCATTGACAGCCCAGAGTGTCACGGTACGAGCGCCGCGCGCAGGCGGCGGTGGTCTGCGTGCCGGTCGCGAGTTCCGTGAGCATTCCCAGCAGGGTTGTTGCGTCAGCCAGTTCGGCCACCGTGGCTCGCGCCCTATCGAGCCGCCGCGCTTCTGGGACATCGCCGCCCAGCATCGCGTCCAGGTGTTCGCGCGCTCGCGTCAGATGTTCTCCCACCCTGTCCACCCGCCTCCGTCAGGGACCACCACGAGAGCCCGGACACTCGTCGTTCTCGCCCGGGAGTTGGAAGACGGCCACACAGGCCAGGTGATCCGAGTAGTTGTCGACAGTCACCGACTCGGTGAGGACCAGGTCGGGGGAGTGCAGGACATCGTCCACGCTGCGGTCCCGCTGAGTGGGCTGTCCGTCGAAGGCGCTGGCCAGAGGGACGTCCAGTGTGTCGAGCAGCAGGCCCGAGGCGTTCGCGTTGAAGTCGCCGCACACCAGGAGCCGCCGCGGCCCGCCGGGCCGGACCAGCTCGTCGGCGAGGGCACGCCAGATCTCCTTGAACTCCGGTTCCGCCGCGTCACGCCGGAACAGGTAGAAGGGGAACGAGTGCAGCGACACGACCTCGACCTCGGCCTCGCCCAGATCGACGGTGACGCGTACGTGGCCCTTGTCGTGGCTGTGGATCTCCTGACCGTCCAGGACGACGTGAAGCCCGGGGTTGGGCAGCACGTACCGTCCCGTATTCCGCAGCGGAAAGCGGCTGGCCACGGCTACGCCGCTGCGGCGGCCCGGCGTGAACGAGGAGGCGTGCAGCGGATGCGCCGCCACGTGCCGCAGCGGGGTCCGCCTCCGCAGTTCCGCGAGCAGTTCCGCGTGTCCGTCCCGGTCGAAGGCGACCTCCTGGAACGCGGCCACGTCCACGTCCCGTTCGGCGATCAGGGCGAGCACCTCCTCGGTCGCACGCGGGTCCGCGGGGCCCGCCCCGTTGGCGAAGGCGCCGCTCGAACCGTCGACCCCCTCGTGCAGGTTCCAGCTGACGACCGTGAGGGTGCGGCGCTGCGTTCTCACAGGGCCCGTGCCCGTGGGGGGCGCGGCGTGGCCCGCAGTGCGTACTCCCGCATCACCACCGCCCCTTGGTACGCCAGCCAGATCGGTTGCCTGCCGTCGTGCCATCGCCACGTGCCATCCTTGAAGCAGTCGAGGGTTGATCGTACGGTCGTGGCCAGCAGTTCGGGCGCCTCGGGTGCGCCGGGCAGCAGCAGCGCTCTCGTCACCCATGCCGGGGTGAAGTGTCCGACCAGCAAGGCGTCCACGGTGCCGTCCGCCATGGGGCGGCGCAGTTGTTCGTCCATGAGTCGTAGTTCGAGTTCTGTCCCGCACAGCCATCTGAGTCCGGCCCCGGCCACGCGGGCGAAGGGTGCCCCGTCCGGAAGTGCTCCGGCCGCGCGGTGCAGGGCCAGGACGGCTCGCGCAGTGTGCGCGGCGGACGGCTCGACCGCGTGCACGCTCTCTCCCCAGCAGGCCGTCCCGCCGCCCATCGCCGCCGCGCCGGGGCGGGCTGCGTCGGCCAGCCGGTGGACGAGACGAAGCAGCCCGGCGGACCCCGGCGCGATCTCGGCCAGTGCAGCCACGACGATCGTGAGCACGGTGGTGCAGTCCATGCCGAGCGGGTCCTCCGCGGGATCGAGCATGTCCTCCAGCACACCGGTCAGTTGCGCCCGCGTCGCGTCGTCGAGGCCGCTGCGCACCATCGCTGCCAGCACCCACGCGGTGACCTCGGGCCGGCCGCGGTCCCGCTGCGTACTGGCCGCCCAGCCGCCACCGGTCTTCTGAAGCGCGAGCAGCGAGTCGAGCACCCGGCGCCTGTGCACGCGCGGCTCGCGCAGGTCGCACGCCGAGAGCATGCGCAGCCCGTACGAGGTGCCGATCGCGGTGGGTGGTACGTGATGATCATCCAGGTACTGCGACCATCCGGCCAGGTCCTCGCCGCGGTGGGAGAGCATGCGGAACTCGGCCAGCACGCGGTGCGCCGAGTCGTCGACCAGCCGTTGTACGGAGACCTCCGCCGGGGGCAGGAGCGAGGCGGACGGTTCCTGGTCGGCGGACCGGTCCGTCCGCCACTGCGCCGCCATACGCAGGGCGAGCCCCAGGCACAGGGCGCAGAGTCCGGCGAAGAGGTACCGCAGCACGGAGAGGCTGAACCAGTCCTCCGGCAGCCCGTAGTCGAGCAGCGCCTTGTAGGCGATGAGCGCCGCGGCGAACGGCCCCAGGGCGACGAGCGCGTCGGTGAGCCGCCGGACAGTCCCGGGCGGGTCGTGGGGCGACGGGCCGGGGCCGGTGGTGCCCGTACGGGTGCGGTGCGTCATCACGTCGCCTCCCCCGACCGGCCGCGCGCGAGCCGGTAGGCGGCAGAATAGCCGGGACGCACCGACACGTTCATGGGTGCTGCTTGATCCCCGCCGGGATTCAGCCCTCCTCCACCTCGCACCGCCTGCCCTGCTCCACCGACTCCCCACGGGGGCGGCCTCCTGGTCGCGGCGGCGCCAGGCGGCCGCGGGGGCGTCTAGGAGCGGTGGGCGACGAGCACTCACGCCCCGTCCAACGACCGCCGATGACTGCAGTCACAAAAACATCCCGGAACACCGGCCAACTGGACCAGATTCCCTCGGGGTGCAAAGCGTCGGCGAGGCTCGCCGGTGCGGCCGGCGGCGGGCGAGCCCAAGCTCATACGTATCCGGATGCAGCAGCCACAGACGATCCGGCTGGCCCCGCCTCCACGCGGTGAGCTCTGACAGACCCTGCAGCCCGGTCATATCGAGTCTTCCCCGATCCCGTCAGTCTTCGGCGAGAGCGCGCTGGCACACCCATATCCCCGCGTCGGGCCAGGTGCCGGCGATCTCGGGTAGGCCGCTGCCGGAGTACTGTCGCAGACTGCTCGACCCGTTTACCTCCCTGGCTGCGGCGGCAACGGTCACGGCCGCCCTGCGTATCGGGACGGGCGTCTGCCTGGCGGCACAGCATGATCCGATCTCGCTGGCGAAGGCGGCCGCGACGTTGGACCACCTGTCCCGCGGACGTTTCACCCTGGGGATCGGTTTCGGCTGGAACCGGGAGGAAGTGGCCGACCACGGTGTCGAGTTCGGGCGTCGCCGTGCAGTCGTCTGGGAGTACATCGCCGCCATGCGGACTCTCTGGGGGCAGGAGCCTGCCGGTTTTCAGGGCGAATTCGTCTCGTTCGGACCCTTCTACCCCTGGCCCAAGCCGGAAAACGCATCTGTTCCGGTCCTGATCGGCGCCAATGCGCACCTCTCTGTCTTCCGGCGTATCGCCGAGTGCGCCGACGGCTGGATGCCGATCGGGGGCCGCGGGCTCGCGGCGCACCTGCCCGCGCTGCAGCAGGCATTCGCCGATGCGGGGCGCGATGCGTCGGCCCTCCGTGTCGTGCCGTCCGGAACCCTGCCGAACAGGGGGAAACTGGACCACTACCGCAGACTCGGTGTCACCGAGGTGCTCTGCCAGCTTCCTTCGGGATCCGCCGACGAAACGCTGCGCGTACTGGACGACTTCGTCCCGTACATCGCGTAGGCCAGAAGACCAGCTACTGGCGTGCGAAGCAGCCCCGGCGGGGCCTCTGGCCACCCGCTCCTTATAGATCGACCAGACCGGCGAACTCCCCGTAGTCGGTCCGCTTCCCGCACAGCTCGCACTCACCCGCCTGGAGCCGGCGCGGCCTGGCGAGTCGATGCGCAGGCGTGCTGGGGGAGGAAGGAGCGGCCGATGCCGTGCTGTCTCGTCGTATCGTCGGCGACGGTGAGCCGGTGTCCCCCATCGGGCCTGTCCATCGGGGGTGATGAGGGAACCCGAACATCCCGGGAAGGGCTGTGTGGCGTACGCCCGCGCAGAGCTCTCGTAGAAGCCTCGGTCCTCTCCGTGAACGCCTCTTTGCGCCCCCGCGACGGACGGCCTCTGTGCGCTGGGCAAGCGTCATGCCGCACGGTGCAGCACCCGGTCTGCCGCGGTGCGGGCGGCAGCCAGTGTGTCGGCGACGTCCAGTGCGGTCAGGGCCGCGGCGCGCTTGAGGACGCGGCCGTCGACGATGACGGTGTCGACATTGGACGGCTGTGCCGCGGTGACGACCAGGCGGGCGGGATCGGTGACCATGCCGAGGTTCACGGCCCGGCTGTCGATGGCGATGACGTCGGCGCGCTTGCCCGGAGTGAGGGATCCGGTGAGATGGTCCAGCCGCAGCGAGCGGGCGCCGTCGATGGTGGCCAGTTCGAGCGCGCGCGGGGGAGAGAGGGCGTTTGTCCTCGGCGTGGCCGTTGGCCACAGCGTGGACGATCCTCATGGTGGCGAAGGGGTCCGCGTTGCCGGAGATCATGGTGGTATCGACGGACAGGCCGGTGGGGATCCCGGCGTCGAGGAGCGCCCGGGTGGCGGGCAGGCCGTAGCCGATGGGCATCTCGGTGTAGGGGGACATGGAGGCGGATCCGCCTGCCGCGGCCAGGGCACTGATTTCCGCGGTGGTGGCGGAGTTGGCGTGCACCACTTGCATGTCCGCACCGAGCAGGCCGGCCTCGGCGATCTCCAGGAGTTGTCCGGCCGCCCGGCGCGGTCCACTGGCGTGCAGTGTCACGGGCAGACCCCAGCTGCGTGCGGTCTCCAGTTCCGCGCGGTAGACGCGGGGCGCGACGCGACGCGCATGGACGGGTCGCTGCCGCCAGGGCCGCGCCAGGCCATGCCCAGGCCGACCAGGTCGTTGCTCCAGGCGTGGTGCAGGCGCTCCAGATCGTGGAGGTCGATGGTGCGTGCGTTGTCGTGCCCGATGGACCAGCCGTAGGAGAAGCGGGCTCGCAGGCCGGTGGCCCGCAGGGCGGCGAGTTCGGCCTCGGCGTGCTCGGGAGAGCGCACGTTCTGTGCCCAGTCATGGACGGTGGTGCAGCCGGAGTGGATCGCTTCCGCGCACGACAGCAGCACACCGGCGGCTGCTCCCGCGGCGTCGACGAGCGGGCCGAGCCGGTTGAGGGTGGTGAAGTACTCGGCGTCTGCGCCGGGCCCGACGGACAGGCCGCGCAGCAGTGTGCTCCACATGTGCCAGTGGGTCTACACCAGCCCGGGCACCACGATCATTCCGGTGGCGTCGATCCGCTCGGCGGCGGGAGCGTCGACGCGCGGGGCGACCGCGGGATCTCCCCGTTCCTGACGTGGACATCGCCGGTCGCCGCGTCCATGGTGAGCACATGACCGCCGGTGAGAAGGATGTCCTGACGCTCGGGCTTTACAGGGCTGGGCATGGCAACTCCTCAGTAAGAGCAGGATAAAGCGCATAAAAGCGTGTAAGGGAAGTCACCTTGCGTCGCGATGGTTATGCCTGTTCTGCGCGCTTATCGAGGACGCAGCCACCATCGCCCTCGGGTGCAGCGGGCCTGAGGCTGGTCTGCTTTGCTGGCCGGTTGGGTGCACGCAGCGGTGCCGGGGGATCCGGCCGGGGGTCCGGTTTCTGCGACTGGGCGGGCGGCAGCCCTCAGTCGGTGCAGGAAGCCGGCTCGGCGTCCTGCGCGAGGCGCGGCTGGGCCCTGCCGGAGGCCGACCCTGGGGAACACAGGGTGCGCCCCGTTCCGCGTCGTCACGCGCCCGCATGCACATACCCGGCCCAGAGCGACGGCGTGCGCGGATATTTGTCGCGCTGTTCCAGGGTGGCCCGGCGCAGTGCGGCGGCGGAGCGGGCGCAGTCCAGGCCCTTGGTTCCGGTCAGGGAAGCGTAGAACGTCTTCGCGATCCGCTCGGAAATCACCTCGTCGGCCTCCCACAGCGTGCCCACCACATGCCGGAATCCGGCCAGTTGGAACGCGCTCGTGAGATGGATGGCCTCATCCCGGAGGTCGGCTGCGGCGGTGTAGGTCGTCCGGCACGCGGACAGGTAGGCCAGTTCCGCCCCGTCCAGGGTCACCGAGGCGACGCCCGCGGCGGTCAGCGGACTCGTCGCGTGATCCCACAGCATCAGGCGGCTGCGTGAGGGGTCGACGGAGTCCGTGACCGCGTGGCCGACCAGGTGGACGATGCGGGCGCCGGTGAGCCGCGCCATAACCGCCGCCCTGGTCGGCATGGTGGCATCGGCAGCCGCGGCGTGCGCCGTGTCGTCGTCAGGCCCGATGAGCATCGTGGGGCCCGGCAGGAGGGCCGCCACCGCTTCCGCTTCGCCGCGGGCACCGTCGAGGGGTGCCGCCTGCGGGGTGCGGGGCATGGCGACGATCAGTGACTGCCCCGGTTCACCCTCCGCGCCGTCTTCGTTGTCTGCGTCCGGCAGCGGGCGGCGGGCGTAGCGCAGCGCCCGGACCGTGGGCGTGTAGGAGGAGATCACCCGGTCCGGGACCGTACGGTGACCGCCCTGCGCGACGGCCTCGGCGTGGTGACCGGCGGCGTGCAGCGGCAGCGTGCCCAGCAGTCCGCCGGGCGACCACCACACCCGCGGTGCCTCACCGCCCGCGTTGATGCCCGCGTCGATGCCGGAGTCGATGCCGAGCGCTAGCAGAACGGGCTCGGCGGCCACGTCCCAGAGCCAGCCGAGGACGCCGCTGAGGGTCTGCTGCGCCCGGCGCTGCGCCCTGAGGTCGGCCTGCGGATCGGTGACGACGGCGATCGTACGGTGGAACAGATCGGCTTGCCGGGTCGCTTCCTCGAAGGTCAGGGCGGGCAGCGGCAGATGGTAGACGCCGTGGGGCCGCACCAGCAGGGCGTCGCAGCGGTGCGGGCTGCAGTTGAGGACAACGATGGGCCCCGCTGCGGCAGCCGTGCGCAGCGTCTGCGACTCCGGTGGCAGGGCGAACGACGCGAAGCCCTCACGGCCGCGGATCTCGTCGAGGGTGGCGGCGAGGTCGGCGGCGATACGCGGACGGTTCAGGCGGCTGCCGGCTGCGTCGCCCGCGTTCTGTGTGGCCGCGTCGGTGCTGCGGCCTGTCGCGGGGGCCGTCTCGCTGTCGAGCAGATCCCGCAGGTGTACGAAACGGTCGGCGAGCCCGGGGTGTTCCTTGCGCAGCTCCGTGATGTCGCCGCGGGTGTCGAGGAGTTGGCTGTGGATGACGGCCCGGCCCTGTTCGAGGGCCCGGAGGGAGTCGAGCGCGGCATCCGGCAGGAGCGGCAGGTGCGGGACGTCCGGGTGGGGGGTCGATCCCGCGGCCAGCGTCACGGCCGCGCTGAGGGTGGTCAGGTCGCAGACGCTCCGCAGTGCGTGCTGCTGATCGGCCCGGCTGCTTCGCCGAGGGGCGAGGAGGGGGATGAGGCCGACGGCGTACTCCAGCAGGTACTGGGCCCAGAGCACGTCCATCGGGGCGATCAGGACGGCGGCCGCCCGGGCGGAGCGGATCCGCTGGGACGCCGGGAGGCTCTCGCTGTACGCGGCGGTGGTGAAGTCGTCGACCGCCTGCATCACCGTGCCGGGGATCAACGGCCTGTCGCGGAGGGCGGCGAACGCCTGAAGGAGCGGATCCGGGCCGACTTCCTCGGCCTGTTCCTTGTGGGCGACGCCCAGGTTGTGGCGGAACACGCCGCGGGCCGCATGGTCGTGCGGAGTGAGGTCGATGGCCTCCTGGCACAGGGCCACGAGATCGTCCACGTCCACCCGCCCGGGATTCCGGCGCCGCTCGTCGAGCAGCGCGCTGACCAGCGGAGTGAGGGCGTGCAGCGCAGTGGGGTCGTGCGCGGGGACGGCCTCGGCGGCACGCCGTGCGATCACCAGGGCCTCGTCGAGGTCCGCTGCGAGGCCGCGCGCCTGGTAGCGGCGCAGGAGGGCGTGGCCGAGACCGGAAAGCGCCACCCATACCTCGTCGTCGCTTTGGTCTACCGCTCGCCGCAGCAGGGGGACGGCTTCGTCGTACCCGGTCGGGTCGCCGTCCCGCTCGGCCCGGTTCGTGAGCGCGCTGCCCAGGGCGTGCAGGTCCTGGCCGTTGGTCGGGGCGGGGGAGGCATGCAGGCGCCGCAGGGTGCGTACGGCGGCGTCGAGGTCGTCGAGGCTGTCGGTGTGCGATCCGCGTTCGGTGAGGGCGGTGCCCAGTTGGTACAGCGGGCGCGCGCCGCCGGGGCCGTCGAGGTTGTCCTCGCCGACGGCGCGGACGGCCTGGTGGGCGCGGTCGACGGCTTCGTCCAGGGCGGCAATGTCCCCCGTGTGCTTGAAGAGGAAGATCAGACAGACGATGAGCTCGCCGAGTACGGTGCCGCGTTCGGGGTGGTCGGGCGGCACCTTCACGACGGCGTCCCGGCCGGCGGCCACTGCCTCACGAAGCGCGTCGAGGCCCTGGCCGGCCCGGTACCGGGCGCGGTGCACGCGCGCGGCGAGGGTGCCGAACAACGCGATGCCATCGGTCTGCGCGTACTGGCGGACGGCGTCCGAGCGCAGCAACTCGGCTGCCTCGGTGAGGTCTTCAGGCCGTTGCTCGTGTACGTAGCGATGCCACAGCGCGCGGGCCAGGGAGCGTATGAAGACGGCGCGGAGGTGTGCGGGGGCTTGGTTGCCGCCCGTGCCTGCCGTCCTGTCCGCGTCGGCCGTGCCGCCGAGGCCGGTGCGGATGACTTGGATGACTCGCTGTGCGTCACCGGCGCCGGCAGGGCCGGGCGACACGGAGGGGGCATCGTCCCGGGCCATGCGGGCCAGGAGCGCGACGGCCAGTCTGCGGAGGATCTCCCAGCGCAGGACGGTGTCCTGGTCCGGCACGGTCGCCAGAGCCCGCTCGCTGCAGTCGACCACCGCATCCAGGTCGCCCTGGTCATCTGAGTGATGGTGGCGCAGCCAGTACGTGTGGGCCAGCTTGTGCAGGACTCAGGCGAGTTGAAGGGCGGGAAGGCCGTGGTCGGGCGCCTGCGTGAGCGCCGTGCGCAGCCGGATCGCCTCGTCCAGGTCCGCGGGATCCGCCCCACCGTGCTCGAAGCGCTGCTGCAGAGCGTCCGCCGCGAAGTCGTGGGCGACGAGGGCCAGCGGCGGCAATTCCATGGCCGCACGGCCTGCCCCCACCGCCTCGTCCCACCGGTGCTCCTGGAGCGCACGCCCCATCAGATCGCCGAGCAGAACACCCAATTTCGAGGTGAGGCCCGCGCGCTGCGGCTCGGGCAGCGCGGTGTGGCGCAGCGCGGTCGTACACGCCGCGCAGGCGGTGCGCACGTCGTTGAGGGACTTCGTCAGCGAGTACCGCCCGGCCAGGGCGATGGCCAGGTGGCCGCGGACGAGCGGCCCGTCGCCGTGTCCGGCGGGCAGGGCGCGCACGGCACGGCTCAGCAGGCTGACAGCGCGCAGCAGATCGTCGGCGTCGGGCTTGCTGAGTGCCTGGTACCGCTGGAACAGGACCCACCCCAGTGCGCACAGGTGGCCGCCGTAGCGGTCATGGCCGGGATCGGCGTGCCGGAGCAGGAAGGAACACCACCACACGAGAGCCGACAGCTCCGCCTCGACGGTGTCGTCGCCGGCCTGCAGAGCCTGCGCCAGCTGGGTGCTCACATGCGTGCCGTACGCGTCCGCGATCCGGCTCCGCAGGCCCTGAGGCACCAGGTGCAACAGGTCCGGGCGGAACAGGGGAGAGAGTGTGCGTACCGCGTTGTCCAGATCGCTCCGGGCGCTGCGCTGGACGTATCGGTGCCAGAACAGCCAGCCCAGGGCTACGGTGGCCGGGTCGTCGGGGCGGCCGGGGGATGCGATGTGTGCGGGGGGATCGAGCTGGCCGGCGGCCACGAACTCGGCCAGAGCGTCGATCAGTTCGTCGTCAGAGGTGTGTGCCCCCTCGGCGCGCAGCACCCGTGCGGCCCGCTGCAACAGCTCCCGGCGCACGTCCTCGCGCCGCTCCGGCGATGTCGCCGCCTGCTCCGGTTCGTTCACCGGCCGTGCCCCCAAACCGCTGCCTTCCGGCCGCGCGTTCCTGCATGATGCCCGAAGGATCTGTGCCTGCGACGGGGGTTCGGGATGACAGAGGAAGATGCGGCGGCGCAGGTTCAACGAGGCCTGACGTACGTATGTGAGAACTTCGACGCGCTGCGTGAGATTTTGGCCGGGGATGGCCAGAGCGCAGCGCTCGACCGGCTGCGCAGCACGGTCGTCGACAGAGCAGGGGCCGGAACCGAGGGTTGCCGGGCGGCACTTGACGCCGTCGACGAGATCCTGCGGCGCAACCAGGTGGCTCATGGTGCCTACGGCCAGGCGTTCCGCTCGGGTACGTGGCCGGCGACGCCCGTCGGGACGGGGGAGGCGGCGAAAGCCGAGCTCGCCTTTCTCTGTCCCCTGCGGGTCTGCAGGCGCTTGGAGTGGGCTGCACGCGCGATGCGGGAGGCACCCAAGTGCAAGGTGGCTGACGTGGCGTTGCGTTCGGTGGAGCGCTGATGGCAGGGCGCCCCGCCGACGGGAAGGGCCCGGCGATGAATGGTCCGCCGGCATGAACGGTCTGCTCACGGAGCTGAGCAAACGCCTGGCAGAGCGGTGGCTGTCCCTCCTCGTGCTGCCCGGCGCGCTGTTCCTGGGCGTGGCCTTCACCGCCCGGACCCTGGGCCATGGCCACGCCCTCGACGTGGATCTGCTGGTGCGCGAGGTACAGGCCTGGCACCCGGCTCCGGGCGCCGGTGCCGGCGTGCGGCTTGCCGTGCTCCTGATGATGGTGGCGCTGCTGGCCGCCGCCCTGGGCATCGTGGCACAGACGCTCGGTTCGCTGGTGGAGCGACTGTGGTTCGCGGCGGACTGGGCGCTGTGGCCGTGGCCTCTGCGGGCGCTCGCCGACTGGCGCGTCAAGAAGCGCCGCGAGCGGCGGGCCGCAGCGGAACGCGCCTACGAACGTGCCCGCCGGCGCGTGGGCGAAGCGCTGATCGCGGGCGACAGCGGAGGCGGCACCGGGGGTGATGCCGCAGGCAGCGACGGCGAAGCGGACCTGCGGACGGCGCGGCTGGCGATGGCCCGCATCTCCCGGGAGAGGCCGCATCGCCCGACCTGGACCGGTGACCGCGTGCACGCGGTGACCCTCCGCCTCGCCCAGGACCTGGCCCTGGACCTGGCCACGGTATGGCCTGCCCTGTGGCAGTTGCTGCCCGACGCCCCGCGCCAGCAGATCGAGGCGACCCGCGAGGCCCTGAGCCGAGCGTCCGCGCTCGCGGCCTGGGCCGTGCTGTACGCGTTGCTGGCGGTGTGGTGGTGGCCCGCGCTGCCCCTCGCGGCCGCCACCTTCCTCACCGCCCAGCTTCGGATGCGCAGCGCCACCGACGCGTACACGACCCTGGTAGAGGCGTCGGTGCACCTGCATCTGGGGGAGTTGGCGCAGCGCCTGGGGGTGCCGGCGGAGGGGATTCCCGGCCGCCGTACGGGCCGGGAGGTGACGTGCCTGTTGCAGGGGCAGCGGCACCTGATCAACTTGACGGCGCCCGACCCGGAGGAGTGACGCGGCCGACAGCCTTCGCGCAGCGCTGCGTCGCGCTCGTCGTGCGGGTGCGGGTGCACGGCATCGGCCTCGGGGCGGGTCCAGTTGAGGCGGAGGGCACCGTGACGGCTGCCCGGAGCCAGGACGGACGCGTCCATACTCACCGCGGGGCAGCCGAGCGTGCGCGTCCGTACCCGGCGTTGGCGCTCCGTCAGCAATGCCAGGAAGAGCACCGCGTCGGCGTGGGTCTGCTCGCCGAGCGCGGCTGTTCCCCGGGCCTTTCCACAGCCAGGAGAGTCCGTGAGGTTCAGAAAGGGGAGACATTGCCTGCGGGCTGCCTCCCGGCCTCAGTCTCGAACCCGTCGAGGGCCGGGGCGGCGACGTCGGCGGCGGAGACCTTCTGGTCGGCGGGCACGGCCGCGGCCGTGTCGGTGTCCATCTGTCTCCTTCGTAGCTACCCCCGCCTTTAGGCGGGGGGTGAAACGAAGCTCCCGCGTCAGCGGGTAGAAAGGAGCGGGGCTGCGGGCTCGGCAGGGAATGAAAGGGCGAGTCATCGCCGACGCCGACACAGGTGGGACCCGCCGCGCCGAGGTCTTGGGGAACTCCACAGGAGGAGATGCCGACCCGGACGGGGGACGGCAGGGCTCGCTCATGCAGCTGTAGCAGGATCGATTCGGCAGCCGACGTACGTGTGTCGGCTCATTGGGGCGGCTCCTTCCTCAGTGACGATGCAACCTTCGGACACACAGGCCGGCAAAGGGGCGCATATGGAAAACGGGCGGGACGCCGGAGCCGTGATGACGGTGGACGGGCCCATCCGCGCCGCCGACGTCGGGGTGACGCTGATACACGAGCACGTTTTCATCGACTTGGCGCGTGTCACCCGGGACAAGACGCAACACTTGTTCGAGGAGTCTCTGGCAGTCGCGGAGTTGGCCCACTTCGCCGCTGCGGGGGGCCGGACCGTCGTCGACGTCACCAACCGAAACCTCGGCCGCAGACCCGAGGCGCTCGTCGCCGTGGCCAGATCCACAGGGCTGAACATCGTCATGGGCTGTGGGTGGTACCGGGAGCCCTACTTCGACGACGAGGTCTGGCGGCGCCCGACCAGCGCTCTGGCCCAGGACATCATCACCGAGATCGACGAGGGCGTCGGTGAAGATCGCGTACGGCCGGGCATCATCGGTGAAATCGGCTCCCACCGCGACTACATCTCTCCGGTGGAGGAGAAGTCCTTCCGCGCCGCGGCCCGGGCCCAGCTCCACAGCGGTCTGACCGTGACCACCCACGCCTCCCAGGGCCGCGTGGGTCTGGCTCAGCTCGACTTGCTCGAGGAAGAGGGCGTGGATCCCGGCAGGGTTGTGATCGGGCACTGCGACCAGTACCCCGACACCGAGTACCACGACACGCTCGCCCGCCGCGGCGCATGGGTCGAATTCGATCTGATTCACCACCGCAACGACTGGGAGCTCAAGAAGTCCGTAGGCATCGTGTGCGAGTTTCTTGACCGCGGTCACCTGAAGCGGACCCTCCTCTCCCATGACGTGTGCAAGCGGGCGCATCTAAAGGCGTACGGCGGCACGGGCTACGACTTCCTGCTCACCGAGTTCACCGAACGGCTCATGGCCGAAGGCGTCACCAAGGACGAGATCGACACGATCTTCCGTGCCTCGCTGCAGTGCCGGTCGCCTGAGTACCCGCGAGGCGTGCGTGATCGCCGCTCTGGCCGACGCAACTGCACGGCCTGGTGGCCCGGGCCCCGGGGATCGGCCTCGGGTTTGTCGCGTAGAGGGTGACGCTGTGTGGCTGAGACGCTCGTCGGACCGGGGCTGTGGTCTGCTGCTTCGACTTCCCCCTCGCCGTCCTCGCTCGGCCCGCGTTACGCGACGCTCAGGCCCCCTCCGTGGTTCAACAGACAAGGGGGCACCGCCAACTGAACCCGACGGCTGGGGCGGGAGCACCGGCCCGCGGCCGACCAGCTCCGTCCACCGGGTTGTTGCTCTGCCCTGCGCGCGCTGTCGGGACGGGTGAGCCCGGTGAGCGGATGGGGGCTCCGGTGGTGGTGTGCGGACGGCGACAGAGCCGGATCGGACCGGCGCACGGACTGCAGGTCTGGTGGTACGGCGCGCCGCCGCTTACCCCACAAAGGCGGCTCTTGCGGCCCGGGCAACGCCGCGGCTTGCCCGGGCCGGGGATGCTGCCGTTCATGCCTGATTCCTACGCCGGCCTGTCGCAGTACTACGACCTCATCATGACCTCGGGCTACTACGACTACGGGCGCCTACGCCCGGGCCCTGCTGGCGTGCTCGGTACCCGCAGGCACCTGCTGGAACTCGGGGTGGGCACGGGGCTGGCCTGCGAACGGATCCTTGACCTGGGCCCGGCCGGCCTTGCGGTCACCGGCATTGACCACACCGAAGGCATGCTGGTCCGGGCACGCGAGCGGCTCGGGGAGCGTGCCCGGCTCTTGGTGCAGGACATCCTGGACCTGCGTCTGCCGTCCACGTTCGACGCCGCCTACTCCGTGGGCGGCGTCTGGTGCATCCTCCAGGACGAGAACGGCCCCCGGTTGGGCAGCCATCTGATGGACGAGGACGACAACGCGGCTGCCTCTGGAGCCCGGAGGCCTGCTGCTGCTCTCCGTCCAGGGTCCGCACCGGCCCCTGGAGCGGTCGCTGCCCGGCGGACTGCACTACATGCAGGTCGTCAGCGAGGATCCTGAAGACCGGCGATGAACGCCCGACGCCGGCCGGCTTGCAGCTGAACTTGCGACCTCATCGGTTGGGGAGCGCTTTCGGCACTGGGCAGTAAGTGAGGGCTTGCTGGGTCGCGGAGTTCCCCGCAAGCCCGCCGAGCGGCGCACTGAGGCTGTCCGTACGTGTTCTCATCCCGCCCCGCCGCTGAGGTAGATCAGCGGCGTCCGTCCCCGCCGCGGGAGGCAGGAGGCCGGTCTGTACCGGATGGCCCCCGGGTGCCTGCCGGCTCTGTCCAGCGCCCTCGGCCGCGGGGTTGACGGCCCGCCGCCCGTTGGCCCGCGGTGAGAGGAGGCGTCAGGGGCGACCGGGGGCCGTGTCGCGGTCAGGGGACGGTTCCGGGAGGTCAGCGGTGGGCGGCGGTGAGCAGGTCGGTGACGAACTTGCGCAATCGTCCTGTACCGACGGGCCGGACGCCGTGGATGAGGTGGGCGCCGTAGGCGATGGCGGTGCCGGGGCTGGCGTCGGTGGTCCAGCGGGTGCGGGAGGCGGACGTCAGCCAGGCGGGTTCGCCCTCATGCTGGCGGGTGTCCGGGAGGGGCGCGTGGGGGTGGCGGTGCGTGAGCGGGGTGTCGGGCAGGAAGCCCTGGGGCTCGCCGACGCGTTCGCCGCTCCAGACGTGGTCGCTGGAGGTGGTCTCGATGTAGAACTGTCCGCCGGCTTCGGGCTCGTCCAGGACGACGCCGATGCGGCCCAGCCGGCAGCCGACGGGGCCGGGATTGGGTATGCCGTCGAGGTGGGTCGGTACGCGCTGGCCGGCTGTCAGCTCGGTGTAGCACCAGGGGGCGGCCGAGCCGATGGAGGGGATCGCCTGGCGGATGGCGGGCAGGGCGCGGGTGGTGGCGTGGTCGAGGATTTCCTGGGCCGGGGGAGGGGCGGTGAGCACCTCGGCCTGGAAGCGTGGTGTCCAGCCGCTGGTGTGCAGTTCGTCGTCCATGAGCTTGCGGAGCTGGGTGAGTTCCTCAGGGGTGAGGAAGTCCTCGACGGTCTGCAGGGCGAGCGTTTCACTGGGGTGGATCACAGGGGTTCCTCCGCGGTCAGGGCTGCCGGGCGGGGCGTGCTCTGTCCACGGTCGCGGATGCGGTGGCGCCGGTCCATGGCCCGGGCGGGGTGTCCGGATGCTCGGGAGGCGGGAACCGGGCGCCGGCGTGTTCCCGGCGTACGCCGCTGCCGGGGATCCTGCACGGCAGCAGTGAGGGCCGTGCGCAACTGCCCGTCCTCCGCGGCCGGTCCCCGCTGTACCGTCTGTCCTCGGACAGCCGGCCCGGTGCAGCCCCGGCGTTCGGCTGGCGTACCGGGCTGCGGTGTTCAGTGCCGAAGTCCCATGACCAGATCGCCGGGAACGCTTTCGCTCGTGCTGTAGGCCTCGATCACGGCCTCCTGCCACTCATCGACGGTCAGCCGGCCGTCGCCGTCCCGGTCGATCGCCTCGAACGCCTCCTGCGCCTGCGCCTGCCCCATGCCCAGAGCCTGCTGCGAGTGCAGGAACTCCTGCATGCTCACGGTGCCGTCCTCGTTGCTGTCCACCAGCGCCACATGTGCCTGCACCGACGGTCGGACAAGCTCCCCGATGGTCCCCAGCTCCACGGCCCGCAGCAGCGCATCTGCGAACGCCTCCTCCGTCAGCTGTCCGTCCCCGGGAATACCGGCCAGTTGCGCGACGCCTTGCCAGTACGCCTGCGCACCGGAGATTACGGCCCTGCCGCGCGGGGAGTGCGGCGGCTCCGAAAGCGCCTGCAGCAGCATCTCGGCGCGGGCGGTTACGTCCTGGCGGTCGAGAATGCCGTCACCGTCGGTGTCCTGGACGCGGAAGCGGTGCAGGTACTTGGTTCGCAGCGCGGCACTGGTCATGGGATCTGCCTTTCGGGGGGTGGTCAGCGGCTGACCAGCACGGTAGCCTCCCCGCCCCGCCGGCCGTGCGGGTCACACGATCGCGAAGGAGTGGATGACTTTCCTGCAGGTTGACGCCCTTTAGCCACAGAGAGCCGTCACAGGGCACCTGCGCGTCGGTCCACTGGCCGATGCCGGCACGGCATTCCGCGGCTCGGTGCCACCGCAGCTGTGATGCGGCCGCTGTTGTGGCGTGTCAGAGAGGGCCCGGCTTCGGCTCAGCCCGGAAGGGTGAGGACGCCGTTGGTGTGCCGGGCCGTGGCGAGGAACGCGGACGCCGACCGGGCCGCCAGAAGTAGTCGCCGGCAGGCGCTGACGGCTGTGGCACGCAGGAATCCGCTGGCTCCGTGGACGTGCACAGCGTGCCCGACGGTCTGCTGAGCCTGGTGGTCGACCAGCCTGGTGAACGAAGCGGGGTGTCGATGACAGATGGACCACCGTGCAAGGGGTCTTCACCGTGATCGGCATCGGGCGAGCCGGTGGCGGCTGCGTGATCACTCTCCCGCACCGTGCACCGCCAGCTCCTCGCCCGCTGCCAGTCACTCGACGGCATGCCGGAGCGCCCTGCGGCCGATGTTGACGGTGATGGTGGGCTCGGCCTCGACGGTGAAACCGGCATCGGTCAGCAACGGCCCCAGTCGGCGCCGCGGTGCGGGACGTGCTCGGCGTGGAAGCTGTCGGCCGCCGCGTGGGCGCGCTCTTCGAGGCCGGGTCGGTGCTCGGGGGCGTGGGTGGGCAGGAAGCGTATGCGCCAGGAGGCCGGCATGATGCGTCAGGAGGCGCGGGATGCCGCCGAGCGGGCTGCGGCCAGAGTGGTGCGGGCCGAGGCTTGCAGCCATCACCGTCGACGGCCCCGGCCCGGCCGACTCCGTCCGGGTCGCATGGCCACGCGGCGTCGTCGACGGAGTCCTCATCCGGGAGGTCGAACTGCGCGACCCGCTCCTCGCGGGTGCTGAAGGGGGCGGGTGGCGGCTCGTCTGCATACCCCAGGGCCGTCTTCCTGAACGCGGCAAGGATCTGCGCGTCGGTGCAATCAAGGGGCAGATCGATTCTGGCTGCCATGACAGGACGGTGCTGCGCACCTCTGACAAGCAGGGCGAAGTCGCCCCGGCATCCGACCGCGGCCCACACGCCATGGCTCGTCGGACACCGCCCGGCATCGGGGCGTGAGTCGGACCATCTCTTTCAGCACGGCGGACAAGGCGCACACCATCGGATTCCCGGGGGCCGCGGGCCGGTGCACTGGCCAGCGAGGCAGGTCTTCAGGCGGAGATGAGGTCGTCACGCAGGTTCAGGCAGCCGCCGATCCGTGCCTGCTGGGCCCCGTCGCCCACGTCGGCCCGGCCGTTGAAGAAGACCAACTGGTGGGTGTCGAGTTTGTCGTGGAAGTCCTCGAGGATGAGCGTCACGGGGACGGTGTGGTCGAAGACCGGCCGCACCAGTTTCAGGTCGACCGAGGTGAGGAGGAACCGCCGGCGGGCTTCTTGCCAGGGCAGGCCGCCGGCCCGCACAAAGAGCGGGTGGTGGCCGTGGAAGTAGGCGAACAGAGCTGAGCTCAGCGCGTGGAACTCGGCGAGCTGGTAGAGGGTGGCGCCGTGCAGCAGCGGCCGGTGGGGCGCCCGTTCGTCCTGGTCGTCCGCGAGGTCGACCTCATAGCAACCGCGGTACACGCCCTTGTGGTACTCACCGCCCGCCGCCTTCCACGGCGTCGTGGTGAAGGTCGTCGACAGACGCGACGTCACCTCGTCGAACGCCATTGCACCGTCAGCGGGCGCAGCCGGGTCTTCCATAGGCTCCAGTCAGGCAGCCCGATGGCCCCAGCGCCATCTCGCATGGTGCTTTTGAGTGAGGCATCGCGCTTGGAGGCCCGCAGCGCAGCGGATGCACGGTAGGCCCGGGGCGTGTCTGGGCTGGCTCGCCAACAGACGGACAGACGCCGATCAAGCTCTGGGAAAGGGCCGTTCGTGAGAGGGGGACGGTGTGGACACCGGCCCCCTCTCGGAGGTCAGTTGGAGCGGGTCGGCTTGGGCAGTAGGAACATCAGGGCCCACATCACGACGAGTATGCCGACGACGTACCAGAGGCTGTCGGCGAAGGCGGTGTTCATGGCCGGGCCTCGGGTGCCCGCGGTGGTGTGGCTGAAGAGGACCACGCTGGTGACAGCAGTGCCCAGTGCGATGCCGAGCTGGGTGGCAGTGTTGAAGAGACCGGAGGCCGATCCGGCGTCCTGGTGGGCGACCCTGCCTAGGGTGAGGTCAGCGAGCGGGGCGCCGATCATGCCGAGGCCGAGGCCGACGGCCAGCATGGGCGCAGCGGCCAGTGCGGTCCCCATGCTGGTTGCCTCTGTGGTGATGAGGTGGTGGTAGCCGACCAGGGTAGCGGCGGCGATCAGGGCTCCGGCCTGTGGGACGGCACGGTCGTATCGGCTGATCAGGCTCATCGCGAGCCACGGACCACCTATCTCGCCGAGGGAAGCGGCGACGAAGCCGAGGGCGGCCTGCGCAGGGGTGAGGCCGAGCCCGTCCTGCATGAACAGGGCCCAGGACAGGAAGAAGGCACCCGACAGCAGTCCGAAGGCCAGCTGGGTGGCCAGTCCGCCGCTGAAGGTGCGGCCGGTGAAGAGGGAGAGGACGACCAAGGGGGAGCCGTCCTTGCGCATCTTGCTCTTCTGCTGGGCCACGAACCCCGCCAGGACGAGCAGGCCGGTTGCCATCGCTGCGAACGGCCAGGCGGGCCAGCCGTGTTCGCCACCCACGGTGAGCGGGAGCGTGATCAGCAGCAGGCCGAGCGCGGAGAGGAACATGCCGAGCGGGTCAAGGCGCCGGGTGGCGCGGTCGCGGGACTCGGGGATGTGGCGCAGGCCGAGGACGACGGCGGCGATTCCGATGGGCAGGTTGATCAGGAAGATGGGCCGCCAACCCAGGCCGAACAGATCGGCCTGGGTGAGGACGCCGCCCAGGACCGGGCCTGCGACGCTGCCGAGCGACATGACGGTCCCGTACAGACCGAACGCCTTCGTACGGGAGTGCTCGTCGAAGGTGACGTGGAGGGTGGCCAGGACCTGTGGCACCATCGCCGCGGCCGCGGCGCCCTGGAGGGCGCGGGCGGCGACCAGGAGGTCCGGACCGGTCGCGATTCCGCAGAGCAGGGAGGAGAGGGTGAAGACGCCGGTGCCGACGAGGAAGATCCGCTTGCGACCGTAGAGGTCGCCGAGCCGACCGCCGGTGATCAGGCCGAGGGCAAAGGTCAGGGCGTAGGCGGCGTGGATCCACTGGAGGGCCGCGGTGCTGGCACCGGCGTCGGCCTGGACAGTGGGCAGGGCGGTGTAGACGACGGAACCGTCCAGCGCGTTCATCAGCTCGGCGCTCAGGACGACGGCGAGGGTGAGCGTGCGGGCGCGGTACCCCGAGGGCGGGCTGGTGGCCGGGGTGTTGGTCTGGTGGATGTCGGGGGACACGGGAAGGGTTCCTGTTCCTGTGAGGTTCGGGCGTACGGCAGGCCGGGGCCCTCTCGTACGCCGACTCCGCACAGGCGGAAGGAGGGGATACGGGCCCGGCCGGTGGGGGCGCCGTCATTTCGGGCAGGGAGGTACGGCACCGCGAGGGTGTGCTCCGTGCCGGAAAGAGGGCGGTTACCGGGCCTGGGCGATAGGTCATCACCTCACGTCGTCTGCGGCGGGATACGCCTGCCGAGGGAAATAGGCAGGACGGGGCCGGCACCCGCCCGGTGAGGGGCGGGCGCCGACCGTGGGTCAGGCGGTCTGGGCGGGCTTGGGGAGCCGGAACATCAGTGCCCACATCACCGCGAGGGCGCCGACGACGTACCAGACGCTTCCCGCGAAGGCGTGGGTCACGGTGGTGCCGTGGCTGCCGGCGGGTGCGTACTGGAAGAACACCACCGATGCCATCGCGATCCCGAGCGCGGTGCCCAGCTGCATGGCGGTGTTGAACAGTCCCGCCGCGGAGCCGGCGTCCTCGTGGCCGACCTGGCTGAGGGTGAGTCCGGCGAGCCCAGCGCCGACCATGCCGAACCCGGCGCCGACCAGGATCGTCGGCGCGACGGCGGCCACGAACGGCATCTCGGTCTGCTGGGCGGAGACCAGCAGCTGGTAGCCCACCAGCGTGAGGGCGATCAGTACCGCCCCGGCCTGGGGCACCCGGCGCATGTGGCGCCCCGCCCACTTGGAGGCGAGCATCGCGCCGGCCATGCCGCCGATGGAGATGGCGACGGACGCCGGGGCGAACTGCCCCGGGGTCAGGCCGAGGCCGGACTGCATGAACAGCACCCACGTCAGCAGGAACACCCCGGAGACCAGCCCGAAGACCAGCTGCGCGGCGAGCCCGCCGGCGAATGCCTTGCTCTTGAAGAGGGACAGCGCGACCAGCGCGGAGCCGTCCTTGGCAGTTTTGGCCTTCTGTTGGGCCACGAACACGGCAAGCACGGCCACACCCGCCGCGATCATGGCGAAGCTCCAGGCGGGCCAGTACTTCTCGCCGCCCACGGTGAGCGGGTAGGCGATCAGCAGCAGACCCGCGGCGGAGAGCAGCATGCCCAGCGGGTCCAGGCGCCTGGCCTGCTGGTCGTGGGACTCCGGGATGAATCGGAGGGCGAAGAGCACGGTGACGAGCCCGATGGGCAGGTTGATCAGGAAGATAGCCCGCCAGCCCAGACCGGCGATGTCGGCGGAGGTCAGGACCGCGCCCAGGACGGGGCCGAGGACTCCGCCCAGCGACATGATCATGCCGTACATGCCGAAGGCCTTGGCCTGGGACTCTCCCTGGAAGGTGACCGCGATGGTGGCCATGACCTGAGGCACCATCACCGCCGCTCCGGCGCCCTGGAGGGCCCGGGCGGCGACCAGGAAGTCCGGGCCCGTCGCGATCCCGCACAGCAGCGACGCCAGCGCGAACAGAACGGTGCCGGCGATGAAGACCCGCTTGCGCCCGAAGAGGTCGCCCAGGCGTCCACCGGTGATCAGAGCGAGGGCGAAGGTGAGGGTGTAGGCGGCGGGAATCCACTGCACCGCGGCGCTCGTCGCCCCAGTGTCCGCCTGGATGGACGGCAGGGCGGTGTGGACGATGGAACCGTCGAGCGCGTTCATCAGCTCGGCGATCAGGATCACGACCAGAGTGATCGTGGCGGCCCGGCCGGCCCCGGTGGGGCGTGGGTGACCGTGGGTTTGGGTGTCGGTTGACACGAGGGAAATCCTTGTCGCGTACAGAGAAAAAGGGGGGACAGGGCAGGCCCGGGCATGCCCTGTGCGCCTACCGCGCGACAGGGAAAAGCAGGTGCAACGAACCCCAGGCCATCGGGAGCGCCGCCGTCGAGGCATACGTCAGAAGCCCGCGAACGCGGACAACCGGAAAGAGCGCCTCAGAACGAGCGGCTAAACGGCCTGGGAGATATGCCATCACCTCGAAACACAGCGCCGAGCCCCGGAACGGGCACCGGCAGAACTGGACCAGGGTAAGAGAGCCTCCGATGGCGGTGCAACGCAATATCTCGCCTGCCCCTCCCCACCCCTGCCTGGCTCCCCCTTGTAGGACAAGATGCCGCTGTCCCCGACCGGGGCCTCGACCATCAGCTTGCCTGGCTGGGCGAGCGTGCGCTGGACACGAAGGACGTCATTGAAGAGGCGGAGCTCGTCTGCCGTGTCTGCGAGGGCCTCGCGGAGCGGCGGCCCCTGGAGCTCGGGGAGCTGGGCGATGTCCGGTCCATCGGCCGTCGCCTCGGCGAGATCGATGCCTCCTCTCGCGCCGGCCGCTGGGACAGTGCCCTGACCACGGATCCGGCGTGAGACGACGTGCGTTCTCTCTGCCGCCGGCTGCTCCTCACACGCCTGGGCGACTGGCGTCAGCCACTGCCACGCCTCCTGCGCCCGCACACGGGGCGCCGCTGAGCCGCCCGGGCCGCACCGGTGTGACTTGCCGCAGTTGGCGCCCGCACCGCCGATCGCCTGCCTGCCGTCACTGGCCTGCGGAGTTGGCTTGACTAGCCCCTGTCGGATTCACGGCCCAGGGGACGGTGCCATCGACTCCAGAGGCACATGGGCTGTCCCAAGCGGGGCGTCAGTGGCGGAAGTAGCAGTGGATGGTGGTGCCCCCCGTTGCGGTGGTATGGATACGGACGAGGTCGGCGAGCACATGCACCATCAGCAGTCCGCGCCCCCCGCGCTGGCCCCGGGCAGGAGGACATCGGCCGGCGAGCGGGTCGACAAGAAGCCCGGCGTCGCGTACCTCGCACACCACGTGGTGATCTTGGGACCAGAGACGCAGCTTGCCGCTACCTCCGCCGTGGATGACACTGTTGGTCGTCAACTCCGCCACGGCCAGGGTGAAGTCGGTCAGGCGGGACTCGGGCAGGCCGAGGCCGGCAGCCCGGTGGGTGGCCTCGTGCCGGACACTGGCCAACGAGTCCTTCGCATAGGCCGTCCTCCACGCGTCGCAGCCCGCCGTCAACGGCTGGTTGTAGCGGGAGACCATCGCTTCGGGAGCGTAGGCCGCGCTCGTGTCCTGCCTGCCGGACTCGATGATCGTGGGATGGGTGGCGTGGGCGTCGGCCAGCACCGTCTCGTTCAGGCGCAGCACGTCGTACGGGCAGAGAATCGTTGCCTCACGGCCCCGGAACGCCAGATTGATCAATGCCTCGTGCTGCACACAGGCGGGATACTCCGCCTCGGTACGCCCGGCCCAGATCGGCTCACCGATGATCCGCACCCGACCCTCGGAATGGGCATCGGCGAACGCCCCCAGGACCCGCGGGATGATCCGGCCCGGATTGCGCCCGGCCTGCGTCATGTCCAGCAGCAGCACCTGCCCGGACCGCTCAGCACCCAGCGCATCACGAATCAATTCGAGATTGGCCCCGGGCACCGCCACCGCCACAGGCTCAGCGGCATCCAGACCTTCACAGATGAACGGCACCGTGCCTTCCAGGTACTCCTGCTCACCCCGGTAGAACAATGCCGGGTGGGCGAAGGGTTCGGATGCGGTCATGGCGCTCATCAGGCGCCCACCTCGATTGCAGACAGATCGGGCCAGAACAACTCGAGCAGACGACTCAGAGCAGGCGGCGGGCTGGTTACTACGAAGCGCCGTTCGTTGTCCAGGCTCAGGGCAGCCATCGCCAAAGCCGTGGCTCCGGCCATGTCGATGAAGGTCAGCTTCGAGAGCTCCAAGCGGTAGGCCCCCTGGTGCTGTCGGATCGCCTGCTCCAGGGCCCCCTCCCACACCGCCAGGGTGGGCAGGCAGACCTCCCCGGCGACTTCAAGGCCAGCCCCCTCCCGCAAGGGACAGACCCTCAGCTGGCCGCTCCAAGGCATTGTGTCGCCCTGCGCCGAGTACCCGCCATGCGGGTCGTTCACATCGTTCTCCCGCCGCCCTTTGAGCCGTCATCGCCCAGTATCCCCTCCCCTGACCGTAAACGAGGGCCAGTTGACGCAGGTCGCACCGATCAGAGGCACGGCGATAGGAGTCGCATCCGACGCACTGGAGCTCTGATCGGCCGACTTCCCCCGCGTCGTCCGCGCCTGTTCGGCGGACTGGGGGCGAATACTCACACAGGAGACCGGCCACTGAGTGCCGACGACCTCGCCCTTGCCCAGACGCTCGCCGATGCCGCCACCATCGATCTGATCCAAGCCCGCACCATCCGCTAGCAGCACACCGTCAACGAACAGCTTCACACGGCCCTGCAGAGCCGCATGATCATCGAACAGGCAAAGGGGGTTATCGCGGCCCGCGGCAACGTCACCCTCAACCAGCCCTTCGACGCCTTACGCCACCACGCCAGGCGCCTCCGTATCCTGCTCATCGATGTCGCCCGGGAGGTGATCGAGACCAGGCTCACGCCCGCCATCGTCCCCGCCCGGCAACGGAACGACACCGCAGATACCGAGTGGCACGAGCGCGCCGGCGCCTGCGCCGCAACACCTGACGCCTCCGCCCCGACAGGCCAGCGCTCCGGAGGCAGATGGGAGGAGATTTGTGCGGAAGTCGTGCGGAGCAGACCTCTGCCCGAGCGGATCCCGGTGGGTCCTGGTCGGCTGCTCGCAGATCCGGCCGACGGCAAGCAGGTCGTGTTCGATGTCTCCCGCACCGAGATCATGAGTGCCCGGCCGCTCAACACGCTGCTGCAGCACCGCCGCCGGGCGGGAAGCCTCACCTGGCCGGCCGGCCCTCTCAGCGTCCCGACGAACCGGCGGCTGGAAGTCACCGGGACGCGCAAGCACTTCTCGGTGTTCCCCCATACTGCGGGCCGGGGTGGCCCGCAGCCGCGGTCAGTATCCCGCAGCGCCGCAGCGCCGCAGCGCCGCAGCTCCGCGGCGATCCGACCTCACAGGATTGCCAGCTGAATCACTGTCAGGAGGGCGCGTCACCGGCCGCCGGCACCGCCAACCCCCGCGCGCGCCTGATCAACGTGACGGCAGGGCAGCAGGGCGGGCCGTCACCGGCCGGACGCAGCAGCCGGTGACGGCCCCGCACAGCAGCGCCTGCGAAGCTGTCTACCTTGACCCAGTCGGGCAGGCACAAGCCCCGGCCCTCGGCGACCGGCGCGTGCAGGCCGTCTTCGTGCTGGATGTGCCGCCAGCCCGGCACGTTCATGGGCCAGAACATGGTGGACGCCGCGCAACAACAAGAGCGGCAAGGTCACCTGCACGAGTGGGCGGGGCTTGTGCCTGCCCGGCATGGCCCCGTAGGTTCCGCGCGTGAGCGAAGCGGGGTCCCCAACATCCATGATCCTGGTCGTCGACGACCACGAGCCGAACCGCTTCGCCCTGGGCAGCGTGCTGCGCCGGGCCGGCCACCAGGTGCTGGAGGCCGCCTCGGGCCGCGAGGCCCTGGAGGTTTTGCACGGGGCCGATCCACTGCCGGACATAGCCATCGTCGATGTCCGACTGCCCGGAGTAAGCGGTTTCGAACTCGCCCGGCAGATAAGGGCCGACCCCGGGCTTCCGCGCATTCCGGTCATCCATGTCTCCGCAGAAGCCAATGATCCAGGCGATCGCATCCGCGGACTGGGAGCGGGCGCTATGGCCTATCTGGCCTCCCCCGTCGCACCGGAGGAGCTACTGGCCACGGTCGACAGGGTGCTGCTCGCGGAGAGCGAGGCAAAGGCGGGCCGCGACGAACGCCGCTTCGCATCCGACCTGCAGCACGCCTTCCTTCCCCGGGCGGAGAAACTGGCCGCGCTAAAAGGCGTGGACCTCGCTGTCGGTTATGTGCCGGCGATGGAGCGCGCGCAACTCGGCGGGGACTTCTACGCGGCCTTCGCCGTCGAGCGCGGGGTGCTGTTGGCCGTGGGCGATGTGGCCGGGCACTCTTTGGCCGCAGCCACGGTCATGGTCGAACTGCGTCACGTCCTGCGTGCCTACGCCCTCGAAGGCCACGAGCCGCACCACATCCTGCGGTTGATGGACCGCCTCCTGGTGCATTTCCACCCCGGCGTCACCGCGACCATGTGCCTGGTCGTTCTCGATGCGCGCTCAGGCGCTATGGACATCGCCAACGCCGGGCACCTTCCGCCACTGATCGTCTCCCCCGACGGGCCGGCGCACTACTTGCCCTCCCGGGGCCCGTTGCTGGGTTTGAACCTGCCTCACCAACCCGCCGCACAGGCCCGTCTCGAGCACGGACAGGTCCTGCTGATGGTCACCGACGGTCTGATCGAGCGACCCCGCGTCGATCTCGCCGTCTCCCTGGAAGACCTCCGCCAGCGCGTCACATACGCCCCCTGCGCCCCGACCAGCCTGCGCGACGCCCTCTTACAGCATTACAGCAGGCACACCGAAGACGACATCGCCCTGCTTGCCGTGCGCCGCGAACCCGCAGAAGCCACCTGAGCCACAGCGACGGACCGCACCACCCCGCCCGGTCGGCAGCCGGGACACGCCCCGTCCATCACTAGCCTCGGCGACGCGTCTTCCGCCGAGGGCTTGCTCAGCAACGACCCGGCGAAGAAGGCCAACGAGTACATCGCGGCGGCGAAGGGACCACATCTCTAGGGCTCGCACCTGAGGCAGCAGGGGCAGAAGCCAGACGACCACCCCAGCTCGCATACCGATATTCGGCATGTGAGCCGGGCTGCTCAATGGTCAGCCGCCGACCAACGCACGGCAGAATCCGCCCGTCGGCCCATCCGGCAAACGCGTACCGACATAGCGAGCGGAGCACCCGCCGCAGCCGGGCCACTGCAAATAGAGAGCACGGTGAGTACGGAGCCCTCCACCGTGGCGCGTGTACGGGATCAGCAGGGGTCCAGAGATAGGTTCTGAGTGCTGCGGTGTGATCCCCCTTCCGGCCCGGATGCGGTCTGCGCGGAGCCGCGGTCGCCCGCGCGGACCATGTGGGGGATGACGCGCTGGTCTTGGGGGTCCGGTTGCGTGCGGACGATATACCGCGGCTGGAGCCTAACTCCGATGGCTGTCCCCGGGTTCCGCCCCTGCGTTGCGGAGTGGATTCTGGCGGGGGGCCCGCGGTTGACGCCGCCATCAGTGAGCGTCGGCCCATACTTCAGGGACGGCGCATGTCTGATTCTGAGTCACCGAGCGCTCTGCCCGAGGCGGCCGGTTCGGGGGTGACCGCTGAGCAGTGGGGTGACTGGCGCTGGCACATGCGGCACCGGATTAATTCGCTGTCCGGGCTCCGCCGCTGGATCGATGTGACGCCTGAGGAGGAGCAGGCGATCCGTGGCTGCGCGGGCCGCTACCGGTGGAGCATCACGCCCTACTACGCCTCGCTGATGGATCGGCACGACCCGCGGTGTCCGGTACGTCGGCAGGCGGTGCCCTCTCCGATGGAGTTGACCACGCTGCCGGGAGCCGGGGTCGACCCGGTCGGCGACCGGGTTCACCGCAAGACCAACCGCGTGGTCCATAAGCTGCCCGACCGGGTCGTCATGCTGATCACCGAGGCGTGCCCCGTCTACTGCCGGCACTGCACCCGCAAGTTCCACACGACCGACACTTCCGGTACCTACTTCCGCCGGAACGAGGGCGAGGACTACGAGGAGGACTTCCGCTATATCGCCGATCATCCCGAGATCCGCGATGTGCTGCTGACCGGGGGCGACCCGCTGTCCTACCCGGACGGCAAGCTGGAACCGATTCTGGCCCGGCTTCGCTCGATCCCGAGCGTGGAGATCATCCGTATCGGGAGCCGGTTCCCCGTCCTGCTGCCCCAGCGGATCACCGCCGGGCTGTGCGAGATGCTGGAGCGCTACCACCCGCTCTGGCTCAACACCCATGCCAACCACCCCCGGGAGATCACACCGGAGAGCGCCGGGGCCGTGGACCGGCTCCTGCGCCACGGCATCCCGGTGGGCAACCAGACTGTCCTGCTCAAGGGCGTCAACGACGACGTGGCGACCATGCGGACCCTCATGACGGAGCTGTTGCGTATTCGGGTAAGGCCCTACTACTTGTATCACTGCGACAACGTCACCGGGGTTTCCCATTTCAGGACCTCGGTCCAGAAGGGGTGGGAGATTATGGAAGGGCTCCAGGGCCACATCACCGGTTTCGGTGTGCCGCAGTACGTCGTGGAGAGCTCGCTCGGAAAGACACCCCTCAGTCCCTCGTACTACACCGTGCGCGACAGCACGATCGAGCTGCGCAATCATCGGGGCGAGCGGCTCAGCATGGAATTCGGAGAGCAGATGCCGGAACGGTGACAGATGGCCGGGCCGGGCCTGCCGGGGGTCTCTTCTTCCCGGCTCTGGCTTGGGGCGAGGTCCGGATCACCTCCAGCCCCTTCTGCCCGAGGACCGTCGACAGTGCCCTGCACCCATCGTCGTGGTGACTGGCACTGTCCCACCGACGGCTCTTCGAAGATTCCCGTAGCCGTTGATCGGCAGTTCGGGTGCTCAGTTGAGCGGGATCTGGTGTCGCAGGAAGGCGTGTCCGGCGCGGCCGGAGCTCTGCCGCTTGAGGAGCTTGGCCTTGTTGTCGACGCTTTCGGTGCAGCCGTTGTGCCAGGGCAGAGTGAGGGCGGCGTCGACGGCGGCCAGGTCGAGCAGCACCTCGATCCGTTCGCTGGTGCCGGCGTATCGGTGCCCCTTGAGCAGAGCGAACTCATCGATCCCGATCGCCCGGGGAGCCCGGCGGCCGGGCGGGGCGATCCGCATCAGGCAGTTCAGCACGCTCGCCCTGCTCAACGCCTTCTTGGAAGCGCCGTTACTTGTACAGCCCCCGTGAGGAGACTTGCCGCTGCCGGCACTTCGTGTGTGGGCGCCGGTCCGGAGTCGCCGCTATGCGACTGGGGGATGGTAGTGCGTGACTTCGCGGTGGAAGCGGGTGCGGGCTTCCAGTTGATCCCAGGGGATGTAGGCGGTGATGAGGCGGCGGGTGCCGGTGGTGGGGGCGAAGGCGTGACGTCCGTGCAGGATGCGGGTGTTGCGCAAGGCCAGGCATTCGCCGGCCTCGAACCGTCTGGTGATCCGGTAGGACTCGGAGCGCAGGTGGCGCAGGAAGGCGTGGTAGGCGCGGTAGAAGTCGCCGACCCGGCTGGGCGGTAGGTTCCAGCTCCAGACGTGCGAGTGACCGTAGTGCAGCGCTTGGACGCGACCGTCGGAGCCGAGCGTGATGACCGGGCGGCGCAGGCGGTAGAGGTAGTGGTGGCTGGAGTAGAGCTGCTCGAACTCCACGGGGGTCTCGGTGAGCAGGGCGAACCAGGAGGGGTGCGCGGTGCGGAAGTCCTCGGCCGCCTTGAATCCGTCGAGGAAGAAGAACTCGCCGCCTGTCGCCTCGTTCTCGACGAAGTAGCAGAACTCCAGCAGCGGGCCGACGGTCCGGTAGGGGTAGTCGGTGTGGGCGGTCAGGGCGAGGGACATCTCGGAGAGGTCCTCGGCCTGCGCCACCGCGGTGACGTCGGCGTACCTGCCGTACTCGGTGGGGTGGACGGGGTCGAAGTCGGCCAGGAGCAGCTCCAGTTGGCGCACGGTCATGTCGCGCAGCAGGGCGAAACCGTGGGTGAACAGATCATCCGTCCAGGAACCGAGTCCGGCGTGGCAGTCGGCCGCCCGATGCCAGCGCATGGCCGCCGTGCCGGGGGTGGTGCTGTCCCACAGGGTTTCCTTGCCGAACTCCTGGCTGTCGCTGCGGTCCCAGGCGTGGTCGAGCAGCCAGTCCACCCGGTACGTGCTTTCGTGCACGGGTTCTTCATGCCAGGTGACGTGGAGCAGGAGGCCGTCGGGGCTGAGGCCGGCGGCCCGGGCCACGGGCAGGTCCTCGGGTCCCAGGCTCAGGTCGGCGGTCTTCTGGAAGGAGCCCGGGTGCCGGCAATCCGGGCAGGGGCAGCTGAAGCGCAGCCACGGGAGTGCGAAGGGCGTCTCGTCGAGGGTGATGATGCCGCTGTCGAGAGTCATCAACGTCACGCTTCAACTCTTTCCGCGTCGCCGCGCCGGGCAACCCTTCGTGGGGCGCGGCCCAGCGGCCCAAGCCCTGCCGCTGGGGGCTGGACCAGGTCTTTGCTGCATTCCGGCCACATTTTGCGGAGACCCAAAGCGCCGTAGGCAACCCGCGGCCCCCGGGCGCGGGCCAGGCCGCCTCGCTGTTCTCCTGGACGCTCGCGCTGAGTTTTCGATCAGGGAGACGCACTCGTCAGTGCTGGCGGGGGCTCAAAAGGCGTCCTTGTTGCACAGTGAAACAGACCACTACCGTCCGGCGGGTGTCTGATTCCCGTGCCGGCCTTGCGTGCTCCTACGACCGTGTCATGCCGTCGGGCAGTGACGACCACGACGCCGAGGCCTGCGCACGAGCCCTCCTGCCCCGCAACAGCCCGCGCAAGGATGAACTGCGGCCGGAGCAGGAAGCGGGCGCCGGAGCAGGAGGTTGGCTGGCACCGGTTCGCTTCCAACTCCAGGACAGCGATGGTGTGCTGGGGCAGTACATCGGCGGTCGACGGAGCGTCTTGAACTCGCTGGGCCGCAGCGACGAGGTACGGGACCTCGGTGCGGGCGGTCGCGGAAGCGCTGGATGTGCGGAAGACGGCTCCACCCGCGGCGACGTCGTGTCCTCGCGGGCAACCGAGGGGACGAGGGGTTGTGTGCATGGCCGGTGCGCCAGGTCAGGAGTCGACACGGGGTGGGGTTTCACGGCGTTCGGTGCTGGCGGCCGTCACCGCGCAAGGAGCGGCGCTGGGCGGTTCCGCCCTGCTCTCCGGCTGCTCCGGTTCAGCGTCCGCCACTGCGGAGTTGCCGGCCGGCACACCGCCGGGCAAGCCTGACCCCGGTGGCACCCTGCGCATCGCCCGCTCCCCGACATCGCAGGCCGAGACGCTGGATCCGGCCAGCCCCGTCACGGCGTACGAATACCTGGGTGCTCTGTACAACCGGCTCGTACGGGTGGACCGTGACGGTGGCCTCCTTCCGGACCTGGCCATCTCCTGGGAGCCCGACGCGGCGGCGCGCACCTGGACGTTCAGGCTGCGCAGCGGCGTTACCTTCCACGACGGGCGTCCCTTCACCTCCGCCGACGCCTCCTACACCCTGCGCCATATCCTGGCCAAGAAGACGGCCTCTCCGCAGGCAGCTGTCCTTGGCCCGTTGGTCGACGCCAGACAGCTGGGCACTCCCGACGCGCGCACCCTGGTCGTTCCTCTGAAGACGCCTCATGCCGAGTTCCCCAGTCTGCTCACCCACTACAACTGCTGTGTTATTGCGCGGGACAGCGCCGCGTCCGCCGGCGGCTTCGGTATCGGCACAGGGCCGTTCCGGCTCGAGTCCTTCGCGCCGGGCAGCACCGGCCGCCTCACGGCGTATCACGACCACTGGCAGGGGCGCCCCGTCCTGGATGCCATCGATTTCTACACCGTTTCCGACATCCAGCCCCGGGCCAACGCTCTGCTGGCCGGACAGGTCGACCTGATCGCCGGAACCAATCTCGATTTCGTCACCGCCCGGGTTGTGGCCGCCTCCGAGCGTGCCACCATCACCCGGGTCAAGAACGCGCAGTGGTACGTGCTGCCGATGCTCACCAACGCCCGGCCGTTCACCGACGTGCGGGTGCGGCAGGCCATGAAGCTCGCCTATGACCCGCAGTACGTGGTCAAAGCGGCCCTTCAAGGCACCGGAGTCGCCGGCTGGGACAACCCTGTGCCACCGGGCGACCCGTACTACACCCCACAGCATCCGGTCCACGATCCGGACAAGGCGCGCCATTTGCTGGCCAGAGCCGGGTACCGGGGGCTGGAGGTGGATCTCTACACCGCCTCCAACGACGCCAACCTCACGCCGATGGCGCTGGCCTACCGGGACTCCGTGCGGCGGGCCGGGATCCGGGTCCGGATCAAAACGGTCTCTGCGGACTCCTACTACACGCAGATCTGGATGAAGAAGCCGTTGATGTCCACCTACTGGTTCACCGGGCGGCCCATCGACCAACTGCTCAACGAGATCTTCCGCAGCGGGGGTTCGTACAACGAGACTGCGTGGTCCGACAAGGCCTTTGACGCTCTGTTGGACCGAGCCCGGCAGGAGCGTGACCGAACCCGGCGCCGGGAGCTCTATCAGGAGGCGCAGCTGCGGATCATCGAGGACGGCGGCGCGATCACGCCGATGTTCGCCGACCGGCTGGTCGGTGTCTCCCGCAAGGTCCGCGGCTATGCCGAGTACGGCCACGAGTTCGACTACCTCGGCATCGGCCTGAAGGGAGCCTGACGTGCTGGCCTTCATCGCTTTTCGCCTGTTGTCCGCCCTTGGCACCCTGGTCCTGTCCTCCCTGCTGGTCTTCTTCGCCGTGCAGGCCCTGCCCGGTGATGTCGCCGCCCAGATTCTGGGCCGGGACGCGACCGCCAGTGCTGTCGCCGAGCTGCATGCCAAGCTGCACCTCGACCAACCCGCCGCACAGCGCTACGCGGAGTGGGTCGGCGGCGTGATACACGGGGACTTTGGCACCTCACTGGTCTCCGGTCGGCCGATCGGCGACGAGGTGGGCCCCTACCTGCGCAACTCGTTACTGATCGCAGTGGTCACCATCGCGTTCGCGGTCACCGGCTCTCTGCTGCTGGGCATTGTCGCCGGGCTCTGGCGCGACCGCTGGCCCGACACCGTCATCTCCACCCTCTGCCTGATCGGGATGAGTGTCCCCGAGTTCGCGGTGGCTTCCGTTCTGGTACTGGTCTTCTCGGTGACGGTGCCCGTACTGCCCGCCGTGGTGCTCTACGGGCCGGAGGCGAGTGTCGGCCAGCTGCTGCCGGCGATCTGGCTGCCGGCCACCGTGCTGGCCGTGGGCATGGCCGCCTACATCGTGCGCATGGCCCGTTCGTCGGTGATCGACGTGCTGGCGAGCGAGTATGTGACCACGGCACGGCTGAAGGGGCTGAGCAGCTGGCGGGTGGTGACCCGGCACGCCCTTCCGAGCGCCTTGTCGCCGATACTGCATGTCCTCGCGCTCAGTGTCGCCTGGCTCGTCGGTGGCGTTGCTGTGGTGGAGAACGTCTTCAACTATCCGGGTATCGGCCTGCTGACGCTGGAGGCCGTGCACAACCGGGATCTGCCGGTGCTCCAGGCCATCGCCCTGATCAGTGCGGTCGTTTACGTCGTGGTGAATCTGGCCGCCGACCTCGGGCAACTCGCCCTGAACCCCCGGCTCCGCACCCGGCGGCGGGTGGCCCGGTGACAGCCCCGGACAGCAGCGACAGCGCCGCATCCGCGGGGGCCGCCTCGTATCGGGGGAGTGGCGCGGTGGGCGTGTGGCGTGCTGTTCGCGCCTCACCGACCGCATCCGCCGGTCTGCTGATCGTTCTCGTGCACGTGGCCATTGCCCTGCTGGCACCGGTCCTGGCGCCGTACGCCCCCACCGCCAGCGACGCGTCGCAGGCGGTGCTCGGCCCTCATGGAGCCCACTGGGCGGGCACCGACCAGTACGGGCGGGATGTGCTGTCGCGAGTGCTGTACGGCGGGCGGTACGCGCTCGGTGTATCGCTCGTCGCCTCGGTCCTGGTCATGGGCATCGGTATCGTGCTCGGCTGCCTCGCGGCCCTGTGCGGGGGCTGGTTCGACAACGTGCTGGGCCGCGTGCTGGACGGCGTCCTGGCCGTCCCGGCGATCCTGGCCCTCCTGGTCGTCGTCGGTACGCTCGGCACCGGGTATCACGTCACCGTGCTCGCCGTCACCGTCCTCTACGCGCCCCAAGTGGTGCGCGTGGTGCGCGGCGCGGCGCTGGCCGTATTGCCCCAGGACTACGTCACCGCAGCGCGGGCGCGGGGCGAACCACCCTGGACGGTGTTGCGGCGCGAGATCGTGCCGAACATCACCGACGTGCTATGCGTGGAGTTCGCCATGCGTGCCTCCTGGAGCCTCCTGCTGATCAGCTCACTGTCCTTCCTGGGCTTCGGCGCGGACCCTCCGACTCCGGACTGGGGCCTGATGGTGTCGGAGAACCGCACAGCCCTCACCGTCGTGCCGCTCGCCACCCTGGCACCGATCATCGCCCTGTCCACATTGGTGATCGGGCTCAACCTCGCCGCCGACGGCCTGTCCAAGGCCTACGGGGTGGACCGCATCAGGGAGGGCTTTTGACGAGCGGGACATCCCTCGTGCAGGTGCAGGTGCAGGTGCAGGGGCTGAGCGTCGCCTACCGATGGCAGGGCAGAGATGTGCCCGTGGTGCAGGACGTCGGGTTCGAGGTCCGGCAGGGGCAGACACTGGCCCTGGTCGGGGAGTCGGGAAGCGGCAAGTCCACCATCGCCGGCACCCTGCTGGGGCATCTGCGGCACGGCTCGCGGCTGACCGGGGGCACCGTACGCGTCGCCGACAACGACGTGTTCAGCTTGAGGCCGGGTGAATTGCGACAGCTGCGCGGCCGGACGGCCGCCTTGGTCCCGCAGAACGCCGGATCTGCGCTCACCCCCTCCATGCGCATCGGGCGCCAGATCGCCGAAGCAGGGCGGGCAGGGCGTCGGAACCTCTGTTCTGCGAGTGTCGACGCGCTGTTGGAGCGTGTCCGACTGCCTCATGCCGCAGAGGTGGCCCGCCGCTATCCCCACGAGCTCTCCGGCGGACAACAACAGCGCGTCGCCATCGCCATGGCCATCGCAGCTCGTCCGCGGGTCCTGGTGCTGGACGAGCCGACCACCGGCCTCGACGTGATCACCCAGCGCCAGATCCTTGACCTGCTGGCCGCACTGCGTGATGAACTCGGCCTCGCCACGGTCGTGGTCAGCCACCATCTCGGCGTGGTGGCGCGGATGGCGGACGAGGTTGCCGTCCTGCAGGCAGGACGTGTCGTCGAACACGCCTCTGCGCGACGGCTGTTCGCGGCGCCCGTGGCTGCCCACACCCGGCGGCTGCTGGCCAGCGTGCCAAGGATTGCGGACCCTGGACTCTCCGTGGTCGCTGAGGACGGTACCCGCCGGATCCGTCTGCGGGCCGCCGTTGCGAGCGACGCGGCGGAGGTGCTTGACGTGAAGGACCTCAGCGTCGATCACGGCGCCGACCGTATCGTCCAAGGAGTCACCCTCCGAGTGCGACGAGGCGAAGTCGTGGCTTTGGTGGGAGAGTCGGGAAGCGGCAAGTCCACGCTCGCCTGGGCGCTGGCCGGACTGCACCAGTCGTCCGGCGGAACGATGCGGCACGCGGGCGGCACCCTCGCCCCCTTGGCGCGACAGCGACCGACCGCGCAGCGCAGAAAGATCCAGCTCGTCTTCCAGAACGCGGACGCCTCGCTGAACCCGCGGCGTTCGGTCGGAGACGCGGTCCGGTGGCCGTTGTGCTTCTTGGGTATCGCACCGCGGACCGAGGCCGCACAGCGTTCTCGACGGCTCCTCGCCGACGCCCGCCTTGACCCTGCCCTCGCCGACCGGCTGCCGGGCCAGCTCTCCGGCGGCCAGCGGCAGCGCATCGCCCTCGCCCGGGCGCTGGCCGGCGAGCCGGACCTCCTCATCGCAGACGAGATCACCACCGCGCTCGATGTCTCCGTCCAGGCCGAGGTGCTGCAGTTGCTGGACGATCTGTGCCGGGAGCGGCAGCTGGCATGCATCTTCATCAGCCATGATCTCGCGCTGGTGCGGGGCCTGGCAGATCGCGTCATGGTGCTGCGGGACGGAGTCGTCGTGGAAGAAGGGCCGACCGAGGCGGTCTACCGCGCGCCGGGACACCCCTACACCCGCCAACTGATGGCAGCCACCCTCGAACCGGACCCGGAGGCGGCCCGGCCCGCCGCGGATGACAGTGACTGGCAAGAGGCGGCCTGGCGCGACGGCAGCTGGGCCGACCTGGGGGAGGGCCACCGCGTACGCCGGTTTGGTGCAAGCGAGTAGGACGATGAACTCGCCCTCGACCAGAACCTCACCGCCTCGGCGCCCGAGATCGCATGCGTGTGCGTCTCTCAGTCGCGGGGTGGTCGCGTTGCCGCTCTGCTCGAAAGCGCGCTGACGTTGTTGTGTCCTCTCCTCGTTGTGCATGTTCTCTCCCTTGCAGGGCCTGTTCGAAGCCTTGGAGAGTGCTCCCTGCGGGTTTGGGCCGCGGGCACGTCGCTACTCGCGCTCCGTCCGGCCGCGCTACGCCAGCGAAACAACCGCGAAGCAGCAACGCGGCGGTCTGAGCCTCTGGGCCCGGGTGCTCTCTTGCCCGGCCACCGATGCGGCCTTCGACACTGCCTCCCACCACTGCTTTGCAGAGGGGTATGGCCTGCGCCGCGATGCCATGCAGTGGTTCTGGGACCAGTACATCAGCGACGAGCAGGAACGGGGCGCAGGCCATGGCCTCGCCCCTGCGGGCCGCTACCGGACAGCTCGTCGGCTTGCCGCCAGCCCTGGTCATCACCGCTGCGGCGGATGCCCTGCGTGATGAGGGCGAGGCCTACGCTTCCCGGCTGCGCATGGCAGGCGTCCCCATCACTGCTGTCCGTCACGCCGGCGTCATCCACGACGTCGTCGTGCTCGATGCTCTGCGTGCGACCTGCCCGGCACAGGCGGCCATCCACCTGGCAACGGCCTACCTGGCACGATTCCCCGTACGTGGCCGGCGACTTGGGACGCCGAAACGGCCGCTTTTCTGATGGTTCCGAGAGAGGCCAGGACTGAGGGGCGTGGCCGGTCTCGGCAGAGGGCAGTTTCTGCAGCGACTGGAATGAGCAAGCTATCGCTCATTGGTCGAGGGGCCGGCGTGGTCCGTCCGCGAAGGCGTTCACCGGCCACCTCGCCGCAGTGACACCGTACGGGCATAAAACATATTAAAGAGGCCCACTGTAGTCCGGGGTGCTCGTTGGCGGCGACGCGTCCGGCTCCCCAGGCCGCCGCGTCGAGGGGGTGAGTCACTCCCGAGGGCTCCGGGACCGCTTCGCGGGGTCTATGCCCGCAGCCTGCAACGGCAGTGAACGCTTTGCGCTTCCAGCCGGCTGTGCAGTGGGCGACCAGGACGGGCTGTTCCTGCGGTCCCACACTGGGCTCCGCATGTTCCTGACCACCGGGGTGTATTGAGGGTGTGGACCGGCGTGCCGGGCATACGCCCCTGATCTAGCAGCGTCACCGCTTTGGGGGACAGGAGTTGCCTATCCCGATGTCTTTGCCGGTACGGTTCGGGCGATCTTGCCAGTGAACGCAGGGAAGCCGAATGGGAACGCCTGTCAAGGGTGAGCAATGGTTGGCGTGCGTCATGGCGGGGTGGGAGGGCGACAGTGCTCTGGCCCACCGTTACATCGCTGCGAACCACGACGTGATGGAGGTTTCCCGCAGCGCGCTGCTTTCGGCAGTGCGCGGACGCGCCGAGGCACTGGCACGATCCGGGGTGCTTCCCGGGGACCGAGTCGCCTTGATCGCGCAGGAGCCGGCCGCTTTCGTAGCCGCATTCCTCGGCGCCATGTGGAGGGGAGCGGTGCCGGTGCCCCTGCCGCCTCCGCCGCTAGGCCGCAAGGAAGGGTGGCGGGAAGAGATCGTTGCCGCCTTGGAAGTGGTGCAGCCGAAGGTGGTAGCCGCGGCCGAGGAGCACCTGCGTCTGTTGCCGGGCGTGCGAGCGCGTCTGGCTGCTTACGAGCAGTTGGACGTCGCCGCCTCGGGCGCAATCGATGCCGTCGGCTTTGATCCCGAGCGTGTCGCCTACCTGCAATTCAGCAGCGGCAGCACCGGGCGGCCACGTGCGGTCGCAGCCACATGCACATCAGTGACTGCCAACGGGCTGGGCATCATGGACGCCTTGCGTGCGAAGCCCGAACGAGATCATGGTGTCAGCTGGCTGCCGCTGCACCACGATATGGGCCTGGTGGGCTTCGTTCTAGCGCCGCTGACCCTTGGACTGTCGGTGTCCTTGATGGCGCCCAGCACATTCATCCGGGATCCTGGCGTGTGGATGCGGACGATGTCCCAGACAGGAGGGACGATCACTGCCGCACCGAACTTCGCCTACGCGCTCGCGGCACGCCGCTCGCGACCGCAGGAGGTGGCAGACCTGAACCTCTCCGCCGTGCACACCATGCTGTGCGGTGGTGAGCCGGTCAACCGGGCGTCAATTGAGCACTTCACCGACATCCATCAGCTCGCCGGCCTCGACCCGGCCGCGGTGCGGTGCTGCTACGGACTGGCCGAAGCGACGCTTGCCGTTACTTTCGCAGCGCAGGGCGCTGGGCTTGAGAGCCAGCATGTCAGCCGATCGGGACTGCACGAGCGGGGACGGGCACAACGTGCTGCGGCCGGGGAAGCAGCGGTAGAAGTGGTCACCTGCGGCCACCCGCTGTCCGGACACGAGGTCCGCATCATCGACGAGGCGGCAAAGACGTGCGCTGCGCGGAACATTGGTGAAGTCTGGGTCCGGGGCCCTTCCGTGGCCCGCGGATATGTGGGCGACAGCGACGCCACAGCTGAGACCTTCGGGCGGGACGGATGGCTGCGCACGGGGGACCGCGGCTATCTCGATGAGGACGGTGCCCTGCATATCACCGGACGGTCGAAGGACGTCCTCGTCGTCAACGGGCGCAACATCGATCCCCAGAGTGTTGAGTGGCTGGTGGAGACCATCGAAGGGGTGCGTCCCAATGGGGCGGTGGCTTTCACCCGTCCCGCCACGGACACCGAGGAGGTCGTGGTGCTCGCCGCCTGCCGGGCGGACCAGGCCGCGGCCTTGACGGACAGAGTGCGAGAACTCGTGGCCCACCGACTATCACTCAAGGTGGCCGACGTCGTGGCTGTCGGCCCGGGCACCGTTTTGAGAACGACGTCAGGCAAGCCCCGACGACAGCAGATGCGCGCAAGTTACCTGGCCCGTACGGACAAGGCCGCGGCCCCCACGGATGGAAGCTTCGTATGACCAGCAGTGACGAGATCATGCAGGTGCTGCACGCGGCTTGCGAGAAAGTCACGGCCCGGCGGATCGCGGGAATCAACGCGAGTACGGAGGTGCAGTCGCTGGGCCTGGACTCCGTCCAGCTCGTCGAAGTCGTCGTCATCGCCGAACACCAGCTGGGCGTGAGAGTCCAGGACGCCACGCTCGGTCAAGCGCGCACGGTCGCAGACCTGTGCAGAGCACTCGCGGAGTCTCCGTCCGCCGGGCACCGGCCCGGCGCCGGTCTCGTAGCCCCGCGCACCACGCAAGACCACGCAGCCCCGGCAGCGCGGCTTCCGCACGAGACTGCAAGCCTCCTCGAGCAAGCAGACAGTGCACAGACCGGACTGGCGAGAATCGCCACCGAGCTCGCGCAGCATGAGGTCAGCAACCCCTACTTCACCGTGCACGACGGACTGACCGCGGCCACCATGCTTGTCGACGGCACACCCATGACCAATTTCTCCTCCTTCGACTACCTGGGGCTCGCAGGCGACCCCCTGGTGGCCGACGCCGCGAAAGCAGCGATCGACCGGTACGGCACCTCCGTCTCAGCCAGCCGTGCCGTCTCCGGCGAGCGCCCCGTCCATCAGCAGCTGGAAGCAGCGCTGGCCGAGCACCTGGACACCGAGCAAGCATTGGTCTTCGTCGCAGGCCACGCCACGAATGTCTCCGTGCTGTCCCACCTCGTCGGACGCGATGATCTGATCGTCCACGACGAGCTCGCCCATAACAGCATCGTGCAAGGAGCCCAGCTGTCCGGAGCCCGGCGCCGCTCGTTTGCCCACAACGACCTGGCAGCGCTCCACCGGATTCTGAGCGAGGAGCGCTCACACCACCGCACTGCGGTCGTTGCCGCGGAAGGTGTCTACAGCATGGACGGTGACCTCGCGGACCTTCCCGAGCTGCTGCAGCTGTGCCGGAGGCATCAGGCCAAGCTCTATCTCGACGAGGCACACAGCGTCGGCGTGCTCGGCGAGCGCGGAGCCGGCGCAGCCGAACACTGGCAGGTGCCGCCCCGCCAAGTGGACGTACACATGGGTACTTTGTCCAAGGCGCTGGCCAGCTGCGGCGGCTATGTCGCCGGCAGCCACGACCTCATCGCACACCTACGCCACACCACACCCGGATTCATCTACGGCACCGGCATCGCGCCCAGCGCCGCAGCCGCGGCCCTGGCCGCCCTTGGGCAGCTTCGAGCCCGGCCGCAACTGGCTGCGAGGGCTCGGCTCCGGGCCGACCTCTTTCGTGCGCTGGCCCGGAAAGCAGGGCTCGACACGGGGCGAAGCACGGACGGCTCCGGCGTCGTACCGATCATCACCGGTGACGCGGGCTGCGCACTGCGGCTGGCCGACCGCATGCGCCGACGCGGTATCAGCGTCGCACCCTTCATCCCTCCCGCCGTCGAGGACGCCCAGTCCCGCCTGCGGTTCTTCATTACCGCCGGCCACAGCGAGCAGCAGATCCGCCAGGCCGTCGAGGCCCTGGCCACCGAGCTGCCCCGGGCGCGCACGGGCACGGGACCAGCCGCCCGGTCAGCTCTGCAGTGTTAACCGTGCAAATAGCGCAGGCCCCGCTTCACATCGATGGGAGACGCCAAGGAAAGGTCGTGCCGCGCCTTGTCGTTGGAACACGTCCACCACTCACAGGCGAGTTCCTTGACCTTGTCGCGTGTCAAGGCGGGCGGCGCACCCCGCATCCTGCCCCGCACCTCGGCGGCCGTGGCCGCCGCCTTGACCACCGCCACGGGCACCGGCACCACGCGCGGGGCGCGGCTGCGCCCCAGCGCCTGTCCCACCGCATGGCCAAAGCTCTCCCATGAGTGGGTGAAGCCGTCAGAAAGGTGGTACACGCCGCGGGCAATATCGCCTGGGCGTACGCGGCTTCCGCAGTGTGCAGCGGCGACAAGTGCGGAACATACGTCATCCACGTGCACCAGGGAAAAGCCGCGCTGACCGAAACCGGCCTGGAGAAGCATCCCGGTACGGATCATCGGCTTCACCGAGGGCATCAGCAGGGCATCGCCCGGCCCATACACGACAGGCGGCCGCACGATGGTGACCTGCATCGGGTCGGCCCACGCGCGCACAGCGAGTTCACCGTCGAGTTTGCTGCGCCCGTACCACGAAACGGGAGCCGGGGTGTCCCGCTCCGTGCGCGGCCGCTCCCGTGTGGAGGGGCCCGCCGCCGCGAGCGAGGAGCACAGCACGAAGACCGGGGGAGACATGACAGCAGCCGCGGCGCGGGCGACCCTGTCGGCGCCGTGCCCGTTGCACTGCCAGTACTCCTCCTTCGACAGCGCTCTTGTTACCCCGCCGAGATGAATGACCACCTCTGCGTCCCCGACCGCCTCGGCGATGCCTTGACCGCTCACCAGATCACCCCTCACGACGCGCACCCCGATCGTCGTCAGCGCGCGTGCATCGGTCGTCGGCCGGACAAGCGCCGTGACGCGGCCGCCGTCCGCGGTGATGCGCCGGCAGAGCCGCCTTCCGATGAACCCGCTTGCGCCGACCACCGTGAATCGGGTCCCTCGAGTGGGAGTCGGCGCCGTCGCTGCCGCGCTGTGCGCAGGACCGTCAGACACGTGCTGATCCGCATTCCGTACCTTCGCCGCGCACTTGCCGGCAGGCAAAGACACGGGTGCGCTGGTGGAAGGCCAGCAGGCACAGTGCTGCCGCGACCGCGAACCAGGCCAGCTGCATCAGCAGATAGGCCGGAAGCGCGGTGGAGGAAAACCCTGCTGCGACGGCAGCCTGCATGGCGCCGTAGGAGGGCAAGAACCGCACGATGTCATCGTCGGAGGATGCGCTGGCAACGGGGTTTTGCAAGATGATGTCCGTAACGGTCAGCATGACGATCGCGAACATTCCCTCGACCTCGCGCCGCAACAACGATCCCAGGGCGACGCCGAACGCTCCGTATGTCATCGCCGTACAAAACAGGGCGGCGGCCAGCACGCCCGGCTGACGCGGTGTCCAGAAGCAGCACAGCAGAGCGGTCGCGTAACCGACCAGCGCCGCCGAGGCCAGCATCAGACAGGCCACCTTGGCCAGGACAAGGAGGCCGCGGGGGAACCCTGCCATCGCCAGACGCTGATCGAACGCACCGTTGGAAAACGTCGAAGCGAACATCATGAAGCCGACAATCGCAGTGATCGCGTTCATGGCCCCCGTGATCTGCGTCAGCTCGTTGCTGCGTGCACTCAGCAGCTCGCCGGTGGCATGCAGCCGAAACCGTGCCGGAGCCGTGCCGACGGTCAAATGCGCCAGCGTCACCCACAGCGGTACGAACACCAGCATCAGAACAACAGCCAGCCGGTTACGTCCATGCTCCACCAGGGCGTAGCGCGTCGCGGTGAAAAACAATGCAAGAGACCTCACAACTGCGTCACTTCCTTCATTCGGCCCTCGATGCGCTGGGCGCCCGTGCGCCCTGGCCCGGGCCCAAGCTGCTCCCTGCGGAGCGCCCTCCCCGCGTCGCCGCCACGCCCTGCACCAACGAATCAGATCCGGCAAAGGCAACGCCGCTGGCGCACAAGCGTGCTTTGTGCCCACGCGAATCGTTGTGTGACCACACACCCTGCAACCGGCGTACATCAGATGAGGCCCCCATGACCGTGGCAGCCGCCCCCCACACCGGTAGTGATCTCGACATCACCGCCGTGCATTCCCGCAGCGACCTGGCCGCTTTCGTCGAGCTGCCTTACCAGCTGCACTGCGAGCGCTCCCACTGGGTCCCCCCGTTGCGCAGCGAACAGCGGGCTCTGCTGAACCCCCGGAAGAACCCGTTCTTCGACTACGGACAGGCTGAGCTGTTCCTGGCCCGCCGGTGCGGGAGACCTGTCGGACGCATCGCCGCGGTCAACAATCCACATTCCAACGCCCACCACGCCACCCGCGAGGGCTTCTTCGGTCTCTTCGAATCCACTGACGACCGGTCAGTGGGCGAAGCACTGTTCACGGCCGCGGAAGGGTGGCTGCGGGAGCGTGGTCTGGAGACGATGCTCGGCCCCGTCGGATTCACCACCAACGACGAATGCGGCATGCTCGTCGAAGGGTTCGACGAGCGCCCGGCGGTCATGCTTCCCTACAACCCCCCTTACTACCCCGCCCTGCTGGAGTCCCTCGGCTTCAGCCAGGCCAAGGACCTGCTCGCGCACCAGTTCCCGACAACCCTTCACGAAGACCGGGGGCTTCAGCGTGCAGCCCAGTACATCACCCGCAACGCGGCCCTGACGGTACGGCCGGCCAACCTCCGCCGCTTCGCCCAAGAGACAGAGCTCATCCGGGAGCTGTACAACTCGGCCCTGGGCGACAACTGGGGGTTCAGCCCGGCGAGCCAAAGCGAGTTCGCCGCGCTCGGACACCGCCTGAAGCCGGTGCTGCGAGCGGAGTACGCCCTGATCGGTGAAGTCAACGGTCGCCCCGCCGGCTTCGCGATCCTCGTGCCCGACCTCGCCCCCGCACTCGCTGCTGCCGACGGACGGCTGTTCTCCTACGGCGCTCCCCTGGGATTGCTGCGTCTTCTGCGCGCCCGACGGCAACTCACCCGTGCCCGCCTGCCCGCCATGGGAGTACGCAAGGAAGACCGCGGGCAGGGCCTGGAGCTGCTGATGTACCTGGCCCTCTCCCGGGCGGCGCAGGCCCAAGGCCTGCACACCGCGGAAGCATCATGGGTGTTGGAAGACAACCACCAGATCAACCATGTCATGAAGCGGATCGGCGGCCGTATGGTCAAGCGATACCGCCTGTACACGCGCCCCGTTGACACCCCGTGGCCGCAAAGCGCTGTTCAGTCGCGCACGCGCGAAGAAATCACACACTGACGACGCCCCGCGCTGGCCGGCCGGTTTCGCGCCCTCCCCGGAAGAAGAAGCTCACCGCGTGACAGACGGGGACGCCGGCGTCTCCCGCCGTACGCCCCTGGGATCCTCCGCATGCGTGAGGCCGCCCCGCAGATGGTGCAGGACGTCGAAGCGCTCGCGGTCATGGACCAGATGGGAAACCACCAGCACCGATCGACCGCGATCACGAAGGGATGCGGCCAGGTCCCAGAACTGCTCGTAGGTGTGCCAGTCAAATCCCTGGTACGGCTCATCGAGCACCAGCAGAGTTGGATCGTGCATCAACGCCAGGACCACATTGACCTTCTGCTGGGTCCCGCCGCTCAAGGCCCCAGTCCGGTCCGACATAAAGGCGCCACACCCCAGGATCTCTACCAGTTCATACGCCCACGACAGATCGCTCAGACCGTAGGCGGCCCCGAAGAACCGCAGGTGCTGCTCGACGGTGAGGTGCGGATTGAGCACCGGCGACTGGGGGCAGTACCCCAGTGCTCCCCGCCGCTGCACCGCGCCCCGGTCGGGAGCCAGCTGCCCCACCATGATCTTCAGCAGTGTCGACTTCCCCGCCCCGTTCTCACCCACTAGTCCCGCCACCGTGCCGGGTGCAACGGACAGCGAAACGCCCCGCAACACCTGACGCCGGCCGTAGGACTTCTCCACCTGCTCGATCCTCAAGAGACAGCCCGTCATCGCCACTCCGCTCGATTCGCCACTACCAACACGTCAACGACTCGGCAGCCTGTCCGGCACTGCACCTGCAGCCCGGAAGAAGGTGCACGCAAGTGAGCGGGCCGCAGCGGCAGGCGTCGTCGTCCTCGGGTGGAGGCTCGCTCGCAGGGCTTTGGTCGTGCCTCTGCCTCATCACGTGCCGCGGGTCGGCGACCAGCTTTGCCCGCACGCTCGGGGCCATCGGCGTTGTCGGTCATCCCTCGCTCCTTCCCGACGGGGCGAGATCAGATCGGCAGTCCTTCACGGCTGCTCCGGCGGCAGCACGGCCCGCTCCCAGGTGACCGGCCAGGTTCATCTTGGTCAGGTAGGTCCCATCGGCAAGGACTTGCATGGGCTTCGCGTCGGCCGGTCGGGGGCCTCGACGGCCACCGCAGCAGATCTGCTGACCCCAGTGGCGGGTAAGCGGCCGGGGGAGGCGCTGGTGGGAGATTCGGGCGGGAGCATGGTGGGTGCCCTTCTGCGGGTGTCGGTATCGATCCGCAGGTGTCCGGGGGCAGACGCCCCCGAAAGCTGCGAAGTTATCCCCCTGTCCGGTTCGACAACAGAATGCGGCTGCTCCGTAGTGCGGAGCGAGCTCCGCGATGAGCAGAGGAGCGGTGCCCGGCGCACACGGCGGCTGTCATCCGTCTGCACCACACTGTGCGCTTGTTCTCGTGCGGCAGAGGGCCCCGTCGTACGCCGGAGCCGGTGCGTCATCTCAGGGAGATCCGTCCAAGGGGCGGGCGAGAACCGGGCATACGGCGGTTCATGGCCGCAGGAGCCGGGCGATCGCTTCCCGGCTGATTGCGCTGCGCAGAGCGTCTGTTGGCCCGTGTGCGGCAGGTCATCCCTGCCAGGCTGCGACAGCACGGCGCAGATCGTGCTTGGCGTCCTTGAACCTGCGTACTCGCCACCCGTTGGCGCCAGAGGGGTGGGGGAAGCCGGGCAGGCAGCGGGAAGGAGACACGCGCCCGCTGTTGATAGCCAGCTGTACAGCCTTTGACGCGGCGTCACCGAAAGGGATCACCAATGCGTGGGGGGTGGCCTCGATTTCCGCGCCGAGTACCTGGCTTGCGAAGGCCCGGAGCGCAGGGATGCGCTCCAGCCCGTGGCCCGTGTAGTTCGCGCCGTCGACGTAGACGGCGTGGCAGATTGCTGAAGTCCCCCCGCGCAGGCGGGCGTTGTCACCGAACAGGGTGTCGCTGCCGGTGATTCCCAGGGCCCGGGGGATTCCGATCTCATCCAGCATGTTCACGGCGTTCTTCCGCATCGCACCGGCGAAGCTGGCGCTGTTCTTGGCCCTGCGGACTGCCTCGTCGGGGGTGCTGCCCTCTCGCAGTGCCGCGCGGGCTGCCTGCAGTGCCAGGAGGTGCTGGTGGCGTCCGGGGCTGATTCCGACGAGCAGTACCTGCGCGGTGGGGTTGCAGCGGTCGAAAGGCGTGTAGCAGATCTGCAGCCGCTTCTTTCCGTAGAGCTGCTCGTGCAGCAGCAACTCGGAGCGGGTCGTGTCCGCTTCGGTGAGGCTGCAGGGGAGCGCAGCGATCCGGTCGGCGAACTGGTCGATGCACCAGTCTGCGGACACGAGCCCGCCGGCGCCCGCTTTGATCATGCACTGATGAGTGGACTCGGACATGAGATGCGTGGCTCCTGGCAATGTGACTGGTGGGTGGCAGGTCCTGGTTGCGCACCTGCGGGCGGAGTGTGCCGGGCGGCCCCAGGGGCATGTGCACGAAGCCTCCCGTGCGGCGGGGCGGGCGGCTGAGGCCGGGGCCGGCGGCCTCTTCTAGGAGGCGTACCGGTGCACTTCGGTCACCTTCGTGGTGATTTTGCCGGAGTGTTCCTCCCCGCAGCTGGTTTTGGCGGTCACGGACTGGCCCGGTCTTACGCCGTCAGCGCTGGCCACGCTGGTGTTTGCCCCGATGCGTTTGCCGTTTGCGTCGAGGAATTCCACGCTCACCAGGTAGTTGGACGTCTGACTGCTGTTGTTGGTGATGACTACTTCGGCCTGGGGGAGGCCCAGGCCGTCAGTGCTCGGTTCGCCAAGGCGGACGTCCTTGAGTTTGTCGTTGGCTCCGGAGGCTTCCTTCGCCTGGTCTCCGGGTTTGGCGGCGGAGGATTTCTGGATCTCCTTGTCCGCCTCGTTCACGACGGCGCCGGTCAGGACCGCACAGCTGCCGAAGGCCAGGATGATCACCCCGCCGCAGCCGAGTGCGGCCCACTTCCACGGGTTGCGCTGCCTTCTGGGGGGCAGCAGCCGGTCTCCCGTTTCTCCCCGCTGTGGAGCGTCGTGCTGTTGCGGGGCGCCCGGCTCGCGCAGTCGGTGAGGGGTGGTGTCGCGGTTGCTCATGATGAATCGGACCAATTTGGTGTAGGCGACATGGGCGTGTTCTGTGCCACGGTTGAGGGGTGCTCCGCCAGCACGCCGATGGGTCGGCCTGTGGTGCGCTCGGCGGTGCGGCGGGCGAGATGGCCGACGATGTTGGTGGCGGGCTGGATTTCTTCGCGGGGCGTGCTGTGCGGCACGGTGGCAGGCACGTGGGACGGGTCGGCGAACGCGGCGACGGTGGGCAGTGTGCTCGCGGCGAGGGCGGCGATGACGATCACTAGGGCTCGGACTCGCGCGGACACAGCCGGGAGGGGTTCGATCAAACGGCCGGGAGCGGGGCCGCGGGGCTGTCGGGAGTTGTGTGGTCGGTGTCCGGCGCGGGCTTGTGCTCGTCGGGTGTCACGTGGTCGTCGGGGGTCGGCCGGGGGTCGGGCCGGACCTCGTCGTCGGGGGTGGGCTGCGGGTCGGGCTGTACGTCGTCGTCGGGCGCGGGCTGCGGGTCCGGTGCGGTGTCGCCTGCCTTGTCCATCCAGGAGGTCAGGCCGCCGCCGGGGGTGAGTTTGATGTG
>NZ_JBSGSG010000007.1:0-200924 GCF_053606765.1 Streptomyces sp. NPDC055189
ATCGGCGAGCCCGTCGCCCTCGCGCTGGGCAACGGCGCCGCCGGCACCGCCGCCGCGCTGGCCGAGCACGGCGCGGTCAAGGTCCTCACCAACGACGCCGCCGAGCTGGCCGACTACCTGGTCGTGCCGAAGGTGGACGCGCTGCAGGCCGCCTACGACGCCGTGTCCCCGGCCGCCGTGCTCGTACCGTCCTCCGCGGAGGGCAAGGAGATCGCCGCCCGCCTCGCGGTGCGCATCGGCTCCGGCCTGATCACCGACGCCGTCGACCTGGAAGCGGGCGAGCAGGGCCCGGTGGCCACCCAGTCGGCGTTCGCCGCCTCGTACACCACCAAGTCCCGCATCTCCAAGGGCACGCCGGTCATCACGGTCAAGCCGAACTCGGTCGCCGTGGAGGCCGCCCCGGCCGCGGGCGCCGTGGAGGCCCTGACGGTCTCCTTCTCGGCGCAGGCCACCGGCACCAAGGTCGTCTCGCGCACCCCGCGCGAGTCCACCGGCCGTCCGGAGCTGACCGAGGCCGCCATCGTGGTCTCCGGCGGGCGTGGCGTGAACGGCGCGGACAACTTCCACCTCATCGAGTCGCTGGCCGACTCGCTGGGGGCGGCCGTGGGTGCCTCGCGGGCCGCGGTGGACGCGGGCTGGTACCCGCACTCCAACCAGGTCGGCCAGACCGGCAAGTCCGTTTCGCCGCAGCTGTACATCGCCTCGGGCATCTCCGGTGCGATCCAGCACCGGGCGGGCATGCAGACCTCCAAGACGATCGTGGCGATCAACAAGGACGCCGAGGCCCCGATCTTCGAGCTGGTCGACTACGGCGTGGTCGGCGACCTCTTCGACGTCGTCCCCGCCCTCACCGACGAGGTCAACACCCGCAAGGGCTGACCGTACGAATCGGCTGACGGTACGAGGCCTTCGCCCCCGCACACCGCGGGGGCGAAGGCCTCGCCGCGTCACAGGGTCAGTGAAGCCTGCACCGGCAGATGGTCGCTGGGGAACTGCCCGCCCTGCGAGAAGGTGTTGATGGCCGCCGAGTGGACCCGCACCCCGGGCGTCGCCAGGATCCAGTCGATGCGATCGCCGTCCGGCGTCAGCGGCTTGTAGCCGTGGAAGGTGGCGTACGCCTTGCTGCGCTCGTCCGCCGCGTCCCACGTGTCGACGAGCCCGGCGCCCAGCATGGTGTCGTAGACCGGGTTCTTGTGGGCCGCGACGTTGAAGTCACCCGTGACCAGGAGCGGCAGGGACGAATCGAGGGCGGCGATCCGTTCGGAGATCAGGCGCGCGGCCCGGATGCGCGCGTTCTGGCTCGCGTTGTCGAGGTGGGTGTTCAGGACGTACAGCTCCGTGTCCGTGCGCAGGTCGTGGAAGCGGACCCGGGTGACCATGCGGATGGAACCGCCGCCCCAGGTGTTCGACCCGATGACGTCCGGGGTGTCGGAGAGCCAGAAGTGGTCGTACTCGACCGGCGCGAGTCTGCGGGTGTCGTAGAAGACGCTCATGAACTCGTCGCGGCTGCCGCCGGCCCGGCCGGTGCCGATCCAGTCGTAGTGCGGGCCCAGGTCCTCGGCGATGTCCCGCACCTGCTGGTAGAGGCCTTCCTGGGTGCCGATGACATGAGGACGCGCCCGGCGCAGGAGTTCCCGGGTCACCGGGCGGCGGTCGGCCCAGGTATTGGGCGGCGTGGTGCTCGCGTAGCGGAGGTTGAACGACATGACCTCCAGGCGGCGCCCCGCCCGCTCTACCGCGGAAGCGGGTGAGGCGGCCAGCGCGGTGGTGACCAAGGGCACTGCCACCGCGGCGAGCGCGGTCTGCAGGCCGAAGCGGCGCGTTACTCGGGTGTCGTTCGGCACGCGGTCTCCTTCAATGGGTGACGGTCAGGATGAGGTGCGGGCACGCGAGTGCGGAAGCAGGATCCGAGACACGGGTGAACGCACGTGGTCCGGCAGACGAGAGGGTGTTGACCAGCGGGAAGGTCGCCGGATAACTTCGGCATGCGGATTGTGGATTCCGTGAAGCGGAAGTTCTTCCTGCTTTTCAGTAATCCTGAATGGTCCTGAGTGTGTGGTCCCGAGCGTGTGGAGGGTGCAGGAATGGGTCAGCAAGAGAAGGTGGCAACGAGTCTCGCGGGCGCGGTCAGCGAGGGCATCAGCGCTTCCCTCGCCCCGGTGGACGCGGAGCTCGAGCGCCGCTACCCCGGCGACCCGGGCACCCGTCAGCCGGTCCACACCGTGTACGTCCCCGGTGAGCTCTTCGGCGCCGACACCATCCGTACGTGGGGCGACCAGGCCCTGAAGGCGCTCGACGAGCACGCCCCGGACGCCGCCACCTTCGCGTCCGTCCTCGGCCTCTCCGACGACCTCGCCGCGCCGGTCTACGACCGCGTACGCGCCAAGCTGGAGCGCGAGCCCGTCGAGGACCTGCGCATCGACTTCGAGGACGGCTACAAGGGCACGGACGAGGACCAGGACGCCGCCCGCGCGGCCCGCCTGATCGCCGAGGCCTACAAGAACGGCACCGCGGCCCCGTACATGGGCATCCGCATGAAGTGCTTCGAGGAGAACGTCCGCGACCGCGCCATCCGCACCCTCGACATCTTCCTGTCCGGCCTCATGGAGGCGGGCGGCCTGCCGGACGGCCTCGTCCTGACGCTGCCCAAGGTGACCTACCCCGAGCAGGTCACCGCGATGGTGCGCCTCCTGGAGGAGTTCGAGAAGGCGCGCGGCCTGGAGCCGGGCCGGATCGGCTTCGAGATCCAGATCGAGACCAGCCAGTCCATCCTCGCCGCCGACGGCACCGCCACCGTGGCCCGCATGATCGGCGCCGCCGAGGGCCGTGCCACCGGGCTGCACTACGGCACCTTCGACTACAGCGCCTGCCTCCACGTGAGCGCCGCGTACCAGACAAGCGACCACCCGGCCGCCGACCACGCCAAGGCGATCATGCAGGTCGCGGCGGCGGGCACCGGCGTACGCGTCTCGGACGGCTCCACCAACGTGCTGCCCGTCGGCAGCACCGAGAAGGTGCACGACGCCTGGCGGCTGCACTACGGCCTCACGCGCCGCGCCCTGGCCCGCGCCTACTACCAGGGCTGGGACATGCACCCCGGCCACATCCCCACGCGCTACGCCGCCGTGTTCGCGTTCTACCGCGAGGGCTTCGAGCAGGCCGCCGCGCGCCTGTCCGCGTACGCCGCCCACCGCGAGGGCGGCGACGTGGCGGACGAGCCGGCGTCGGCCAAGGCGCTCGCCGGGTACCTCCTGCGCGGCATGGACTGCGGCGCACTCGACGCCGGAGAGGTCACCCGGCTCACCGGTCTGACGCTGGCCCGCCTGCAGCACTTCTCGGGCCCGCGCCGCGGCGACCTCACCCCCTCCGCCAAGTAACGTCCGGCATCCGCTGTCACCCCTGCCCCGTAGTCTGTTCGCCACGGAAAGTGGCGGCACAGGAACGGGGCAGCGGTGACTTCGGGGGATCAGGAACAGACGGGCGGCGTCGGGCGCCTGCTTGCGGGGCGCTACCGCGTGACGGCTCGGCTCGGGCGCGGCGGCATGGGCGTGGTCTGGCGCGCCGTCGACGAGGTGCTCGGCCGCGAGGTCGCGGTCAAGGAACTGCGCACGTACACGGACGCGGCCGGTCCCGAACTGGCCGACCTGCGCGTACGGATGCAGCGCGAGGCCCGCGCGGCCGCCCGGGTGCGCCACCCCGGAGTCGTGGCCGTGCACGACGTGGCGGAGGTCGACGGGCGGCCCCTGATCGTCGTGGAACTGGTCGAAGGACCTTCCCTGGACGACGTCCTGCGCGATCGCGGCACCCTGGACCCCCGGGAAGCGGCGGCCATCGGCGCCAAGGTCATGGACGCGCTCGCCGCCGCCCACCGCGCCGGCGTCCTGCACCGCGACGTCAAACCCGGCAACATCCTCCTGGAGAGCGGTGGCCGCGTCGTCCTGACCGACTTCGGCATCGCCACGATGGATGACCCGGGCGACGGCTCCGCCACCCACCTCACGCGCAGCGGCGAACTCGTCGGCTCCCTGGACTACTTGGCGCCCGAGCGCGCCCAGGGCCAGGACCCGGGCCCCGCATCCGACGTGTGGGCCCTCGGCGCCACGCTGTACGCGGCAGTCGAGGGCGCGTCCCCGTTCCGTCGTACGTCCACGTGGTCCACGCTCACCGCGATCGTCGCCGACCCGCTGCCCGAGCCGCAGCGTGCGGGCCCCCTCATCCCCGTACTGCGGCAGCTGATGCACAAGGACCCGCTGGCCCGGCCGGACGCGGCGCAGGCGGCGCTGATCCTCGCCGACGCGGCGGACGGCGTGGTGACGGCACCGCTGCATGAGCCCGCGTCCCGGCCGAGGGAGGCCACGGAGCGGAGCATTCCCAGCGGGCCGCCGCCGGGGTTCGGACCGCCGCCTTCCAGCGGCGCCGTGCTCCCGGCGCCGGTGACGCCCGCCACGTCCCCGCAGCGGCGACCGCGCCGCGGCCGGGCGCTGCTCGCCGCTGCGGCCGTCGCCGTCGTCCTCGCGGCGACCGGCGTCACCGTGGCCCTCCTCAACGGCCAGGAGGGCAGCGGCAGTCGGGCGCAGCGGCCCGCGTCCTCCGGGGGCGCCGCCGAGCCGGAGGCGGACAGCAGCCGCGGCGCCCTCGACGGTACGGACGGTCCCGGTCCCTCGAAGCAGGGGGACGAGAAGTCCCGCGAGCCGGAAGGGAAACCCTCCACCGGCAAGGACCGGGACAAGGACGACCCCAAGTCCACGGACGGACCGGCGGCCCGCCCCAAGTCCTCCTCCAAGCCGACCGGGGACGACGGCGACGGCACGACGGGCGGCGGCGCTTCCAGCGGCTCCGGCTCCGGCTCCGGTGGAGGCGGCGACCCGGCCCCCGAACCCGCCTGCCACGCGGCGGGTGGCGGCAAATACGACTGCTCGGTCTGGCGCACGGCCACCTCGTACACCGCTTCGGGCGCCGAAGCGGGCGTACTGAACGCGGGCACGAACTACTTCTACTGCCAGCAGAACCTGGGCCGCCGGGAGACGCACGGCGAGTGGACGAACGTCTGGTGGGCCAGGACGGACGACGACAGCGGCAACAGGGACGTCTTCATCAGCGACGTCTACATCAAGGGCGGAGAAAACGACAAGCCGCTGCCCGGCCTCCCGGTCTGCTGACCACTGACGCCCCGTCAACCGTCAGCTCGCTGGCGGCAGTTCGCCCGACCCGCGCTTGATGAGCCGCGTCGGGAGTTCGATGCGCTCCGGCGCGTCCGACGCGCCGTCGAGCTGACGGAACAGGCGCTCGGCGGCGGTCCTGCCCAGCTGGGCGGCGTCCTGGGCGACGACGGTCAAGCCCGGCTGGACCAGGTCCGCGAGCTCGATGTCGTCGAAGCCGACGAGAGCCACGGGGCGGTCGAGACCGGCGAGGACGCGGACGACCGTCACCGTCACACGGTTGTTGCCCGCGAAGATCGCCGTGACGGGGTCAGGGCCGCCCAGCATCTTCCTGGTGGCCTGCTCGACGCGGTCCGGGGCGGTGAGGCCCAGGGACATCCACTCCTCCTCGACGGGGATGCCGGCATCCTCCATGGCCGCGCGGTAGCCGCGCAGCCGCTCTATGGCGGTGTGGATGCGCGGCTGGTCGCCGATGAAGCCGATGCGCCGGTGGCCGTGGGCGATGAGGTGGGCGACGCCGTCGCGCGCGCCGCCGAAGCTGTCGGAGAGCACCACATCGGCGTCGATCTTCCCGGCGGGGCGGTCGACGAAGACGGTGGCGACACCGGCGGCGATCTCCGGCTCCAGATAGCGGTGGTCGTCACCGGCCGGGATGACGACGAGGCCGTCGACCCGGCGAGCGCACAGCGCGAGCACCAACTCCTGCTCGCGGTCCGGGTCCTCGGCGCTTGAGCCGTTGATGAGGAGCGCGCCGTGGGCGCGGGCCACTTCCTCCACGGCGCGGCTGAGCGGGCCGTAGAAGGGGTCGGCGAGGTCTTCGAGCACGAGGCCGATGCTGGCGGTGCGGCCCTTGCGCAGGACCCGCGCGCTGTCGTTGCGGCGGAAGCCCAGGGCGTCGATGGCCTCCTGGACGCGGCGCTCGGTGTCCGGGGTGACGCCCGGCTCGCCGTTCACGACGCGGGAGACCGTCTTGAGGCCGACTCCTGCGCGGGCGGCGACGTCTTTCATGGTCGGACGGTTGCCGTAGCGGGGTTCGGGTCGCTCGGGTCGGCTGGCGGTCTCGGCCACGGTGCGCTGTCCTGTCGTCGACGTAGGTGAGCTGAAAGTGGTGCGTAAGTGATGTGGCGTCGAGCATAGAACCTGGACAACGTTGTCAGATGCAAGAGAGACTGTCCATCGCATTCTCCGGCCTGCCCTTTCACAATTAGGGCGGCCTGCCCTTTCACCAGGAGATCTGACACTGATGCACACGGACCTCGTCGCCGCACTCGACATCGGCGGCACCAAGATCGCCGGCGCCCTGGTGGACGGCCGCGGCCGGATCCTGCTGCGCGCCCAGCGGCCCACGCCCGCGCGCGAGGACGGCGACACCGTGATGCGGGCGGTCGAAGAGGTCATAGGCGAGCTCACTCGCTCCCCGCTGTGGGGCAGGGCGCGCGCGGTCGGCATCGGCAGCGCGGGGCCCGTGGACGCGTCGGCGGGGACGGTCAGCCCGGTCAACGTCCCCGGCTGGCGTGGCTACCCGCTGGTCGAGCGGGTGCGCGCGGCCACCGGCGGGCTTCCGGTCGAGCTGGTCGGGGACGGCGTGGCGATGACGGCGGCCGAGCACTGGCAGGGCGCGGCCCGCGGGCACGACAACGCGCTGTGCATGGTGGTGTCCACCGGTGTCGGCGGCGGACTGATCCTCGGGGGCAAGCTGCACCCCGGCCCCACCGGGAACGCGGGCCACATCGGGCACATCAGCGTCGACCTGGACGGTGACCCGTGCCCGTGCGGCGCGCGCGGGTGCGTGGAGCGCATCGCGAGCGGGCCGAACATCGCGCGGCGCGCGGTGGAGGGCGGATGGCGCGCGGGCGCCGACGGCGACACGTCGGCCGCCGCGGTGGCCCTCGCCGCTCGGGCCGGCGACCCGGTCGCCGTCGCCTCCTTCGAACGGGCGGCACAGGCACTCGCCGCGGGGATCGCGGCCACGGCCACGCTCGTCGAGATCGACATCGCGGTGATCGGGGGCGGGGTGGCGAAGGCGGGCGACGTGCTCTTCGACCCCCTGCGCCGCTCCCTGAAGGACTACGCCACGCTCTCGTTCGTACGCGACCTGACCGTGGCCCCGGCGCTGATGGGGACGGACGCGGGGCTCGTGGGGGCCGCGGCGGCGGCGCTCAGCCAGGAGGACAGGTCGGTGGCCCTGCGGCCTGCTGTGGGGAGCTGACCCCTTCGGGCCGTCCGGCCCGGGGGAGTGGCCGCTCTTGGCTGCGGCCGGGGTGATCTGGTCCGGCCTGCAGCCGGCAGTGTGTGGGGCTGGGTGGATGCGGTGGCCGCTGTCAGCCACGTGGCGTCCTGTCGTGAGGAGTTGACCGTCTCTGGCTGTCCGGCCCGGTGGAGTGGCCGCTCTTGGCTGCGGGGCGGGGTGACCTGCCCCGACCCGCAGCCGCCTTCGCACACGGCTCGGCAGCCGCCACTGCGCACGGCTCGGCAGAAGTCGTCGCCGCGCGGCTCGGTGGTGCGCCAAGTCGGCTCACGTGCTGCGGGCCGGGCTGAAGTCCCTCAGCCCGGCCCGCAGTCGATGACCCGCACCACTCAGCAGCTGAGCACCGGCTTTGCCCAGTCCGCGTGGTCGGAGTCCCTGCCGTCGCCGCCGTCCGTGACGACGAGGCGTACGACCTGGGCCCCGGTCACGTCGGCCGAAAGGCTCCGCGCGGCATCGGCGTTGGTCAGGACGCCGGTCGACGCGGCCCTCTTGCCGTCCGCCCAGATCTCGAAGGTGACCGTGCCCTTGGCGCCCTTCTCGTCGTCGACGCCCACCTGCGCGGCGACCTTCTCGCAGGCCCCGCCGGTGTAGTACTCGACGGCGCTCGCCGCGTGCACCCCGAGGCCCTTGGCGTAGACGGCCCCGCCGATGGTGAGCGGCTTGCCGTCGCCCGCCGCCTCCTCGCCGTTGCTGGTGTCCTTCTCGACGGGACCCCAGCCGTTGACCGTCGACATCCACGGCAGGTCACTGACCGCCGAGTCGCCCGCGGGCGGCGCCACCACGACATGGGCCGTCAGCGGCAGCACGTTCTCGGCACGGGTGCCGCCGGGGGAGCGGTAGGTGGTCCTGAGCGTCAGGTCGTACGCTCCCGGCGCCGCGCCCCGAGGTGCGGTCACCGACCACGACGTGCTCAGCGACTTGCCCGTACGCAGGGAGTCGGTGGTCGCGGGCGAGGTCGCCCTGATCCGCCAGCCGGAGGGGCCGCTGAAGGCGGCGGACACCTTCTGCGCGGAGGTGCGGCCGAGGTTGGTGACCTTCGACGTCAGCTTCTCCGCCTTGCCCGCCTCGACCAACGGCTGCCCGCCGATGCCGAGTTCGACGGCGGGCGGGTTCTTGTCCCACGCGCCGTCCGCCGTGACGCGCAGCAGTACGGTGCCGTGTGCCGGAACGGTCGCAGAGATCGTGCCCGCCGTGTTGTAGCTCTTGTGCTGCCACAGGTCCCGCAGGGTGTAGCCGTCGGCGTCCGGCAGCCCGACGTCCTTCGCCGACGTGGCGATCGACTGGGCGGTGCCCGTCTCGTTGAAGAGCGCGACCGTCCTGCTGCCGTCCTGCATCTCCTTGGCGACGACCCAGCGGCCGCCCTGCGAGGACAGCACCTTGCCCTGCTTGCCCAGCGGGTCCTGGTCGACGGCGATGACTTCCTTGTTCCCGATGATCTCGAAGGTCTCGGGCGTGGCCTTGCGCAGGTCGGAGCCGATGAGCAGCGGCGCGGCCATGATCGACCACATCGAGAAGTGCGTGCGGTACTCCGTGTCCGTCATGCCGCCGTTGCCGACCTCCAGCATGTCGGGGTCGTTCCAGCGGCCCGGTCCCGCGTGCTCGTCGAGCGGCAGGTTCTGCTTCATGATCGACAGCATCGAGCTCCAGTTGTCGCTGATGTCGCCGGTGGTGCGCCACAGATGGCCTACGTCGGCCGCCCACTCCCAGGGTTTGTTCTCGCCCCACTCGCAGAGGCTGTAGACGATGGGGCGGCCGGTGGCCTTCAGCGCGTCGCGCATCGCGATGTACCGCTTCTTGGCGTCGACGCCCTGGTTGTTGCAGTTGTCGTACTTGAGGTAGTCGACGCCCCAGTCGGCGAACTGCCGTGCGTCGCTGACCTCATGGCCGAGTGCGCCCGGGAAACCGATGTCGCTGCAGGTCTTGGTGCCGGCGCTGGTGTAGATGCCGAGCTTCAGGCCCTTGGCGTGCACATAGTCGGCAACACCCTTGATTCCATTGGGGAATCGCTCGGGATCGGGCACCAGCTTGCCGTTCGCGTCCCGTTCGGGCAGTGCCCAGCAGTCGTCGAGATTGACGTACTGGTAGCCGGCGTCCTTGAGGCCCTTCTCGACGAAGAGGTCCGCGATCCCCTTGACCATCGACTCGTCGAACTCGGCCCTGCAGTGGGTGGAGTTCCAGTTGTTGAAGCCCATGGGCGGGGTGAGGACGAGATCGCCGGGGAGCTTCACGTCACTCGTGCCGCCCGGATCGCTTGCATCGCCCATGTCACTCGCGCCGCCCAGGTCGCGTGCCGTCGCCGCCGGTGCGGCCAGCCCTGCCGCACACAGCAGTACGGCGGCGAGCGACCCGACGACTCTTCGACGCGTGGTGCGGGGAGAGATATGACGCATCGTTACATTCCTCCGTACTCGCAGAAGTTGTGGGGCTGCATGTACGTGTCAGAGGTGCGCGCTTACGTTAGGCCGTGTTGGACTCTGTTGGAAGAGGAGCCGTAACGGTTCGGGCAATCGAACGCCAAAACCCTTGACTGGCACGGCACTTGGGGGTGGGATCGCAGGCCTCGCGTTCGGTTGTGTTCGGTTGCACCCCGAGGAGGGGGACATGGCACAGTCATCGTTCATGGGTCCTGCCACGCCCCGAAGCATGTCAGGACATCGGATGTCGCGGCGGAATGTCCTGCGTGGTGCGGCCGCCGGAGCCGGTGCACTCACCCTTCCGGCCCTGCTCACGGCCTGCGGCGACGGTCCCGGGGGCAACAAGGGCGAAGTCACGATGGGCTCCAATTCCTCGGACGCGGTCCCCAAGAAGGCGTTCGCCGCCGCCTTCGACGCGTACGAGAAGAAGTCAGGGAAGACCGTCAAGGTCAACACGACAGAGCACAACGAGTTCCAGCAGAACATCACGCGCTATCTGCAGGGAACACCCGACGACGTCTTCATGTGGTTCGCGGGATACCGCATGCAGTACTTCGCGGAGAAGGGCCTGCTGATCGAGATCAGCGACGTGTGGAAGGGCTTCAAGGGCTTCTCTGCCGCGCTGCGGGAACAGTCCACGCACGAGGGCAAGCAGTACTTCGTGCCGTATTACTACTACCCATGGGCCGTCTTCCACCGCAAGAGCCTCTTCGAGAAACAGGGCTACGAGCAGGCCAGGACGTGGGACCAGTTCATCGCGCTCGCCAAGAAGACGAGCAAGGACGGCATACCGGTCGCCTTCTGCGACAAGGACGGCTGGCCCGCCATGGGCACCTTCGACTACATCAACATGCGCCTCAACGGATACGAGTTCCACAAGAGCCTGATGGCCGGCGAGGAAGCCTGGACCGACACGAAGGTCAAGAAGGTGTTCGACCTGTGGCGCGAGCTCATGCCGTACTACCAGAAAGGCGCGCTCGGCCGGACCTGGGAAGAGGCCGGCCAGGGGCTGCAGAAGCGCAAGACCAGCATGGCCGTCCTCGGGATGCCGCACCCCGGCCAGCAGTTCCCGGCGGACGAACGCGACGACATCGACTTCTTCGCCTTCCCCGAGATCGACCCGGCGCACGGCCAGGATGCCGTCGAGGCACCGATCGACGGATTCCTGGTGGCGAAGAAGTCGAAGAATCTCGACGGCGCCAAAGAACTCCTGAAGTGGCTGGGGACACCGAAGGCCGAGGACATCTATCTGGCCGGTGACCCCAACAACGTCGCGGTCAACGACGGCGCCGACACCAGCAAGTACAGCCCGCTGCAGAAGAAATCGGCCGAACTCGTCTCCGGGGCCAAGCAGATATCGCAGTTCCTCGACCGGGACACCCGGCCCGACTTCGCGCAGACCGTCATGATCAAGGCGCTGCAGGACTTCATCGACAATCCCAACGACGTCGACGGCCTGGTCAACAGCATCGAGCGCCAGAAGAAGGACATCTTCTCGTCGGACGTCAGCTGAGGACCGGGGGGACGACGTTCCGTGCCGCAGAAAACCGCGCGGCGCGCCGGACGGCGGGGACCACGGCGTTTCACACGCCGTGACACGGCCGTGCTCGGCGTGCTCCTTGGAATTCCCGTCCTGCTGGACATCTTCATCATCTGGGGTCCGACCCTGGCCTCCGTCGGCCTGTCCTTCACCTCCTGGGACGGCATCGGCGACATCCAGTGGGTGGGCGGAAAGAACTACGAGAGCCTGGTCGACAATTACCCGGCTTTCTGGCCCGCCGTCCGCCACAACCTGCTGTGGATCGCCTTCCTCGGCCTGGTGGCCACGCCGTTCGGCCTGCTCCTTGCGGTGATCATCGACCGGGGCGTCCGCTTCAGCCGCTTCTACCAGTCCGTGCTCTACATGCCGGTGGTGCTCTCGCTCGCCGTGGTCGGCTTCATGGCCCAGCTGATCCTCGGCACCGACCAGGGCGTGGTCAACACCATTCTGAACAACCAGAGCGACCCGATCGACTGGCTCGGGAACTCCGACATCAACATCTGGATGATGATGCTGGCCGCGAGCTGGCGGCATACGGGCTACGTCATGATCCTCTACCTGGCCGGGCTGAAATCCGTGGACCCCGCCCTGAAAGAGGCCGCGGAGATAGACGGCGCGAACGCCCGCCAGACATTCTTCCGCGTCGTCTTCCCGACCCTGCGACCGGTGAATGTCATCGTCGGCGTCATCACGGTCATCGAGGCACTGCGCGCCTTCGACATCGTCTACGCGGTCAACAAGGGCCGTAACGGCCTCGAACTGCTCTCCGTGCTCATCACCGACAACATCATCGGCGAGGCGAGCCGTATCGGATTCGGCTCCGCCATCGCGGTCGTGCTCCTGAGCGTCTCGCTCGGATTCATCGTGACGTTCCTGGTCCAAGAGCTGCGAGGTGCGCGCGACCGATGACCGCCGACATCCACACCACGCCGCTTCGGAAAGAACCCGCACGGCCCGCCGAACTGCCCCCGGGCCGCAGCCGCCGACGCGGCCGTTTTGGCGTGCACATCTTCCTGACGGCGGTGACCCTGGCCTTCCTCGCGCCGCTCCTCCTCGCGGTCTACGCCTCACTGCGCCCTTACGAGGAAACGGCGCAGCACGGCTATTTCTCGTTCCCCGAACGCCTGTCGTTCGACTACTACCGCCAGGCCTACAGCGATTCCGGCATGGGCAAGTACTTCACCAACACCTTGCTCATCGCGGTGCCGGCGGTCCTCGTCACGCTCTTCCTGGCGGCGTTCGTGGCCTTCGCCGTGTCCCGTCTGCGGATCCGCGGGGGAATGGTCCTGCTGATGCTCTTCACGGCGGGAAACCTCCTGCCGCCGCAGGTCCTCGTGACCCCCCTCTACGTCCTCTTCCTGAAGATCCCCCTGCCGTGGTGGATGTCCGACTCACTGACCCTGTACGACTCGTACTGGGCGATCATCATCGTCAACGTGGGCTTCCAGGTCGGTTTCTGTGTGTTCGTGCTCGCGAATTTCATGCGGACGCTGCCGCAGGAAATCCTGGAGGCGGCGATCGTGGACGGCGCGGGCGTATGGACCCAGTTCTGGCGCATCACCCTCCCGCTGTGCCGCCCCGCTCTCGCGGCCCTCGGCACGCTGGAATTCACCTGGATCTACAACGACTTCCTCTGGGCCCTCATCTTCATCTCCAACCCCGACAAACTCCCGATCACGTCATCCCTGAACAACCTGCGCGGCCAGTTCTTCACCGACTACAACCTCCTGGCCGCGGGCTCGGTCCTGGTGGCGCTGCCCACGGTCCTGGTCTTCCTGCTCCTGCAGCGGCACTTCATCGCGGGGCTGACGCTGGGGTCGAGCAAGGGGTGAGGGGCCCGGACTGGCCGCGAACAACTGAGCGCCCGGCAGAGCTTGCGTTCGAGGTGATGTGCAATCGGCAATTGCCGACCGGCAGGTGCATCCAAAGCGGCCCGCGGCAGAGAAGCGTCTAGTGCAGGGTCGGCTCCCCCGACCGACCACCCCTGGGTCGCCGCTGGCGTCGGGCGCCCGAGCACCCCGACGCCAGTGGCATTGCCAGTGGTTCGGACCGGGGGAATGGCCAATGCCGCGAAAGGGCGTCGACGTGGACGAGCAGACGAACCCACCAACCCGCGCCGTGAGGGTTCCGCTCGCTGCGGCTCGCGTTCGCCTCTCGCCTGTCCAGGAGGCTTACGGGGCCTGGGCCGGCCACCAACGCGCCTGCAGCATCTGCCGGAACGTGGACGCGGGGCCGTGTCCGACCGTGGGGGTGCTGCGCCGGCAGTGGGACGCGCTGGCGGGCGCCGCGGTCCGACGGGTGGCCGACGAGTCGGCATGACGGCCCGAGTTCGCGGGAGCTGTCGGAGGGGGCCCGCGAGGGGGCTGAGAGTGTCCGCCTCCTGATCGGGTGGCGTCCGTCCGCATGACCCGCTCCGTGTCACGGGCTGTCGTATCCCGCCGCGACCAGCGGGATTGAGATTGTCGGGCGTGTCCACCGACAACCTCCAGCAGACGGAGCACTTCGCATGAAAGCCCCGAAGTACGCGCGTGACATCCCCGGCCTGTGCTGGGACGAGAGGCCCGGTGACGTCCTTCACTGCACTCTTCAGCAGGGCCACACCGGCGACCACTTCCACGCGTACACGCGCACCAGGTGGATCAACCGGCCGGTGAAGCGTTGTCCCGGGCCCGGCCGGGCGTGAAGGGTTCACACGGGGTGTGAACGGAATGCATATATGCACCCGGCGCGCACACTCCCGGCGGTGCCACGCGCGGGGCAGGCTCATGATGCTGCCCGGACCCCGCAGCACAATGCGCCACCCCCCTCACTCGTCTTCCAGCGCCTGCTCCAGCGTCGCAACGGGCAGCAGCGTCGGCGTAAGGCCCGTGAGGCGCAGGATGCGGAGCGTCAGGCGGTGGGTGCAGACCACGGAGAGGCGGGCGCCTCTTGCCGTCGTGCGACGATGCGCGCGGACCAGCAGGGCGATGCCCGAGCAGTCGAAGAACGTGGTCCGGGTCAGGTCGATGACCACGGTCGTCGCGGTGCCACCGGTGATGGGGTCGATGAGCGGGGCCATCCGCTGGTAGGCCAACAGATCGATCTCGCCGTGCAGTTCGACGACGACGGCGCCGTTGTGGCCGTACACGCGCGGCTGCTGATCGGAGTCCTCGAAGGCGAATTCGTTCAGTGCGTCGAGCTGCACGTGTCCCCCCAGTGTCGACATCGGCCGGATCCTCGCGGCAGCGGGTGCATCAGGAGAGCCGGATTCAGGAGGTCACCAGGGGCTGGGGCGCCTGGCGGATCACGCTAGCGGGGTCGGACGCGCCCTGGAGTGAGGGAACGATTCATGCAGGGTGACTGCCACCCGATGGGGTGAAGTGACAGCGAATCGCTTGACACGTTGTGGCGTCATTTGGTCCAGATAGTGGCCGCCTCATCAGGCCCTGGTTTCCGTGGCAGGGTGTTGCGGGCAAGCCACAGGGGGCCGACGGAAGAGGGGGGAACCGTGATCATCTGGATCAACGGTGCGTTCGGTGCGGGCAAGACCAACGCCGCACGGGAACTGATCGAGCTGATCCCGAACAGCACGCTCTTCGACCCCGAGATCATCGGCGCCGGACTGCCGGACCTGCTGCCGCCCAAGCACCTCGCCGAGGTGAGCGACTACCAGGATCTGCCGATCTGGCGGCGGCTCGTCGTGGACACCGCGGCGGCTCTGCTCGCCGAGCTCGGCGGCGTCCTCGTGGTCCCCATGACCCTGCTGCGGCAGGACTACCGCGACGAGATCTTCGGCGGCCTCGCCTCTCGCAGAATCCCCGTACGACACGTGGTCCTGGCCCCGGATGAAACGATCCTGCGCGAGCGAATATCCGCCCGCACGGTCCCGGGCCCGCCCGACGGCGAGGTGCGCGTACGACAGTGGTCCCTCGACCACATCGAGCCGTACCGCATCGCGCTCGCGGGCTGGCTCGGCAGCGACGCGCACCGTATCGACACCGGCGCGCTCACCCCCTGCCGGACCGCCGAACGCATCGCAGAGGCCGTACGCACCGGGGACGTGTCCGTCTGCGACATCGTGCAGACCCCGGAGCCCACCGCGGAGACGCTCGCGGCCGGGGTGCTGCTCTTCGACGAGCGCGGCCGGGTGCTGCTCGTCGACCCGACGTACAAGGCCGGCTGGGAGTTCCCCGGCGGCGTCGTCGAACCCGGCGAGGCGCCCGCGCGCGCGGGCATGCGCGAAGTGGCCGAGGAGACCGGCATCCAGCTCACCGACGCCCCCCGGCTCCTCGTCGCCGACTGGGAGCCGCCCGCACCGCCCGGCTACGGAGGGATGCGGTTCCTCTTCGACGGCGGGAGCCTCGACGGCGGCGAGGCGCGCCGGATGCTCCTGCCGGGACCCGAACTCCGTGACTGCCGTTTCGTCACCGAGGAGGAAGCGGCCACACTGCTGCCCTCCGTGCGCTACGAACGGCTGCGCTGGGCCCTGCGCGCGCGGGAGAGCGGGATCGCCCTGTACCTGGAAGCGGGCGTCCCTGTCGGCTGCCGGTGAGCGGCGGGGGCGCAGTCCGGCCCCCGCCCGGTGGCTCAGCTCGCCGCGTACTTCCGGAGGAACAGCGCCTCCGCGACCGAGAGGCGCTCCAGCTCCTGCGGCGACACGCTCTCGTCGACCGCGTGGATCTGCGCCTCGGGTTCGCTCAGGCCGATGAGCAGGATCTCCGCACGGGGATAGAGCGCGGCGAGGGTGTTGCACAGCGGGATCGAGCCGCCCTGCCCGGCGTACTGCATCTCCTCGCCGGGGTACGCCTCGCCCATCGCCGCCGCCATCGCCGCGTACGCCGGGCTCGTGGTGTCCGCGCGGAACGGCTGGCCCTGCCCGATCTGCTCGGTGGTCACCTGCGCGCCCCACGGGGTGTGCGCCTCCACGTGCGCCTGCAGCAGCTTGGTGGCCTCGGCCGCGTCCACGCCCGGCGGCACCCGGAGGCTGATCAGCGCCCGCGCGCCCGCCTGCACGGACGGCGTCGCGCCGACCACCGGCGGGCAGTCGATGCCGAGGACCGTGACCGCGGGACGCGCCCAGATGCGGTCGGCGACCGTGCCGCTGCCGACGAGGCCGACGCCGTCGAGGACCTTGGCGTCCCTGCGGAAGTCGCCCTCTTCGTACTGAAGGCCGTCCCAGACCTCGTCGCCGGTGAGCCCGTCGACCGTCGTCGAGCCGTCCTCCGCGCGCAGCGAGTCGAGGACCCGAACCAGCGCGGCGAGCGCGTCCGGGGCCGCGCCGCCGAACTGTCCCGAGTGCAGATTGCCCTCAAGGGTGTCGATACGGACACGCACGAGCGTCATGCCGCGCAGTGTGGCGGTGACCGTCGGCAGGCCGACGCGGAAATTGCCCGCGTCGCCGATGACGATGGTGTCGGCCGCGAGGAGGTCGGGGTGCTCCTCGGCGTACCGCTCCAGACCGCCCGTGCCCTGCTCCTCGGACCCCTCGGCGATCACCTTGACGCTCACCGGGACACCGCCGTTCGCCTTCAGGGCGCGCAGCGCGAGCAGGTGCATCAGGACGCCGCCCTTGCAGTCGGCGCTGCCGCGGCCGTACCAGCGGCCGTTGCGCTCCGTCAGCTCGAACGGCGGGGTGGTCCACGCCTCCTCGTCGAGCGGCGGCTGCACGTCGTAATGGGCGTAGAGCAGCACGGTGGGAGCGCCCTCGGGGCCCGGAAGGAAGCCGTACACCGACTGCGTGCCGTCCGGGGTGTCGAGCAGGGCCACGTCCTGGAATCCCTCGGCGCGCAGCGCGTCCGCCACCCAGTTCGCGGCGGCCTCGCTCTCGCTCCGGGGGAACTGGTCGAAGTCCGCCACCGATTTGAAGGCCACCAGTTCGGTGAGCTCCGCCTTCGCCTTCGGCATGAGTGAGGCGACGGTCTCGGCGATCGGATGCGGCGACATGGGCACGCTCCTCGTAGGTGCGACGTTATACGTATGTGGGTGTTGTGATCCTCCCACAGGAGGGTGCCGGAGGTGCCCGCCGTAGGATGCCTTGGAAAGCGCGGCCAACAGCTGGATCGGGAGCGGTAGACCAACGTGAGCAGCGAGAACTCAGCGGACTCGGCGGACGACGCGCAGTATGTGTGGGACGTCGTCGTGGTGGGAGCAGGGCCCGCGGGGGCGTCCGCGGCCTATGCGGCAGCCGTCGCGGGACGCAGTGTCCTCATCCTGGAGAAAGCCGAACTGCCCCGGTACAAAACGTGTGGCGGAGGCATCATCGGCCCCTCGCGCGACTCGCTCCCGCCGGGGTTCGAACTGCCCTTCAGAGACCGCGTGCACGCGGTGACGTTCTCCCTGGACGGCAAGTTCGCCCGCACCCGCCGCTCGAAGCAGATGCTCTTCGGGCTCATCAACCGCCCCGAGTTCGACCAGCAACTGGTCGAGCACGCGCAGAAGGCGGGCGCCGAGGTGCGCACCGGCGTCACCGTCGCGCGCGTGGAGCAGCACGGCTCCGCGGTGCCCGACCGGCGGACGGTCGCCGTGGTGCTGCAGGGCGGCGAGACGGTGCTCGCCCGCGCGGTCGTCGGGGCCGACGGCAGCGCGAGCCGCATAGGGGCGCATGTCGGCGTGAAGCTCGACCAGGTGGATCTCGGTCTTGAGGCCGAGATCCCGGTGCCGCAGAGCGTCGCCGAGGACTGGGCGGGCCGGGTGCTCATCGACTGGGGCCCGATGCCGGGCAGTTACGGGTGGGTGTTCCCCAAGGGCGACACCCTCACCGTCGGCGTCATCTCCGCGCGCGGCGAAGGCTCGGCCACCAAGCGGTACTTGGAGGACTTCATCGCCCGCCTTGGGCTCGCGGGCTTCGAGCCGAGCATCTCGTCGGGCCATCTGACGCGCTGCCGCAGCGACGACTCGCCGCTCTCGCGCGGCCGGGTCCTGGTGTGCGGTGACGCGGCGGGGCTCCTTGAGCCCTGGACCCGCGAAGGCATCTCCTTCGCGCTGCGCTCGGGTCGGCTCGCGGGGGAGTGGGCGGTGCGGATCGGTGAGGCGCACGACGCGGTCGACGCCCGCCGCCAGGCCCTGAACTACGCCTTTGCCATCAAGGCGGGCCTCGGTGTCGAAATGAGCGTCGGGAAGCGCATGCTGGCCCTCTTCGAGCGCCGTCCGGGCACGCTGCACGCGGCGATCACCGGGTTCAGGCCCGCGTGGAACGCGTTCGCGAGGATCACCCGCGGCTCGACGACGCTCGGCGAGCTGGTGCGGAGCCATCCGCTGGCGGGACGGGCGCTGAGCGCGTTCGACCGGTAGTCCCCGGTGGTTCCGGGCGGCGTCACTTCGTGACGGTGAGGCGGAAGACGGGGTGGTCGCTTGCGGCCGCCTCGATCTCCGCGTCCGTGGACTTGGCGGTGACGCCCTTGAAGTACTGGTTGACCTCCCAGCCCCACTTCTCCAGGTAGCCGCGCAGCAGCGGCAGCTTCTCGGCGTTCGGGACCTCCTCGACCGTGAACGGGCGGACCTTGCGCCCGACGCGCAGCTCGCCGCCGCCCGCCACGCGCATGTTGCGCACCCACTGCGAGTGCCCGCGGGCCGAGACCAGGTACTGCGCGCCTTCGTACGTGAACGGGTTGACCGGGACGCGCTGCATCTGGCCGCTCTTGCGGCCCCGTACGGAGAGCTCGGCCGAGCCGGCCAGGCTGACGCCGTGCCGCGCGAGCCAGCCGACGAAGTCGTTGAGCCGCAGGGCCATGCGGCCGGCCTTGAGGTAGTGGGTGGTGGAGGGGGCCGAGGGGGAGGACGTGGACATGGTGACCGCCAAATTCGGGAGGGCTTCCGAGAGCACTGCTCTCGCTTAAGAGCAGTGTGCACGAGAGCGGCGCCCCATTTCAAGAGCAGTGCTCTCGAAAGTGTCTGCCGCTCTCTTTTTAGTGCGCAGCTCCCGTTTCAGCGCACTGCTCCGAACCCGTGGCACACTGCCTGCATGAGCAGCGCCACCAGCGGGGCCAGGGCCCGCGCCCGAGTCGAAGTCACCGCCGCCATCAAGGACGAGGCCCGCAGACAGCTGGCCGCCGACGGCGCCGCCAAGCTCTCGCTGCGCGCCGTCGCCCGCGAGCTCGGCATGGTCTCCTCCGCCCTCTACCGCTACTTCCCCAGCCGCGACGACCTCCTGACCGCGCTCATCATCGACGCCTACGACTCCCTCGGCGCCGCTGCCGAAGAGGCCCACGCCGAGGTCGCGTCGGAGGAACCCGTGCGGCGCTGGGCGGTCGCCTGCGAGGCCGTGCGGTCCTGGGCGCTCGGCCACCCCCATGAGTACGCCCTGATCTACGGCTCGCCGGTCCCCGGCTACAGCGCGCCCGACACCACGGTCCAGGCCGCCGCCCGCGTCGGGCTGCTGCTCATCGGGATCCTGCGCGACGCCCATCAGGGGCGCGGTATCGCCGCGCGGCCGCTCCCGGAAGGGCTGCGCGCCGAGGCCGAGCGGATCACCGCGGACCTCGCCCCCGATCTGCCGCCGGCGGTGAACATGGCGATGGTCACGGCGTGGGCGCAGCTCTTCGGGCTCGTGGGCTTCGAGGTGTTCGGTCAGTTCAACCGCGTCGTCGACGACCGCCCGGCGCTCTTCTCGTACGCGGTCACGCAACTCGCCCACAGTGTCGGGCTGTTGGAGCAGAAGTAGCCCGCACGCCGCCATGCTGCGCCCGCCCCGTGCGAAGGCTGCACCGGCGCTTCGGACTGCACGAGAAGCACGGGAGCGGGGAGGAAGGCAAGACCCCCGGGTACTCCAGCGGGAGTACGTGTGATCGCCACGCCGGGCTGACGCCCGGCGGCCGCCCCGCGGTCTAGCGTTGCCGTCATGGACGAGCAGCACGAACGCGGGCGCGGCGGTCCGTCCCCGTTCCGGGGCGGACCGCCGATGTGGCGGCACGGTCCGCCCCGGTGGCTTCAGGGGGACGCCGGCAGGCTGCCGTGGCTGACGACGCTGGCGATCACCGTGTTCGTGCAGATCGGCTCGAAGTACGCGGCGCAGGGCCAGCTCGACCGGGTGGAGCTGAACGTTCCCGCCCGGCTGCTCCTGCTCGCGGGCACGGCCTCGCTCCTGCTGCGCCACCGCCACCCGGTCCCGGTCGCGTACTTCACGGCCGGGACCGCCCTTGTCTACCTCGGGGCCGGGTTCGCGTACGGCCCGGTCCTGATCACCGTCGCCGTCGGCTGCTTCGCCGCGGTCGTCGCGGGGCACCGGCGCGCGGCGTGGGGCGCCGTCGCGATGCTGTGGGCGGGGCATCTCCTGGTCGCGCACTGGCTCTACCGGTGGCTGCCACCGGACGGGGACGGAGCGCGCACCTGGGGCGAGGAGACCATCGTCGCCGTCTGGGTCGTCGCCATCATCGCGGTGTCCGAGCTGGCCCGCGTACGCCGTGAGCAGTGGATGAAGGAGCGGGCGGAGCGTGCGCGGGCCGCCGAGCGGCGGGCCGACGAGGAGCGTCTGCGCATGGCGCGCGAACTGCACGACGTCCTCGCGCACAGCATCTCCGTGATCAACGTCCAGGCGGGCGTGGGCCTCGCGCTGCTCGATTCGGACCCCGAGCAGGCCCGCACCGCGCTGACCACCATCAAAGCCGCGAGCAAGGAAGCGTTGGGGGAGGTCCGCCAGGTCCTCGACACCCTCCGTACGCCCGGTGACGCGCCCCGGGCCCCGGCTCCCGGGCTCGACCGGCTGCCCGAGCTCGTGCAGCAGGCCGCGAGCACCGGGCTCACCGTCGACGTGGACACGCAGGGGTCCGGCAGGAGACTGGCGCCAGGCGTCGACCTCGCCGCCTTCCGCATCGTCCAGGAGGCGCTGACCAACGTCGTAAGGCACTCCGGGTCGCGCCACGCGCGCGTGCTCGTGCGCCACGAGGCGGCGGCGCTCACCCTGCGCGTGGACGACGACGGCCCCGCCACCGGCGCGGACGCGGGTGGCAGCGGCAACGGCCTCGCCGGGATGCGGGAGCGCGCCGCCGCCCTCAATGGCACGATCGAGGCGGGATCGCGCCCCGACGGGGGATTCCGCGTCACCGCCGTACTGCCCACCCGCACGGCACCTCAGGAGGACCAGTGATCCGCGTACTGCTCGCCGACGACCAGTCGCTGGTCAGGGCCGGTTTCAAGGCGCTGCTCGGTGCCCAGCGGGACATCGGGGTCGCCGGGGAGGCCGCGGATGGCGAGGAGGCGGTGCGCATGGTGCGTGAACTGCGCCCCGACGTCGTCCTGATGGACATCCGCATGCCGCTGCTCGACGGGCTCGCCGCGACCCGGCAGATCACCGGCGACCCGGAGCTGAACGACGTCAAGGTGGTCATGCTGACCACCTTCGAACTGGACGAGTACGTCTTCGAGGCGATCCGCTCCGGGGCCTCGGGTTTCCTCGTCAAGGACACCGAGCCCGAGGAACTGCTGCGTGCCGTGCGCGCGGTGGTCGACGGCGACGCGCTGCTCTCGCCCGGGGTGACGCGCCGCCTGATCGCCGAGTTCGCGGCCCGTTCCAAGGAGCCCGCGGGCCCCGAGCCGCTCGGCGAACTCACCGAGCGGGAGCGGGAGGTGATGGCGCTCGTCGGCATCGGCCTGTCGAACGAGGAGATCGCCCGCCGTCTGGTCGTCAGCCCGCTGACCGCGAAGACCCACGTCAGCCGGACCATGGTCAAGCTCGGCGCCCGCGACCGTGCCCAACTGGTGGTACTGGCCTACGAGTCGGGCTTGGTGCGGCCCGGCTGGCTCGGCTGACGCTCCCGCCGGTGGCGCACGAGGACCGTCACCACGGACACGACGAAGACCGTGACCGCGACGATCGCGCCGACCCGGTTCAGGGTGCGCGCCGATGACGAGGACACACCGAAGAGGTGGAGCGGGGACGTCACGACGAAGAAGGCGGCGCCCGCGAGGCACGTCGCGGCGAACAGCGCGAAGCCGGTCTCCACGGTGTTGGCGTCCCGCTGGGCCTGCGTCCTTCGCCCCATCTCCCGAGTGTCAGGGGTAGGCCTCCGGCGGGCAAGCAACTGCCCGCCGGAGTATGGATGTTGACTCCGGGCCAAGTCAGTCGTGAACGGCCACCCGCTCCTCGTCGGCCTCGCGCCGCACGGACTTCACGACCAGGACCGTCTCCTGCTTGCGACGGGTCCGCAGCCCGGTGAGGGTGATCAGGAGTCCCGCGACCGCGATGGCCGTGACCACGATCAGGCCGGGGCGGTAGCTGTCGAGCACGGCCTGCGGTGAGGCGTCGCCGCCGTGGGACGACGCGGTGATCACGGCCGTGACGACGGCGAGGAAGATCGCGCCGCCCACCTGGATCGAGGTGTTCAGGAGGCCCGACACCATGCCCTGCTCGTCGTCGTCCACGCCGTTGGTGGCCTGGATGTTGAGCGAGGGGAAGACCAGGGCGCAGGCGAAGCCGAGCAGGATCATGGACGGCAGGACCATGGAGGCGTACGACGGGGTGAGGCTGACGCGCAGGAACAGCGTGTACGAGGCGACGAGCAGGACGAAGCCCGCCACGATGACCCGCGGTGTGCCGAACCGGTCGATGACCGAACCGACCTTCGTGGACGAGAGGGCGACCAGGGCGCCCGCGGGCAGGAACGCGAGCGCGGTCTCCAGGGCCGACCAGCCGAGCAGCGTCTGGAAGTACTGCGTGGCCAGGAACTGGAAGGAGACGTAGCCCCCGAAGAACGTCATCGCACCGATCTGCGCCCGGAGTTGGGGACCCGAGCGCAGGACGCCGAGGCGGATCAGCGGGCTCGCGGTGCGCAGTTCGATGCGGACGAAAACGGCGAGCAGTACGGCCGCGGCGAGGAACGACAGGAGGGTGCGGGCGGATGCCCAGCCGGCCTCCGGTGCTTCGACGACCGTGAACACGAGCAGCAGCATCGCGGCCGTGCCGGTGACGGCGCCCGGCACGTCGTATCCGCCGGTGTTCTTCTCGCGGGCGCTGCGCGGGATGAGCTTGAGTCCGGCGACCAGCGCGATGACGGCGATCGGCGCGGGCAGCAGCATGGTCAGGCGCCAGCTGGCCTCGGTGAGCAGTCCGGACAGGACCAGGCCCATGGAGAAGCCGGTGGCGGCGCAGGTCGTGTAGATGGTGAGCGCACGGTTGCGCAGGGGGCCCTCGGCGAACGTCGTGGTGATGATGGACAGGCCCGCGGGCGCGGTGAACGCGGCGCTCAGGCCCTTGATGAAGCGGCTCGCGATCAGCAGCGGGCCCGAGTCGACGAACCCGCCGAGCAGCGAGGCGAGGGCGAAGACGGCGAGTGCGATCAGGAAGACCCGGCGCCGTCCGAGCAGGTCGGCGGCGCGTCCGCCCAGGAGCAGCAGGCCGCCGTAGCCGAGGATGTAGCCGCTGACGACCCACTGCAGGGCCGAGGTGGAGAGGTTCAGCTCGGAGCCGATGGAGGGCAGGGCGACACCGACCATCGATACGTCGAGTGCGTCGAGGAACATCGCGGCGCAGAGCACGAGAAGAGTGCCCCACAGTCGTGGGGACCAGCGCTCCGGGGACGCGGAGGCAGCTGTGAGCGGAGAAGTCATGCGCAGCACAGTACATGCACGTGCATTGAGTGCAAGTGCATTTAATTCCGATGCAACAAAGGTGCATTCTCTGCTAACGTGCGATGTCATGGCGGCGAAGACAGCCGAGCAAGGGCTCGTGGACCAATGGCGCGACATCCTCGCGGTGCACGCGCGCACCCTGTGCGAACTCGACAGCGCCCTGCGTGAGCACGGCCTCGGGGCGAGCGACTTCGAAGTGCTCGACGTGCTGACCGAGGGCGGCGCGTCCGAGGGCGCGACGGCCGACGGCGACTGCGGCTACCGCGTGCAGGACATCGCGGGCCGCGTGCACCTGAGCCAGAGCGCACTGTCCCGCCTCATCGGCCGCCTGGAGAAGGACGGCCTGGTGGAGCGCGCGATGTGCAGCGAGGACCGGCGCGGGGTGCGGGTCGTGCTCACCGACAAGGGGCGTCACCTGCACGCGGAAGTGCGGCCGCTCCAGCGCGCGGTGCTCGAACGGATGCTGGTGCGGACCGCCTCCGAATCCTCCGGATCCGCCCAGTAGCGGGCAGGATCACACGCCCGACGTCTCGCTCCACAGTGCGCTCAGCGCGGTGTCGCCGGTGACCTGCGGGAACGGCCCCCGGTTCCACAGCGCGAGGTAGAGCTGCTCCGCGGGACCCGACAACTCGCATTCGGCCGGGCCCTCCTCGCCCCGTTCCGTGACGGCCGGCTCCTGCGAGAGGCGTACGGTCCACACGGCGTCCGCGTCCGTCGCCCGCACGCGAAGAACCCGCGGTTCCTGCGTGCGCACCCTGCTGCGCGAGCGCGCGTGGAACCCGCGCAGCAACTCGTCGATCCCGTCCGCGGCGAACTCCGTACCGATCGGGGACGGCGCACCCCCGCGCGCGGACTCGGCGTCCACGCGGTGGATCGCCGTCTCGTTCGCCTGCCGCCGCGCCCAGAACGCGAGCGGGGACGGCGCGGGCAGGAACGCCCAGCACCGCACGTCGGTCGCGGCGGTACGAAGGGTGGCGACCAGGTCGCCGTGTGACTGCCGGTACCAGTCGATCAGGGCGGCGCCGTCCAGGTCCGGCGGGTCGCCCATGGGCCGCGGCGACGGGTGCTCGTCGGCGACAAAGGCCGCGGCCCAGATGTGCACCGCCCCCGTGTGCCGCAGCAGATCGCGCACGCTCCAGTCGGGGCAGGTGATCACCTTGGCGTCCGTCCCGGCCGTTTCGGCGGCGCGGGCCAGCAACTTGCCTTCGGCGTCGAGAACTTCGAGGTGCTCGGCAGTCTCCATGTGGGGATTGTGCCGGATGGAGTGCGCTCGCGTACGTAGGGGCGTCGTCGCCTATTGAAGTGCGTACATGCGAATGACGACCGTGTCCTCCGCATCGCCTTCGGGCCTGGCAAGCCCCACGAAGACCGTCTCGGCGAGCCAGCGGTGTGCGGGGGCGTCGGTGCGGAAGACGGGAGAGGTGCGGTAGTAGTGACCGGCGTGGCTGACCTGGACGTCGCCGTCGTGCTGGTCGGGGCTGTCGGGGGCCGGGTGGTAGTAGCCGCGGTTGACGATGTCGATGACGGCGCCGTCGTCGGCCTGGATCAGGTAGCGCGCGTCCAGCTGGCAGACCTCGCCGCGCGTACTGCTCCAGTCGCCGCCGCCCGCGAGGACCTTGCCGCTCAGCAGCGGGCCCTCCACTGTCCCGCCGACGATCGGGGTGAACTCGGTGACCTCGCCCACGCCGTGGCCGACGTGCAGGGAGTCGGTGAGGTGGGCGCGGATCTCGAACGCGTAGGCCAGGGCGGGGGAGAAGGACATCGCTTGGCTCCAATGAACAAGGGCAGTGAGCAGTGAGCAGTGAGCAGTGGGTCGGGTGCCGGCGGCGATTTCGCGTCAGGCCGCGGCCCCGCGCTTCGGGGTCCAGCCGCGGCGCGGCACCGAGTCGATCAGAGCCCGGGTGTACGGGGCTTCGGGGCGTTCGAGCACGGCGACCGTGCGCCCCCGCTCGACGATCCGGCCGCGGTGCATCACCACGATGTCCTCGCAGATGTGCTGGACGATACCGAGGTCGTGGGTGATGAACAGATAGGCGATGCCGGACTGTTCGCGCAGATCCCGCAGCAGGGTGACGATCTGGGCCTGTACGGACACGTCCAGGGCGGCGACCGCCTCGTCGAGCACCAGGACGCGGGGGCGTACGGCCACCGCGCGGGCGATGGCCACGCGCTGGCGCTGGCCACCCGAGAGCGCGCGGGGCAGCGACCCCGCCTGGCCCGCGGTGAGTCCCACCTGGTCGAGCAGCTCCGTGGTGCGCCGGGTCAGCGCGCTGCCGCGCAGGTCGGTGTGGAGTGCCAGGACTTCGCTGATGCTGTCGTCCACGCGCTGCCGGCGGTCCAGGGAGGCGTACGGATCCTGGAAGACCATCTGGACGTCCCGGGCGAAACTCCTGCGTACGGCGGTGCGGGCCCGACGCCCCGGCAGCGGCCGGCCGTTGAACCGTACGGCTCCGGCGGTCGGCGCTTCGAGGCCGGCGATCATACGGGCGGTGGTGGTCTTGCCCGACCCGGACTCGCCGACGACGGCCAGGGACGCGCCGGGAGCGAGGGACAGGTCGACGTCGTCGACCGCGACGAAGTCCCCGAAGGTCTTGCGCAGGCCCACCGCCTCCAGGGCTGCCGGGGCGCTGCTGTCAGACATGGCGCACCGTCCTTTCGGTGTCGGCCGTTCCGTCGTCCGTGAGGTGGGGGAAGTGGCAGGCGGTACGGCCGTCACCGGTCGGCTCCGGCAGCGGACGGTCCGTCGTGCAGACGTCCCGGGCCTGCGGGCAGCGGGGCGCGAACGCACAGCCGGGACCGGCCTCGGACGCTGAGAGCGGCCGGCCCTCGATCGCCCGCAACGGCCGCGCGCCCGCGCCCGGATCGGGCCGGGAGGCCAACAGGGCCCGGGTGTAGGGGTGACAGGAGTGGTCGTGGAGGCGCGTGGCCGGCAGCTGCTCGACCACCGAGCCCGCGTACATCACCGCGATGCTGTCGCAGACGGCCGCCGCAAGCGCCAGGTCGTGCGTGATGAACAGCATCGCGAGCCCGCGCCGGACCCGCGCCTCGTCGATGACGGCCATCACCTCGGCCTGCGTGGTGACGTCCAGCGCGGTGGTCGGCTCGTCCGCGAGCAGCAGCCGGGGCTCGCCGATCAGGGCCGCCGCGATCATGACGCGTTGCAGCAGCCCGCCGGACAGCTCGGCGGGGCGTTGGCGCAGCCGCCGCGGGGCGTCGGCGATGCCCACCTCGCGGAGCAGGTCCGCGGCCCTGGCCTCGGCGACCCCGCGACGTTCCCCGCGGGTGGTGACCAGGCCCTCGGTGAGGAAGTCGCCGATGGTGCGCAGCGGATTGATGTGCGCCCGCGGGTCCTGGAAGACCATCGCCACCCCGTGGCTGCGCAGCGTACGCAGCGCGGCCTGATCCATGGCGGTGACCGAGGCGCCCTCGAAGCGGATGTCGCCGCCGACCCGGGCACCGGGAGGAAGCAGCCGCAGCACCGAGCGGGCGGTGAGCGACTTGCCCGAGCCGGACTCGCCCACCAGGCCCACGGCGCTGCCCTTGGGGACGGTGAGGTCCACGCGCCGGACGACGCAGCGGTGTTCGCCCCGGACGGGCAGGCTGATGTGCAGGCCGTCGAACTCGAGCAGAGGGGTTTGCACGGGGTTCACCGGTCCTCTCCGAGAAGACGGCGGGACAGGCCGCCGCCCAGCAGATTGCAGGCGATGACGAAGACGACGATGACCAGACCGGCGTACAGCGACTGCTCGGGCTGCCCGCCGATGATGCCCGGAGCGCCGTTGGCCACCATCAACCCCCATTCCGCGGTGGGTGGTTGGGTGCCGAGCCCGATGAAGGAGAACGCCGCCACGTCGAGCATCGTGTAGCCGAACGAGGTGGTCGCCTGTACGAGGACGAGCGGCATCAGGTTCGGCAGCAGGTGCCGCAGACAGATCCTCCGGCCCGGCAGGCCCAGCATGCCCAGTGCGGAGACGTAAGGGAGCGAGCGCTCGCGCAGTGCCGCGCTGCGCACGATGCGGGCGATGTAGGGCAGATAGGCGAGGGAGAGGGTGAGGACGGCGATGTCCAGGCCAGCCCCGAAGACCGCCGCGCCGACCACGGCGAGGACGAGCCCGGGGAAGCCGAAGACCAGGTCGAGGAAGGCGGACACGACCCGGTCGTACCAGCCGCCGAGCCAGGCCGCCGAGACCGCGAGCGCCGTGCCGACCGTGCCCGCGGCCAGGGTGATCAGCGCCGGGGCCAGCAGGCTGGGCCTCGCCCCGTACAGGAGCCGGGAGAGGATGTCGCGCCCCGTGTCGTCCGTGCCCAGCCAGTGGGCCGCCGAACTGCCCCGCGAAACGGCGAGCGGGTCAACGGCATTGGGGTCGTAGGGCGCGAGCAGCGGGGCGAATACGGCGGCGACGACCACCAGGGCCACGACGGCTCCGGCGGCGATCGGCACCCCCTGCCCGCGGGCGAGGGCGCGGACCCGGCCCCGGGGGAGCCTGTCCCCGGCCGCGGAGGCCAACTGATAGGTGCTCATCGGCTTCCTCCCGGCGGAACGCGATGGTCGAGTGCCGCACTGAGCACGTCGACAGCGGTGTTGATCAGTGCGAAGGCCACCACCGTGAGAAGTGCGAGGGCCTGCACCACGGCCAGGTCCTGCTTGGCGGCGCTCTGGATGAGCAGCGCCCCGACGCCGTTGAGCCCGAAGGCCTGCTCGACGATCGACGAGCCGGCGATCAGCCCTGCCACGGCCACTCCCGAGACGGAGACGATCGGTGCGGAGGCATTGCGCAGAATGTGCTTGCGGACGATGAGGCTTTCCCTGATCCCCCGGCTGCGGGCGGTCTGTACGTGCTCGGAGAGCAGTTCGGCGCGGATCGCCGCGCGGGAGACCTGGGCGACGTAGGCGAGCCACGATGCGGCGAGGGCCAGGGCGGGCAGGGTCAGATGCTCCAGGCGGTCGGCCGGGCCCGCGCCCGATCCGTAGGCCGGGAACCAGCCGAGGCGCACGGCGAGACCCCAGGTGAGCAGGACCGCCATGACGAAGACCGGGACGGCCATGAGGGTCGTGGAGAGCACCGTCACCAGGGTGTCGACCCACTTGCCGCGCAGGGCGGCCAGGGCGCCGAGGGCGACGCCGAAGGTGATGATCAGGGCGGCGGCGTAGGAGATGAGCAGGAGGGTGTTGCCGATGCGGGCGCCCAGCAGGTGGGTGACGGAGTCCTGGTAGCTGAGGGACTGTCCCGCGTCGCCCCGCAGCATGCCGGTCAGCCAGCGCCAGTAGCTCTGGAGGAACGGGTCGTCCAGGTGGTATTGGCGGTGAATTTCGGCCAGCAGACCGGGACTTGGCTCCTTTCCGCCGCCGACGAGGAGGGTGGCCGGATCGCCGGGGGACAGGAACAGCGCACCGTAGACGGCGATGCTGGCGATCAGCAGGGTCACGGCCAGGGCCGCCGTCCGGCGGGCGACGAAGCGGGCGATCACGAGGTGCCCTTGCCGGTGCCGCCGAGGTGGGCCGCCCACGGCATGTTGATGTAGGCGAAGGACGAAGGGGCGCCACTGAGCCGCTTGTTGAGGAAGAGACGCTCGTGCGGAGAGGCCAGCGGCACCACGGGCAGATCGGTGCTGTAGCGCTGCTGCGCCCGGGTGAAGAGCTGGGCCGACTTCTCGGGCTCCATGGCGGCCTGCGCCTGGCCGAGCAGTGAAGTGACCTCTGGATTGCGGTACGTGGTCCAGTTGAACAAGGAGTTGGGATCCGTGAGGAGCTGTGCGTACGAGAGGGGGTCGGGGATCTCGACGTAGCCGAGGACCATGGTCGCGTCCAGGCCCTTGCGGAGCGAGGCGTCGAAGAAGAGGCCCGACATCTGCGTCGGCTGGAGCTGCTTGACGACGACCTCGAGGCCGATGCGCTCCGCCCCCGCCTGGAGGAAGGTGAGGGTCTGCTGCGACTGCTGGTCTCCCGCGGCCGTGGCGACGGTCAGCGTGCGCCGCTTGGTGCGGGCCTGACCCACCAGCTTCTTTGCCTTGTCCACGTCGACCTCGGGAACGGCGGGCAGCGCGTCGTGCCCCTCGGCGTAGATGTCGGCGGCCTCGCCGTTCTGCCACACCAGAGGCGGGATGAAGGTCTTGAGCTTCTGAGCGGCGCCGGCGTACACGTTCTTGATCAGATCGTCGCGGTCGAGTACGAGCGAGAGGGCCTCGGCGATCTTGTGGTCCGCCAGTGGTGAGTCCTCGCCGATCGCGGCGATGAAGTTCGTCTGCGCCGAAGGTCCGTGGTAGAGGGTGCCCACGTCGGAGGAGCCGAGGGCGCGGGCGCCCGCCGAACTGATCTCGTAGCTGCCGTCGACCTCACCGGAGAGCAGGGCGCTGGTGAGCGTGGAGCCGTCGGTGATGAACTTGAACGTCAGCTTCTCGACCTTCGGTCGGAGAGCGGTGTCCCAGTACTCCGCGTTGCGGGTCGCGGTGATGGACTCGCCGGGTTTCCAGGACGTCAGCTCGAAGGGCCCCGTGCACATCAGCCCGCCTTTGGCGCTTCCGTAGCCGCGTCCGGCCTTCTTCACGTACGCGGCTTCGTTGACCGTGCCGAAGCTGGTCGCGAGCCCCTTGAGGAACATCTCGTCGGGGGCCTCGAAGCGGACCGTCACCTGGTGCGCGCCCGTCGCGGTGATCGTCTTCACCCGGGCGAGGAGGCTGGCGTTGACGCTCTGCGTCGTGGGGTCCCCCTGCCGCCGCAGGCTGCTGACGACGTCGTCGGCGGTCATGGGGTGCCCGTTCCAGAACCGCACGCCCTTGCGGAGGTTGAGCACCAGGGTCTTGTCGTTCGGCCTGTTCCAGGAGGCGGCGAGGCCGGGTGCGGTGGAGTAGTCCGGTTTCAGCCGCAGCAGGGAGTCGCAGAGGTTGGCCTTGACGGTGCTCGGCGAGTAGTCGGCCACCTTCGCCGAGTCCAGCGTCCTCGGCTCGCCCATGGGCAGGTTCCACGTGACGTCGTCGAGGGTGCCCTTCGCGGCGGGCGTGGTCATCGTGAGCTTCTGGGGGCCCGGTGCCGGGTCGGCGGAGGTGCCCGACGTACAAGCGGTCGCGGTGAGCAGGACGCACAGGGCGCCGGCGGCCGGGGCGGTGATTCTGGGAGCCTTCATGAGGGAGCACCTCGGGAGTGTCGGATCGCTGCGGACGTGTTCTTTCGGCCGGGTGTGGGGTGGTGGTGCGCGGATGTGCGTCGGTGTACGGGGGCGACGCGGGGCGGGTCAGCCGCCGTGGGCGGGCGCGACCGTGACGGTCAGCCGGGACGGGCAGGCGCCGCCCGAGTACAGGGTCTGGGTGCTCGGCTTGGTGGTGAGCGCCGTCCAGGGGTTCTCGCCGGTGCCCGGCGCGGGCAGGAACAGCGGGTGGTCGCTGCCGGTCAGGATCAGGGCGAGGCGGTGGCCGGGGCGCAGCCGGTAGCCGGTGTGCCCGAGGTCGAGATGGATCTCGTCGGCCGTCTCGGCGGAGCGCACCGAGACCTGGCCCCGGGCGATCTGGTGCGCGCACCCGTCCGGTCCGAGGTCGACGACCTTGGCGAAGACGTCGAACTCCGGTGCGGTGCCGGTGACATGGAGGTCCACGCCCACCGGCCCCGCCAGGTCCAGGGGCTCGGTCACCGCGGGTGCGGAGAAGACGAGTACGTCGTCACGGGCGGCCACCGGCGCCAGATCCGGATAGCCGTGCAGATAGGCGAACGAGTCGTCGACCAGCGAGGGCACCGGCGCTTCGGGGTCGTGCGCCCACTGTGCCGCCTGCTCATCGCCGGCGGGCGAGTCGGCCAGCGAGGCGCCCGGCAGGGGGTCCGCCGCACGGGACAACTCGGTGAGCCAGAAGGTCCGTTGGGTACTCCGGGCCGGCGGCCAGGCGGTGGAGGTGCGCCAGCCGGCATGGCCGAGCTCCCAGGTCACCTTGGAGAGCGAGGACACCGGGCGGATGCCCTTCAGGAACACGTCGAAGAAGTCGATGGCCGGATTCGCGTAGTCCGGCAGCATCCGGGCGAGGGCGTCCTCATTGGTGTTGTGGTCGTCCTCGTCGCGGATCGGCGCCTGCGCGAGGCGGTAGTTCTCGTGGTCGATCGCACCGGCCCACAGATACTGGACGGCGTCCCAGCCGGGCCGCGAGGCCAGTTCCATGTAGTCGCGCATGTGCGCCGTGACGATGTTGTCGAACCATCCCACGCAGTGCAGCACCGGCACCGGCCGCGCGTCGAAGGGATGTAGCCCCGGCTGCGTCGACACGCCGGCGGGGCGGGGCGCCATCAGGTCGAACCACAGGGAGCGGGCTCCGATGGCGCGGAACGCCTCCTCGTACTGCTCGATGACGGGCCGTCTGGTGCGGTCGATCCGGTACTCGTAGGAGTCGTTGTCCACCCAGTGGTGGGCGAAGTACTCGACGCCTTCCAGCCAGACGGGCGAGGCCTGTCCCTCCGGCTGCCAGATGGTGCTGAAGTCCGCCGCTGTCACCCGCGGCACGATCGCCCGCAGGGCCGGGTGCTGGGCGGCGACGGCGGCCCACTGCGTGAACCCGTAGTAGGAGTCGCCGAACATGCCCACGCGGCCGTTCGACCAGGTCTGGCGGACGATCCAGTCGATGGCTTCGTGGCCGTCCTGCGACTCCCGCAGGAAGGGCACCGTGCTGCCGCCCGAGCGGAACTTGCCCCGCACGTCCTGCACCACCACCGCATAGCCGCGGGCGGTGAACAGGCGCGCGATCCGGTCGAAGTACACGTAGCGGCTGTTCTTGTCGTAGGGCAGCCGCACGAGTACCGCAGGGAACGCCGCTTCGTCGTCCCGCGGGGCTTCGGGGAGGTAGACGTCGGTGGCGAGCCGCACGCCGTCGCGCATGCGGACCATGTACTGCCGGGCGTCCTCGGCGGGGGGCGCCGCGCCGATCCGCTCGAAGGTGAAAGGCATGGGTGCGTCTCCAGCCACATGAGATACAACGGCGTTGTGTAACGTCGTTGTATGACAACATTGCAGCAGTTCGCCACCGCGTCAACACTCCGTATCGAGGTCGATTTGAGGTCGATGACATGCCGATCGAGGTAGACACAGCCCAGCGGCTCGACGAGATCGCCGCCGCCACCGTCCGGGTGGCCAGGGAGCGCGGCGTGCGCGCCGTGACCATCCGTGCGGTCGCCGAACAGCTCGGCGGCTCGACGGCCATGGTCACCAACTACGTCCCGAGCCGCTCCGATCTGATGGTCAACGCGATGCGGCACGCCGAGGAGGAGTGGGGGCGCGAGGTGGAGGGCGTCCTCGAAGGCACCCGGGGGCCCGAGCGCCTTGCGGCGTTCGCGCGGTGGATGTGCACCACCGCGGACGACGACGAGGTGATGCGCAGGCTCTTGATGGAGACCGTCGGGGCGGGGTCGGGAGCGGCGGCCGGCCGCGAGGTCGACCGGGTCCGTGCGCTGGCGCGCGCCCAGCGCGACGAGTTGGAGGAGGTGACCGTCGCCGCGGGCACGCCCGCTCCCGCGCTGGCGGCGGACATCCTGCACCTGCTGTTCCGCGGGTACTGGCTCTCCACGCTGGAGGACCCCGAGGGCTGGTCGGACGAGCGGGGGACGCGGGCCGTGCTCGCGGCGGTCGACCTGCTCCAGGGCGAGGTGCCGGAAGGGGCCGCCGATGCCGGGGCGGGGGAGTGAGGCCGGTGATCGGCTCTTGACAAGCCGGGTGGGGGGCGTGAATCTGAGCATCAATAAAACGTCGTTGTATGACAGCGTTTGATTTCCGCGCGGAGCGGTCCTCCGCCGCGCTTGCCGCATGACCGGGCAGTCTGCCTTCCCGGATGCGGGCGCCCCCTTCCCCAGAGGCGAGAGGCGATCATGGAAACCCGGAATCCGGCTGCCGAGCTGTGGCAGCGCACCGCCACCGACCTGGCCGATGCCATCCGCAGGCGCGAGGTCTCCTCCGTGGAGGTCGTGCAGTCCTGCCTCGCACGCATCGAGGAGACCAACCCGCGACTCGCGGCGCTGGTCGACATCCGCCCCGACGAAGCCCTCGCCGACGCGCGCCGCGCCGACCGGGACGTCGTCGCGGGAGGCGAACTCGGCCCGCTGCACGGCGTACCGGTGTCCACCAAGATCAATACCGATCAGCGGGGCTACGCCACCAGCCACGGCGTTGCCGCCCTCGCAGGCCGCCCCGCGGAAGGGGACGCGGCCTGCGTCACGGCCCTGCGGGATGCGGGCGCCGTCCTGCTCGGCCGCAGCAACGCCCCCGCCTTCTCCTACCGCTGGTTCTCCACCAACGGCCTGCACGGCCGCACCCTCAACCCCTGGGACGCCGCCCGCACTCCCGGCGGCTCCAGCGGCGGCGCCTCAAGCAGCCTCGCCGCGGGCATGACGCCGATCGCACAGGGCAACGACATCGGTGGTTCGATCCGCTACCCGGCGGCCTGCTGCGGGGTGGTCGGCGTCCGGCCCACCGTCGGCCGGGTCTCCGGCTGGATGCCGCCCGCCTACGCCGACACTCCCGCGGGCCGGAAGCAGATCGACTTCCCGCCCACCGTGCAGGCGTGCGCCGTCGAGGGGCCGCTGGCCAGGACGGTGGCCGACGCCCGGCTCGCACTGCACGTCATGACCACCCCCGACCTGCGCGATCCGTACGGCATCCCCGCCGCGCCCGCCCGGCTGCCCGAGGGCGTCAAGGCCAAGGTCACCGTGGTGCGCGGCATCGGCACCGTCAAGAACCACCCCGGTGTCGACCGGGCCGTCACCGACGCCGCGGCCCGGCTCGCCGACGCCGGGCACGAGGTCGAGGAACTCGACGACCTGCCGCTGCTCGCCGAGGCGGCCCGCATCTGGGCACTGCTGATCTACGAGGACTTCCGCCCGATGCTCCCGCTGGTGAACGAAGTCGGCGACGACGACATCCGCACCTCGCTGGCGTACTCCTTCGGCGCCGCCGCGGCCATCTGGGGCGAGCGCCCGTCGCTGGAGGCGTATGTCCAGGGCTGGGCCCGCCGTGCCTCCCTCATCACCGAGCTCCAGCAACTCCTGGGCCACCAACGGGTGTTGCTCACCCCGGTCTGCGCGGAGCCGGCGTTCGAGCAGGACGCGGACATCGCTAGCCCCGAACGCGCCGCCGAACTCGTCGCCGCCATGTGGCCGATGACGGCCGTGCCGGTGCTCGGCTTCCCGGCCGTCACCGTGCCGGCGTCGCTGAGCGAAGGGCTGCCGGTCAGCGTCCAGCTCATCGGCGGGCGGTATGCGGAGGAGCGCATCCTCGACGCGGCACAGGCCATCGAGGACCGCACTCCTCGCTTCCTGCCGCCCCTCGCGGTCAGTTAGCGGCCTGCTGCCTCACGGTCGCGGGCGCCGGGCAGCATGGCTTCTGGCAACCGGCTTCCCTTTTTGGCCGAATGCCGTCGTGGCCGTCGTGGCCGTCGTGGCCGTCGCGGCTGTCGCGGCCCCGTGCGGCAGACGCGTGGCTTCGGCGCGGGGGGGCGTCAAGACGGGCGGGTGCGGTGACGCGCCATGCGGCTGCGGCCCCGGCGGCGTTCCCCGACGCTTGCGCCGGGGCCCGGAGCCGGTCCCTGACTCCTTCACCGTCTTTCCCGCCGGCCTCCCCCTGACCAGCGCCACCCGTCCCGTTCCGGCCAGTAAACTGCGCGCGCTCAGAGACGGCGCACGAGGCAAGGGGTAACGGTGGCACACGGGGGATATCAGGGCTGGGGACCGGGCAACGGAGCGCCGCAGGGAGGCGGTCCGGATCCGTACGGCCCGCCGCCGAGTCCGTATGCGCCTCCGCAACCGCATCCGGTCCCGCCTCCGCACCCGTACCCGTATCCGCAACCGCCGCAGCCCGTCAGGCGGCGGCGTTCCGGCTGCGCGTGGCTCTTCGTCTCGCCGATCGTCCCGGTGATCCGTTCCGCCCGCCGCCGCGCCGAGGCGATCTTCAACCAGCCGGGCGCGGGCCGTGTCGATGACCGGATCGTGACGCGGGTGCAGTTGTGGCGCGCGATCGCCGGTGCGTTCGCCAGCCTCCTGTTGATCTACACCTACGGCTCGGACGACGGCTGGAGCGGTGTCGCCAACGACGGCGTCGTGAAGCTGATTCTGGCCCCGCTGCTGCTCATCCTCACCGGACCGCTGGTCGTGGTCGGCTTCATCCGCTACGCCCCCGCCGCGCAACGGAGCGTGCTCCGCTCCCGGTTGCGCGCACCGCTCAAGGCCGTGGGCTGGTACGTCGGCATCCTGGTGGGCGTCGGCCTCGTACTGGCGGGCAGTGCCGTCCTCCTGAAACAGAACTACGGCACGCTCCTCAACGGCCTCGTGGCGCTCGGGCTCCTCATCGGCCTCATCTGGCTCCTTCCGTTCCTCCTGTTCGCCTCCGCCTACGCCGCGCGCTATGCCTTCAACACGTCCAACGTGCACGCCGCTCTCCCCGCCGCACTCACCGTCGTACTCGTCTGGGAACTGATGCTCTGCAGCGTGGCGCTCGAAGGCGGGCTGCCGTACGGGCCGCCGGCCGCGCAGTGGTGTGCGGTGCTCGGCGGCCCGGTATCCGTGACCGCGGTCGCCCTGTGGGAACTGCACCGCATGCGCACCCGCCACGGCGTCCGCATCCGCCCCTGAGAGACCCGCCAAGAGGGTCTAAATCCAGCCCAGTTGTCAATTCCGCAACGGCTCGCGGTTGCTGGTGTCGCCAGCTGGGACAACTCTCGTCACCCCAGGTCACGGGGCATGTCTTCTCCGTCAACGCGTCCATGGGGTGTCATCCGCAAGTGGGTCCAGTCTCAAAGGTTGAACACGAATTCCACACACCCCCTCTACAGGGCGACCCCGATGGTCTAAATTGACCGTGCTTCAGCTGTTCCAGCGTGAAGCGACCGACAATGATCAATACGTTCGGCGCTAGAGACAGGCGGCAGTCGCGTCCCCGGCGCCAGGCGCAGAGGTGACCAACTTCGGTGCCGGAGAAGGACGTTGGGTGCGGGGAGCGCCCGGGGTCCCGACCGGTTCCGTCGCACCTCGAACGTCTGGCAGGTCACGTGAGCCTGCTGCCCGTAGGGGTGGGCCCAGCAAGTAGCGGCCTTATGGCCGGGATTTGCCATGCGCGGGAGGCGGGGGCCTCCCGGGGGGAAGAACGGTGCGACGCGGGAGGCGGGGGCCTCCCGTAGGGGGTTGAACAGCACGGCGCGGGGGGCGGGGGTCTCCCGAGGGAACCAAGCGACCTGTGGGGGGTCCTGTGCAGCAGGGGGAATTAGTCGACCCGTTTCCGTCGGCGCATGGGCGCCTGGCGAACGGGACCATCAGCCGACCGGCCAGCGACTGGGAACAGCGGTACCGACGTACCGTGATCACCAGCGATACCGTGGTCACCGCCTTCGTGGTGGCGTCCATCGGCATCTTCTTCGGGGCCAGAGACGCGGCCAACTGGCACGAGAAGTGGGGGATCCTGGCATTCGGCACCGAGTTACTGGTGCTGGGAGCGCTCGCGGTGAGCCGGGCCTGGGCGCCGGCCGTACTCGGCCAGGGTGCGGAGGAATTCCGCCGGCTCGGCCGTTCACTGTTCACGGCGGTCGTCGTACTGGCGCTCGGCGGGATCGCTCTCACCTCGCGCAACATCAAACTCTGGATCTTCGTCGCGATCCCCGCGATCGCCCTCCTCACCATGACCGCGCGGTACCTGCTGCGCCTCTGGTTGCACAGACAGCGCAAAGAAGGACGGTGCCTGCGCCCGGTGCTCGCCGCCGGGAGTCTGGCCACCGTCAGCGATCTGATCACCCGCACCCGCAAGTTCCCGCATCTGGGCTGGCAGGTGGACGCGGTGTGCACGACGGACGGTCTCGGGGCCGACGGTGACCAGCTGGACGGCGTGCCGGTCGTCGGCCAACTGACGGACGTCGCAGGCCACGTACACCGCGACGGCTACCGGGTCGTCGCGGTCACACCGGACCCGCACTGGTCACCGGACCGGCTGCAACGCCTGGCCTGGAACCTCGAGGGCAGCGATGCCGAGATGGTCGTGGCGCCCGTCCTGATGGAGGTGGCGGGACCGCGGCTGCACGTCGACGCGGTGCTCGGGATCCCCCTCCTGCGGGTCAGCATGCCGACCTTCACCGGCGGCCGCCGGGTGGTCAAAGGGGTGGTCGACCGGCTGGGCGCGGCGTTCCTGCTGGTGCTTTTCGCGCCGCTGATGGTGCTGGTCGGGCTGCTCGTCCTGGCGGAGAGCCGGGGCGGGGCGCTCTACCGCCAGCGCAGAGTGGGCAAGGACGGCCGCGAGTTCACCATTTTCAAGTTCCGCACCATGGTCGCCGGGGCCGACGGGGCGCGTGCCCAGCTGGTCCACCGCAACGAAGGTGCGGGGCTGCTGTTCAAGCTGCGCCGGGATCCGCGGGTGACCCGGGTGGGAGCGGTGCTCCGCCGGTACTCGATCGACGAGCTCCCGCAGCTTTTCAACGTACTCACCGGATCGATGTCGCTCGTGGGCCCGCGGCCTCCGCTGCCGGAGGAATCCGCCGCGTACGGCCCGGACATCCGGCGGCGGCTGCTCGTCAAGCCGGGCCTGACCGGCCTGTGGCAGATCAGCGGACGCAGCGACTTGCCGTGGGAGGAGGCGGTCCGCCTCGACCTGCGGTACGTGGAGGACTGGTCGCTCGCCCTGGACTCAGTGATCTTGTGGAAGACGCTGCGTGCGGTGCTCTACGGCCAGGGGGCCTACTGATGCGTGGGGGGCGTCGCCCGGCGGGCGCGCGGATCGCAGGCCGTGGGGGCCTGCCTGGGGGGATGGACGAGTAATGAGAGTCAGCGTTTTCGGTCTCGGATATGTGGGCTGCGTGTCGGCCGCGTGCCTGGCCAGCATGGGCCACGAGGTCATCGGGGTGGACGTCAACCAGGTGAAGGTCGACCTGGTCAACGACGGCAAGGCCCCGGTGGTCGAGGAGCGGATCGGCGAGCTCACCGCCGAGGTCGTGCGGAGCGGGGCGTTGCGCGCCACCGTCGATGTCCGCGAGGCGATCATGGGCAGCGAGGTGTCGCTGATCTGTGTGGGTACCCCGTCGGAGCCCAACGGCGCCCTGTGCACCACGTTCCTGGAGCGGGTCACCGAGCAGATCGGCGCCGCGGTGGCCGAGCGGGGCGGGCGGCAGACCGTCGTGTTCCGCAGCACCATGCTGCCGGGCACGTGCCTGAACCTGCTCGTACCCATCCTGGAGAAGGCCGTCGGCGGCACGGCCGGGGTGGACATCGGGGTCGCGGTCAACCCGGAGTTCCTGCGCGAGGGCACGAGTGTGCGGGACTTCTTCGACCCGCCCAAGACCGTCATCGGCGAACTCGACGCGGCAAGCGGCGACGTCGTGGCGGCGCTGTACGACAGCCTGCCCGGCGAGGTGTTCCGGGTGCCGGTGCCGACGGCCGAGGCGATCAAGTACGCGGACAACGCGTTCCACGGCCTCAAGATCGGCTTCGCGAACGAGCTCGGCGCGGTGTGCCAGGCGCTCGGCGTGGACTCGCACCAGGTGATGGACGTGTTCCTGGCCGACCGCAAGCTCAACATCAGCCCCGCCTACCTGCGGCCCGGCTTCGCCTTCGGCGGCTCCTGCCTGCCCAAGGACTTACGCAGCCTGGTCCACGCGGCGCAGCGGGCGGACATATCGGTGCCCATCCTCTCCCACGTGCTGCCCTCCAACGCGGACCATCTGCAGCGCGCGGTGGAGCTGGTCGAGCGCACCGGCAAGCGCAAGGTGGGCCTCTTCGGTCTCTCCTTCAAGCCCGGCACCGACGACCTGCGCGAGAGCCCGCTCGTCGAGCTGGCGGAGAGACTCTTCGGCAAGGGTTACGACCTGCGGATCTACGACGCCAACGTGAGCCTCTCCCGGCTGATCGGCGCGAACCGCGAGTACATCGAGACCCGCCTTCCGCACCTCGCCCAGCTCCTCGCCGACTCCGTCGACGACGTGCTCGAGCACTCCGAGGTATGCCTGGTGGGGACCAAGGATCCGGCCGTCCTTTCGGCGCTGCCCCATGGTCCGGCACCGGTGCTCATTGATCTGATCCGCCTACCCGACGCCGAAGCGCGCCGGACAGAACCGGGGTACGTGGGCCTTGCTTGGTAACGCAACGAGCGGCGGCGGGCCTGCCCGCCGCGCGCTGATTTTGGTGGAAAACCTGTCGGTGCCGTTCGACCGGCGGGTGTGGCAGGAATGCACGACACTGCGCGACGCGGGATGGACGGTGCACGTCATCTGCCCGCAAGGCACGAAGCGGGACACGGAGCCGGAGGCCGAGATCGACGGGGTGCGGATCCACCGCTACCCGTTGCGCGCGGCCACCGGAGGCCCCGCCGGCTATCTGCGCGAGTACGGATCGGCGTTGTGGCACACCGCCCGTCTCGCCCGCAAGGTCGGCCCCGTCCATGTGGTGCACGCCTGCAATCCGCCGGACCTGCTGTTCCTGCCGGCCCGGTGGCTGACGCGGCGCGGCGCACGATTCGTCTTCGACCAGCACGACCTGGTGCCCGAGCTGTACCTGTCACGCTTCGGCCGCGGCAAGGACGTGCTCTACCGCGCCGTGTGCGCCCTCGAACGGATGACCTACCGGGCCGCGGACATCGTGATCGCCACCAACGAGAGCTACCGGGACGTCGCGGTGAGCCGTGGCGGCAAGAAGCCGGAGGACGTCTTCGTGGTGCGCAGCGCGCCCGCGGTAGACCGCTTCCAACCGGTGCCGCCCGAGCCGGAGTTGAAGCGCGGCAAGGAACATCTGCTGTGCTACCTCGGCGTCATGGGCCCCCAGGACGGCGTCGACTACGCCCTGCGTGCGCTGGCGAAACTGCGCGACGAGCTCGGGCGCAGCGACTGGCACGCGGTGTTCGTCGGCTCCGGCGACGCCTTCGACGCGATGGTGGAGCTGGCCGGGGAGCTCGGGCTCTCCGAGCAGGTGGAGTTCACCGGGCGCATCCCGGACGCCGACCTGGTGCGCTATCTGTCCACCGCGGACGTATGCCTCTCCCCGGACCCGCGCAATCCGCTCAACGACGTGTCGACGATGAACAAGGTCCTGGAGTACATGGCCATGGGCCGGCCGATCGTCTCCTTCGATCTGCGGGAGGCGCGCGTCTCCGCCGGTGAGGCCGCCGTGTACGCGCCCGCCAACGACGAGGCCGAATTCGCCAGACTCACCGCGCTGCTTCTGGACGACCCGGAGAAGCGGGCACGGATGGGCAAGATCGGCCAGGAGCGGGTCAGCGGTCCGCTCTCCTGGGAGAACTCGCAAGCTTCGCTGCTCGCCGCGTACGCCGTGGCCTGCCGCGACCACATCCGTGTCGGTGGCGCCCCGGTCCGGAAGGGGAGGGGGCGGCGACGTTGAGCGACGACACGATCCGTCTGGTCACGATCGGATGGATCTTCCGCAGGCGTTGGCGGCTGCTCGCCGTCGTCGCCCTGGTGGGTGCACTCGTCGGCTACGGCGCCTCGGTGGTGCTGTTCCCGCCGCGTTTCACGGCATCGGCATCCGTGCTGCTTCCGGGGGCGTGGGAGGAACGCGAGCTGCTGACCCAGGTGAACGTCGCGACCAGTTCGTCGGTGGTCGACCGGGCGGCCGACGCGCTCGACTGGACGGACGGCGAGGGCAGCGAGCTCATCGACCAGGTGAGCGCCAAGGCCGCCGACGGGAACATCGTCGAGATTTCGGGTACGGCCGACACTCCGGAGCGCGCGCAGCAGCTGGCCGACCGGGTGGCCAAGGAGTTCGTCACCTTCGCCACGAGGGTCGCGGGCGGCAGCACCGACCCCGCGCGGGCTTCGGGGCCCGAGGCGCTGCGCAAGAAGGTCGCGGAGACCAACCGCCGTATCAGCGAACTGGCCAAGGCGGCCGATCCGGGACAGACCGTGGAGAGCGTGCAGGCCCGCACCTCGCTGGAGAAGTTGCGCACCTCGCTGGAGGAGGCCATGAAGAAGCTCGAAGAGGCCGATCCGGCGACCGGCAAGGCCGGCATGGTCGTCATGGGCCCCGCTGCCCTGCCGACCGGCGAGGCACCGCCGACGAGGACGCAGCTCATGGTCGGCGGGGCGCTGCTGTCCCTGCTGGTCGCGGTCATCGCCCATCTCGCCGCCGCACGCTCCAACCGCCGGCTGCGGACCGAACCGGAGATCGCCGCGGCGCTGGGCTCGGCGCTCATCGGCACCGTCGACGTGCCCGGCGGACGAACCGCCCACCGGTCCGCGGGCGGCGGCGCGCGGGCCCGGGTCCGCCGTTTCCTCGGCGTCGACACCCGCTGGGACATACCGGTCCCCCTGGCCTCCGACGAGGCCGGCAGACAGCTGCGCTACCGGCGGGTGTGCGCCCGTGTCCGGATCCAGGTGCCGGGCTCCCGGGGCCTGCTCGTGGTCGTACCGGAGGGCGACGAGATCGGCCGCCGGGCCGCCGGACAGCTCGTCGCCGAGTCGAGGAACGATCCGCGGATGCGGATGGTGGAAGTCCCGGTGTCCCGGCCGATGGTGCCGGACCGTGACGCCGAGTCCGGCGCCCTGGTCGTGCTCAGCGCGGGCAGTTGGACCGCGGCTGAGCTCACCGGCATCGCCGAGGCGTGCGCGGACAGCAGGCACGAGGTCGTCGGCGTCGTCGTCGCCGGCACGGTCCGCGCCCGTCCCGCCCGGCCGGTCGGGCACCCCGAACAGAACGCCACTCCCGCGCTCGCGGCTCGCGGCCACGCGACGGGAGGCCCGGCGTGACGACGAACACGACCTCGGAGCCGTCGACGGCCGCTCCGCTGCTGAACCTCCAGGCGCTGGTGGTGGCGGTGCGCAGGCGCCGCCGCCTCTGGTGCTCCCTGGCCCTCCTGGGGCTGCTGCTCGGCGCGGCGGTGGCCGTCCTGCGACCGCCGCCCCCGGCCGCCATGGCCAAGGTGCTGGTCGCCCATCAGGACGATCAGCCCAACGACACCGGAACGCTGATCCGCACCGACGTAGAGGTGCTGCAGACCACCCGCATCGCCGACAAGGCGTTGAAGTCCCTCAAGTCACCGGTGAAGCCGGAGGACTTCCTGAAGGACTACCGGGGCACCGGCGTGACCAACAACCTGCTGCAGATCGACGTCACGGGTGACAGCGACAAGGAAGCGGTGGCCCGGACAAAGGCGTTGGCGGACGCGTTCATCGCGGACCACGTGCGGCGGATGGAAGCGGCCGCCAAGGCCGAGTCCAAGGCCCTGCGCGACCAGGGCGACCGCATGCGCAAGGAACTCGCCCGGGTCAACAAGTCGATCGGCGGCAGGACACCGGAGAGCGAACCGGAGACCGACCCCGAGTCGTCGGCGAGCATGGAGTCGCTCTTCGCCCGCCGGGCCGAGCTCACCTCCCGCATCGCCGACTTCAACCAGCGCGCCGAAGAGGCACGCATGGGCACACCCCGGATCATCGCCGGCACGCAGATCGTGGACGACCCGCGCGCGGTGCGGCACTCCCTGCCCCTGGCCATGGTCACCAACGCCGCGATCGGGCTCGTTCTCGGGCTCGTTCTCGGGCTCGGGGTGGCCGCCGTCGGTTCGGTGGTGGCGGACCGTCCCGTGCTGCGCCGGGAAATCGCCGCGAACCTGGGGGCCTCGGTCATCGCGGAGATGCGCCGCGTGCCCCGACGGCCGATCAAACTGTGGCAGCTGCGACGGACCCGCCTGGCACGCGAACGGCTCATATCGACCCTGGCCCGCACCGTGCGCGACTCCTCGGAATCGGTGTCGCTCCTGGAACTGGGCAGCGCGCACAGCACGGGCGTGCTCGCCCTGGACCTCGCGAAGGCACTGTCGGAAGAGGGCCCCGTCGTCATCATCGATGACCTGCCGGCCCTGCAGCGCGCCGCCCGCGGCCAGGAGCCGGGAGGCCCGGCCGTCGTCGGCGCCGACCGTGCCGCCACCGTGTCGCACCAGGTGCGCCGGCTCGGTGTCGGCTCGGTCGCGCCCGGCACGGCGTGGACCGGCCTGCAGGACCTCGGTTCGCAGACCGTGCTCGTCGTACGCGCCGGGCACGGCAGCACCGCATGGCTGCACACCGTGGCCCGGCAACTCGCGGACCTGCTCATTCCGGTGATCGGAGTGGTGCTCGTCGACCCCGATCCGCGGGACCGGACCGACGGCACCCTGTGGGACGGCCGGCACACCGCGTTGCGCGGCCACAAAGAACGCCTTGCCCGGCAGAACGCCGGGGGTACCTCCCACGCCGTCGAGGCAGTGGGGGAGGGCCGGCAGCTGTCGGAGCAGCCGTCATGGGCCGTACGAGTTCCGGACAGCGACCAGGAGGCGCGGTAAGACATGTGTGGCATCGCAGGCACCTACCGATGGCCGGACGGGAAGGTCGTGACCGACCGGCTCACCGATGTCCTCGCCCACCGCGGACCGGATGCGGCTGGCCGGTACGGCCACCCCGCCGGTGACGGCGAAGTGCAGCTCGGGCACCGCCGCCTCTCCATCATCGACCTGTCCGAGACAGGCGCCCAGCCGATGGTCTCGGGCGGCCTCGCCCTGACGTACAACGGCGAGCTCTACAACGCGCCCCAGCTGCGCGCCGAGCTGGAGGCGGGCGGGGTGCGCTTCCGCGGCACCTCCGACACCGAGGTGCTCCTTGAGGCGTGGCGGCGCTGGGGCACCGACTGCCTGCCCCGGCTGCGCGGCATGTTCGCGTTCGGCGTCTTCGACGAACGCACCGGTGAACTGGTCCTCGCCCGCGACCAGTTGGGCATCAAGCCGCTGTTCCTCCTGCGGCGCGGCGAGGGTCTGGTGTTCGCCTCCGAGCTCAAGGCGCTCGCCGCCGTGGCCGGCGGATCCCTTCAGGTGGACGACGCGGCGCTGGTCGCCTCGCTGCTCTACTACTGGGTGCCGGACTCGCGGTGCGCGTTCCGCGAGGCGGAGAAGCTGCCGCCGGGCAGCTGGCTCAGGATCCGGCCCGACGGCCGGGTGCAGCGCGGGCAGTTCTGGAACCTGCGCGACGTCGCCGCCGAGGGGCAGGAGCGGGCGCGCAGCGGCGAACTGCCCGATCTGGCCGCCGTCGTCGAGGAGTCGACCCGGCAGCACCTGCTCTCCGACGTCCCCGTGGCGACCTTCCTCTCGGGCGGTCTCGACTCCAGCTACCTGACCGCGCTCGCGGCCCGCGACCGGCCAGGCATCTCCGCCTACACGATCGGGTTCCGCGCCGAGGACGCCAAGTTCGAGGCGATGCCGGACGACCTGCGCTATGCCCGGCAGGTCGCCGAGCAGTTCGGCGTCGACCTGCACGAGATCGAGATCGCCCCGAACGTGCTCGACCTGCTGCCGCAGATGACGCACCACCTGGACGAGCCGATCGGCGACCCCGCCGCGATCAACACCTTCCTGATCTGCTCGGCCGCCCGGGAAGCCGGGGTCAAGGTGATGCTCTCGGGGATGGGCGCCGACGAACTGTTCGCCGGCTACCGCAAGCACCTGGCCAACCTGCTCGCGCTGCGCTACCAGCGCGTCCCGCGGCCCCTGCGGCGCGGCGTTTCCGCGGCCGTGGACCGGCTGCCGGTCGCCACGGCCCGCCGGGGACTGCGTTCGGTGCGCTTCGCCAAGCGGTTCCTCTCCTTCGCCGATCTGCCGGAGGAGACCGCGTTCCGGCGCAGCTACACCATGTACGACCAGGACGAGCTGCTCGCCCTGGTCAATCCGGACCTGGCCGGGGCGGTCGACGACGTACTGACCGAGCACGCGGACGTCTACGAGGACAACGACCTCGACGACTTCGTCAACCGCATGTGCCTGGGCGACGCCCGGATGTTCCTGCCGGGCCTGAACCTCGCCTACACCGACCGCTCCAGCATGGCCGCGTCGACCGAGGTGCGGGTGCCGTACGTGGACGTCGAGGTGGTCAGGGCGGCGTTCGCCCTGCCCGGCAATCGCAAGATCGTCGGACGGCAGAGCAAGGCCGTCCTCAAGGAGGCGGCCACCTCGGTTCTGCCCAGGGAGATCGCCTACCGGCCCAAGGGCCTGTTCAGCGCCCCGCTGCGGGCCTGGATGAGCCGGGATCTGGCACCGCTGGTGCGTGAGGTGATCAACGACGGGGTGCTGGTCAGCTCCGGGATCCTGCGCCGTGACGCGCTGGAGCGGATGGTCGCCGAGGACGCCGCCGGTCAGCGGGACTTCTCCAAGCATCTGTGGCATGTGCTGACCCTCGAGTACTGGTATCGCGACGCGACCTCTGGCTCCGGTCAGAGACAAGCGGCTTGACGGCGTTGGAAGTTGAAACAAGAGGAGCTCGGGTGAAGCAGGTCGTACAGAACTACAAGAGCGGCGAACTGGCGCTGCTCGACGTCCCGGTGCCGGGATGCAAGCCGGGCGGTGTGCTCGTCCGCAGCGCCTACTCGCTGATATCCACCGGAACCGAGCTCATGAAGGTGTCCGAGGCCGGCATGTCGATGGTGGGCAAGGCCCGCTCCCGGCCCGACCAGGTCGCCAAGGTCGCGCAGAGCGTGGCCACCAACGGGCTGCCCGCCACCTACCGCAAGGTGATGGGCAAGCTGGACTCCTACACACCCCTCGGCTATTCGCTGTGCGGAGTGGTGGAGCAGGTCGGCGCCGGGGTCGACGACGTCAAGGTCGGCGACCTCGTGGCCTGCGCCGGCAACGAGCACGCGCTGCACGCCGAGCTCAACTGGGTGCCGAAGAACCTCTACGCCCCGGTGCCCGACGGCCTCGAGCCGCGGCACGCGGCCTTCGGTACCGTCGGGTCCATTGCGATGCAGGGCGTTCGCCAGGGCGAGCCGCAGCTGGGCGAGGTGGCCCTCGTCATCGGCCTCGGCCTGATCGGACAGCTGGTGGTGCAGCTCCTGACCGCCGCGGGTGTCCGCGTCGTCGGGGCCGACCCCGACCCGGCCCGCTGCGAGCTCGCCGAGCGCCTGGGCGCCGCGGCCTGCGGCGATCCCGCCTCCGCGGCCGTGGAAGCCGCCGTCGCCGAACTCACCGGCGGGCACGGCGTGGACCAGACGTACCTGGCCGCGGGCGGCGGCAGCAACCAGCCCGTCGAGCTGGCCGCCCGGCTGAGCAGGGACCGCGGCCGGGTCGTCGACATCGGCAAGTGCCGCCTGGACCTGCCGTGGAACGCCTACTACGAGAAGGAGCTCGACGTCCGCTTCTCGCGCTCCTACGGGCCCGGGCGCTACGACCCGGCGTACGAGATCGAGGGGCGCGACTACCCGATCGGCTACGTGCGCTGGACCGAGCGCCGCAACCTGGCGTGCTTCCTCGACCTCGTCGCCCGCCGCCGCGTCGACGTGGACCCCTTGATCTCCCACGTCGCCGACTTCGATGACGCCGTCGAGACCTACCAGCGCCTGAAGGACGGCGACTTGAAGGCCGTGGCGGTGCTGTTCCGCTACCCCGGACAGACGGCGGAAGCCGAGGCTCCCGCGGTGAACGTGCCTTCGGTGGCCGTGCCCTCGGTCGCCGTAAAGCCGAGGCCGGTCCGGTCCGCCGCATCGCCCGTGCGCCTGGCGTTCGTCGGCGCGGGGAACTACGCCACGTCGATGCTGCTTCCGCACCTGACGGGGCGCGACGGAGTCGAGCTGTCCAAGGTCGTCACCACGACGGCGCTGTCCGCTGCCAACGCGAAGCGGAAGTTCGGCTTCGCCGAGGCGACCACCGATCTCGACGCCGCGTTCGACGACCCGGCCATCGACGCGGTGTTCGTGGTCACCCGGCACAGCTCGCACGCCGAACTGACCCGCAGGGCACTGCTCGCGGGCAAGGCGGTGTTCGTGGAGAAGCCGCTCGCCCTCACCGAGGACGAACTCGCCGGTGTGCTCGCGGCGGTGGAGGAGTCCGGCAACGACCGGCTGCAGGTGGGCTTCAACCGCCGCTTCGCACCGCTGCTGCAGGAGGCCAAGGAGAAGTTCGGCGCCCGGACCGGTCCGGCGAGCCTGCGCTACCTGGTCAACGCGGGCCGGCTCCAGCAAGGCAGCTGGTACCTCCAGCAGGGCTCCGAGGGCTCCCGGTTCGCCGGCGAGGGCGGGCACTTCATCGACACGGCGAGCTGGCTGCTCGGGGCCGACCCGGTCTCGGTGTACGCGACCGCCACGTCCGGCAACGAGGACCTTCAGATCGTCCTCGGCTACCCGGACGGGTCCACGGCCACCATCAGCTATGTCACCACCGGTCCCGGCAGCTTCCCCAAGGAGACCCTGGACCTGATCGCGGACGGCAAGGTGCTGCGGCTCGACGACTTCGTCCGTGCCTCGGTGTTCGCGGACGGGGGAGTCGGCCGCAAGCGCTGGGTCAGCTCGCGGCTGCCCAAGGCCAGGGACAAGGGACAGAACGCCGAACTGGCCTCGTTCGTGCGGGCCGTGCGGTCCGGCGGTCCGATGCCGGTATCGCTGGAGTCCCTCGTCGCCACCACGGCGGCCACCCTCGCCGTGCAGACCGGCCTGGCCGGCGGCGCGCCGGTGGCACTGACGAGGACGCGATGACCACGAGTGCGGGCTGGTACCTGCGGCGCCTTTCCCGGATGCGGCCGCAGGAGGTCGGCGGCCGGGTGGGCGACGCGGTACGCAGGCGGCAGTGGCGGCGCTCGGCGCCGCCGGACTGCCCTGCGGTGACCGGCGCCCGGTTCACCGCGGTACTGCCCGCCGAAGCGATCGGCGCGGTGCCGCCTGACGCCGCGAAGCGTCTGGTGGCCGAGGCGGACCGGCTGATGGAGGGGCACGCCACGTACTTCGGCGTGGACCGCGACGACATGGCGGACCCGGACTGGTGGTACGACCCGAAGACCGGCCGACGGGCTCCGTGGGGCTATGCCTTCGACGTGCCCTATCGCGACGAGGACGCGGTCGGGGACATCAAGCAGATCTGGGAGCCGTCCCGGCACCAGTACCTGACCGTGCTCGCCGCCGCCTACGCGGTCACCGGGGACGAGCGGTACGCCGAGCGCGTGGCCGCGCACCTGCGGTCGTGGTGGGCGGTCAACCCGCCGCTGCGCGCGGTGCACTGGATCAGCGGCATCGAGCTGGGCATCCGGCTGCTCTCCTGGGTGTGGATCCGCCGGCTGCTCGACGGCTGGTCCGGCGCGGCCGGTCTCTTCGAGGACAACCCGGTGGCGCTGAACCAGATCTGGCACCACCAGCGCTGGCTTGCCGCCTTCCCCAGCCGGGGATCCTCGGCGAACAACCACGTCATCGCCGAGGCTGCCGGGCAGTTCGCGGCAGCCTGCGCGTTCGACTGGTTCCCCTCGTCGGAGGGCTGGCGGGACGGCGCGCTGCGCTCCCTCGAGCGGCATCTCGAGGCCAACACCTTCGGCTCGGGACTCAACCGCGAGCTCGCCACCGAGTATCACGGCCTCGTCCTCGAGCTCGGTCTGGCCGCCGTGGCCGAGGCGGATGCCGCCGGTGTGCCGGTCCCCGCGTCGATCCACCGCGTACTGCTGCGGATGACCGACGCGCTCGCGGCCGTCGTGGACAACCGACTGCGGCCACCGCGCCAGGGAGACGCCGACGACGGGCACGGCCTGATCGTGGACGGCGCGGGCACCGGCCGCTGGGGCTCGCTCCTTGCCACCGGGGACGCCGTGTTCGGGCGGCTCTCGTGGTGGCCCGAGGTGACCGGCACCGATGTGCGCACGCCACTCCTTGCCGCGCTGATCCGCCCGTACGCGCACAACGCATCCGGACGCCCCGTGAGCAGGCCGGCCCACTTCGCCGACGCGGGGATGACCATCCTGCGCGGACCGGGAGAGATCTGGTGCCGCTGCGACGGGGGCCCGCACGGCTTCCTGTCCATCGCCGCGCATGCCCACGCCGACGCGCTGTCCGTGGAGGTCCGGCACGACGGCGTCGACGTGCTCGCCGACCCGGGGACGTTCTGCTATCACGGGGAGCCCGAGTGGCGGCAGTACTTCCGCTCGACCCTCGGCCACAACACTCTGCGCCTCGGCGGCGGTGACCAGTCCGTCTCCGGCGGCCCGTTCCTGTGGACCCGGCATGCCCGCAGCCGGGTCCTGGTCGCGGACACGTCCGGAGCTGCTGACGGGGGCACGTCCCGCTGGTGCGCCGAGCACGACGGCTACCAGAGCGCGGACGGCGCTGTGCACCGCCGCCGGGTCGAACTGGCCTCTGCAAGCGGAGAGTTGCGCGTGATCGACGAGGTGCGCGGCCAGGGCCGGGCCGCGCAGCTCGCGTTCCACCTCGGCCCGGCGATCACCGCGGAGCTGACCGGCAACCGCGCGGTGCTGACCTGGACCAGGGACGGCGAGGACCGCTCGGCGGTGCTCGACCTGCCCGGGCAGCTGAACTGGCGCGCGCATCGCGGCGAGAGCAACCCGCCGCTGGGCTGGTACTCCGCCGGCTTCGGGCGCAAGGAACCCGCCACGACACTGATCGGCACCGGTTTCGCCGACGGCACGCAGGGTTTCACGACCGTGCTCAGGTTCCGGGGCTAGGGGGACGGTGGCAATGAAGTGGCGGAACTGGGCGTTACCGGTGGCGGCGGCCGCCGTGCTCGCGGCGACCGGCTGCGACGGCTCGCCGGGCGACCGGGCGGAGCCGACCTCCGCGCCGTCCAAGTCCGGGGCCAGGGCCGCCGTGGCCCGGGTGTGCGCCAAGCCCGCGGCCGGGCCGGCGACAGCGCCGGCGGGCGCGGTGACGGTCGACCCCAAGAAGGTGGGCGACCTGGCCGCCAAGACCAAGAGCAGCCCCGCGAACACCACGTTCTGGCTTCGACCGGGCAAGCACCGGCTCGAACCGGACCGCCACGCCCAGATCATCCCCAAGAAGGGGAACCGCTACCTCGGCGCGCCGGGCGCCGTACTCGACGGCCGGAAGAAGAACCAGTACGCGTTCGGCGGCGACGCCCCTGACGTCACCATCCGCCACCTGACCGTGCAGCGTTTCGTCGCGCCGCACGACCAGGGCGTGGTCAACCACGACTCGGCCGACGGCTGGGTGATCGAGCACGCGAAGATCCAGTACAACTCCGGCGCCGGTCTCATGGCCGGTGCCCGTCAGCAGGTCCGCGCCAACTGCCTGCGCAAGAACGGCCAGTACGGCATGAACGCGTACAAGGGCACGGGCCCGCTGCGCGACCTGGTGGTCAAGGGCAACGAGATCACGGGCAACAACACGGGCGACTGGGAGAAGCGGCGGGAGGGCTGCGGCTGCACCGGGGGCGTCAAGTTCTGGGCCGTCGACGGCGCCGACATCCGCGGCAACTGGGTGCACGACAACCGCGGAACCGGATTGTGGGCGGACACCAACAACAACGACTTCCGGATCGAGGACAACGTACTCGAGGCCAACGACGGTGCCGCACTGATCTATGAGACCAGCTACAACGCGGTCATCCGGAAGAACACGATCCGGCGCAACAACTGGGTCGAGGGCCGCAGGGAGGCCTCCGGCGGCGACAACTTCCCCTTCGCGACCGTCTACCTGTCCGAGTCCGGCGGCGAACCACGGGTCCGGGCCCGCACGGACAAGATCGAGGTCTACCGGAACCTGTTCGAGGACAACTGGTCCGGGATCACCCTGTGGGAGAACGCCGACCGGTTCTGCAACAGCCCCGCCAACACCTCCTCCGGTGACTGCACGTTGCTGGAGAAGAACACCGACCGCTGCGCGCGCCCGCAGATCGCCACCGCGCCGCTCTACACGGACTGCCGGTGGAAGACCCAGCGGGTGGACATCCACACCAACCGGTTCGTGCTGGACAAGTCCGTCCTCAAGTGCACGGAGCGGTGCGACCGCATGGCGGTCCTCGCCAACTACGGCACCTATCCGAAGTGGTCGCCGTACAAGGGCGAGCGGGTGGCCGACGCGATCACCCACAAGCAGAAGAACCGCTGGCACGACAACGTCTACATCGGACCGTGGAAGTTCGTCGCCCACGACCCGAGCCGGGTGCTCGACTTCGGGCAGTGGCAGGGCGCGCCGTACGAGCAGGACGCGAGCAGCACCCTCCGTGTACGGGACGGTGATTGAGATGAGCCAGGACCTGCGACGCGGCGGGCTGCCGGGCGGAGCCGGCACGGCGGGCACTTCGGGTACGGCAGGCACGGCGGGCACACAGCACGGCGCCGGCGCGCGCCCCGGCACGCCCAAGCTCGTCGGGACCGTCTGGGGACTGCTGATCCTCAACACGCTCGGCTCCACGGGGGCGGAGACCGTCATTCCGCTGCCCCGCGGGCTCATCCAGCTGATCACCATGGGCGCGCTGGTCGCCGCGTTCGCGCTGGCGCTCGCGCTCAATCCGCGGCTGCGCATCCACGCCAGCGCCTTCCTGCTGCTGCTCACCCTGCTCCTCGTGCCGAGCGTGCTCTCCAGCCTGCAACTGGCGTCCGGGTTCGGCGCGCTGTTCCGCTGTACCCGCTTCGCTCTCTTCATCGGCACGCTGTGGCTGCTCAGCCGCTGGTGGGACGGCAGCGAGACGTTCGTCCGGCACCACATCCGCATCTACTTCGCGGTCCTCGGGTCGGTCGCCGCCGGCGCGGTCATCTCGCCGGGCGCGGCCATGCCGGACGTCTACGGCGGGCGGCTCGTCGGCGCGCTGTGGCCGCTCACCCCGCCGCAGATCGGACAGTACGCCGCGGTGATCATCGGGCTCACCGTGCTGCTCCTCATGGGGCGCCGGACCGACCGGGTCAGCGCGACGGTCGTCATCGTGCCCTCAGTCGTCCTGCTCGCGCTGACCCATACCCGCACGGCCACGCTCGGCATGCTCATAGGTCTGGCGTTGGCGATCGGCTCGCTCGTCCTGACCAGTGCCGCCGCCCGCCGGTTCTTCACGGGGGCGGTGGTCGTCACCGTGGTGGCCGCGGTGGGGTTCGCCCCCCTGCTACGCGCGTGGTTCCTGCGCGGACAGAGCCAGGAGTACCTCACCAGCCTCACCGGCCGGGCCAAGGTCTGGGACGCCCTCCTCGCGGCACCCCGGTCGACCGTGGAGAAGCTGTTCGGGATGGGCCTGGGCGACAAGTCGTTCGGCGGGCTGCCGATCGACAACAGCTGGCTGGCCGTCTACCACGAGCAGGGCTGGATCGGCGTCACCCTCGTGGCGGCGCTCGTCACCATCCTCGGCGCCGTCGCGCTGCTCCGACCGCCGTCCCTCGCGAGGGCTTGCGCGATCTTCCTGATCAGCTACTGCGCCATCGCGTCGTACACCGAGGCCGGCCTCGGCGACGCCTCGCCCTATCTGCTGCATCTGGCCCTGGCCGCCTCGCTCCTCGCGACCGCTCCCGAGGCCGCCGCGCCCCTCGCGGCGCCCGCGGCCCCACGACGACGTATCCCGCGCTGGGCCCAAGATCGGAGGCGACCGTGAGCATGCACGTCCTCGTGGTGCACAACCGCTATGCCTCGGCGCAGCCGAGCGGCGAGAACAACGTCGTCGACCAGGAGACGGCGCTGCTGCGCGATGCCGGACACCGGGTCGAGGTGTTCGAGCGGCGCAGCGACGACATCGGCGCCATGTCTCTGCCGGTCAAGGCCACGGTGCCGCTGCTCGTGCCGTGGAACCCGAGGGTCCGTTCCGAGCTCGCCGCCCGGCTGCGCGCCTCACGCCCTGACGTGGTGCACGTCCACAACGTCTTCCCGCTCCTGTCGCCCGCGGTCATCGCCGCCTGCGCCGACGCCGGCGTGCCCGTCGTGGCGACGCTGCACAACTACACGCAGGTCTGCCCGCCCGGCACACTGCAGCGGGACGGCCGGCCGTGCACCGAGTGCGTCGGGGGGACGCCGCTGCCCGCCGTCCGGCACGGCTGCTACCGCGGCTCCCGGCTCGCCACGGCGCCGCTCGCGCTCAGCCTGTCGGTCAACCGGCGGCGCTGGTGGACCGGCGTGGAGCGGTTCTTCTGCATAAGCGCCGCGCAGCGCGAGATCCTGGTGCGGGCCGGCATGCCGGCCGAACGCCTGGTGGTGAAGCACAACTTCGTGCCGGACCCGGACGCCCGTCGATCGGGCGCGGGCGACCATCTGCTCTATCTGGGCCGGCTCGCGGAGGCCAAGGGCGTGCGGCTGCTCATGGCCGCGTGGGACGAGATCGCCGCGGCCGGCGGTGTGGGCGTGCCGCTCGTCATCGCCGGCACGGGACCGCTGGAGGACGAGGTGACCGCCTGGGCCGCGGGCCGGGACGACGTACGGTACGTCGGCCTCTACGACCCGGAGCAGTGCCGGCAGGCCATCGCGCGCTCGGTGGCCGTGGTGGCTCCCTCGACGTGGCTCGAGGCGTTCGGCCTGGTGGTCGTCGAGGCGATGGCGGCGGGGGTTCCGACCGTCGCCGCCGGTCACGGCGCCTTCGTCGAACTGGTCGAGGACGGGGTGACCGGGCTGCTGCACCGGCCGGGGGAGCCCGCCTCACTCGCGTCCTGTCTGCGCCGGATCACGACCGATCCGGCGCGGAACCAGGAGATGGGCCGGGCCGGCCGACGCCGATACGAGCAGGGTTTCAGCCCGGCCGTCGGTCTCGGTCGCCTGGTGGAGGGGTATCGCTCCGCGATCGCGGAGCGGTCGGGCGGCGGGGAAACGCCGCCCGCAGGGGATGGAAACACTGGCTCGCGGTGGGGCACCCGCGCGAGCAGAACTGGGGGGAACTAAATGACACGATGCCGACTCTGCGGCTCGGCGGCGCTGGGGAGCGTCGTCGATCTGGGGGCGACTCCGCCGTGCGAGAGCTTTCTCGCCGCTGATCAACTCGACAGGGCCGAACCGGCGTACCCGCTTCATCTGCGGGTCTGCACCGACTGCTGGCTCGCCCAGATCCCGCCGCTGATCAAGCCGGAGGAGACGTTCACGGAGTACGCGTACTTCTCCTCCTTCTCGACGTCCTGGGTGGAGCACGCGCGCACGTTCGTCGCCGACGCGGTGGAGCGGACGGACCTCGGCCCGGACGCCTTCGTGGTCGAGGTCGCGAGCAACGACGGGTACCTGCTCAAGCATGTGGTGGACCGGGGGATCCGCTGCCTGGGCGTCGAGCCTTCGGTGAACGTCGGTGCCGCCGCGCGCGAGGCGGGCGTGCCCACGCTCACGGAGTTCCTGAGCCCGCAGACCGGTGCGGCCGTCCGCGCCGAACACGGCCCGGCCGACCTGGTCGTGGCCAACAACGTGTACGCGCACATCCCCGACGTGGTCGGCTTCACCGAGGGCCTGCGCGCCCTGGTCGCCGACGACGGCTGGGTCTCCATCGAGGTGCAGCACCTGCTGACCCTGATCGAGGAGAACCAGTACGACACGATCTACCACGAGCACTTCCAGTACTACACGGTCGCCTCCGCGATCCGGGCGCTCGCCAGCGGCGGACTCGCGCTCGTGGACGTCGAGTTGCTGCCCACGCACGGCGGCTCCATCCGGCTGTGGGCCCGTCCCGCCGAGGTGGCCGGCGAGCCCTCCCAGCGGGTGGTCGACGTACTCGACAGGGAGAAGGCCGCCGGTCTTCAGGAGCTGTCGGGGTACACCGAGTTCTCCGCCCGGGTGGCCAAGGTGCGCAGGGACCTCCTGAAGTTCCTCATCACGGCGGCCGAGGAGGGCAAGACGGTCGTCGGCTACGGCGCCCCCGGCAAGGGCAACACCCTGCTCAACCACTGCGGCATCCGGCCCGACCTGCTCGCGTACACGGTCGACCGCAACCCCTACAAGCACGGCAGGTTCACGCCGGGCACCCGCATCCCGATCCTGCCGCCCGAGCAGATCAGCATCGACCGGCCGGACTACGTGCTCGTCCTGCCCTGGAACCTGCGGGCCGAGCTGGTCGAGCAGCTGTCCTTCGTGCACGACTGGGGCGGCCGCCTTGTCTTTCCCATCCCGGAACTGAGCATTGTCGAGGGCACGTCTGGAGAGGTCACAGCATGAAGGTCGTACTGTTCTGCGGCGGTTACGGGATGCGGATGCGCAGCGGCGCCGCCGACGACGTGCCCAAGCCGATGGCGATGGTCGGCCCGCGGCCGCTGATCTGGCACGTGATGCGCTACTACGCGCACTTCGGGCACACGGAGTTCATCCTGTGCCTGGGGTACGGGGCGCACCACATCAAGAACTTCTTCCTCAACTACGAGGAGACGACGTCCAACGACTTCGTGCTGCGGGGCGGCAGGACCGAGCTGCTCTCCACCGACATCTCGGACTGGACGATCACATTCGCGCAGACCGGCATCGAGTCACCGATCGGCGAACGCCTTCGCCGGGTGCGCCACCACCTGGACGGCGACGAGATGTTCCTCGCCAACTACGCCGACGTGCTCACCGACGCCCCGCTGCCCGAGATGATCGACCGGTTCGCCGCGCGTGACGCGGGCGCGTCGATGATGGTCGTGCCGCCCCAGTCCTCCTTCCACTGCGTGGAGTTGGGCGAGGACGGCCTGGTCGGGGGCATCACCCCGGTCAGCGAACTGCCGATGTGGGAGAACGGCGGCTACTTCGTGCTGCGCCAGGAGGTCTTCGACCACATACCGGAGAACGGTGACCTGGTCGCCGACGGATGCGGCGGCCTTGCCAAGCAGGGCCGGTTGGTGGCGCACCAGCACCGCGGCTTCTGGAAGCCGACCGACACGGTCAAGGAGCGGGCCGCGCTCGACGAGGCCTACGCACGGGGCGACCGCCCGTGGGCCGTGTGGGAGCGGGACAGCGCGGGGGTGAGCGCGTGATCGGGCTCGGGGCCGGGCCGCTGAGCCGGATCGTCGCGGTGGGCGCGCACTGCGACGACATCGCCATCGGCGCCGGCGGCACACTCCTGTCGATGTGCCTCGCCCATCCGGGCATCCGCGTCGACGCCCTCGTGCTCACCGGCGGTGGCAGCGAGCGCGAGCAGGAGGAGCAGGCCGCGCTCGCCGCCTTCTGCCCGGGCGCCGATCTGCGCCTGACCGTGCTCAAGCTGACGGACGGCCGGCTCCCCGCGCAGTGGGAGGAGGCCAAGGCCGCCGTCGAGGAACTGCGCGAGCGCACCGAGCCGGACCTCGTCCTGGCGCCGCGCACCGATGACGCGCACCAGGACCACCGCGGCCTGGCGCAGCTGATGACCACCGCCTTCCGCGACCACCTCGTACTCGGCTACGAGATCGTCAAATGGGACGGCGACCTCGGCCGCATGCCGGCGTACCAGCCGCTGGCGCCGGCGACCGCCGAACAGAAGGTGCGGCTGCTGCAGGAGCACTACCCCTCGCAGCGGCACCGCCCCTGGTACGACCGCGAGGCCTTCCTCGGCCTCGCACGGATCAGGGGCATCGAATGTCACGCGCGGTACGCCGAGGCGTTCGCCGTCACCAAACTCACGCTCAATCTCGGCACTTTCGACCTGGGGGAATGAACCTTGCGCGTACTGCTCACCGGACACCAGGGCTACTTGGGCACCGTGATGGCCCCGGTACTCACGGCCGCCGGACACGAAGTCGTCGGCCTTGACGCCGGTCTGTTCGCCGACTGTGTCCTGGGTCCGCCGCCCGCTGACCCGCAGGGTCACCGGGTGGACCTGCGCGACCTCACCGCCGAACACGTGGCCGGGGTGGACGCCGTGATCCACCTGGCCGCGCTGTCCAACGATCCGCTCGGCTCCCTCGCACCGGAGCTCACCTACGACATCAATCACCACGCGTCCGTACGGCTCGCCCGGCTGGCCCGCGAGGCCGGAGTGCGGCGCTTCCTGTACGCCTCCACCTGCTCGGTCTACGGCGCCGCGGGCGGCAGCGACCTGGTGGGCGAGGACGCCCCGCTGCGCCCGGTGACGCCGTACGCGGAGTCCAAGGTGCGCGTCGAGGACGACCTGCACGCCCTCGCCGACGGCGACTTCAGCCCGGTGTACATGCGCAACGCCACCGCCTTCGGCTACTCGCCCCGGCTGCGCGCCGACATCGTCCTGAACAACCTGGTGGGCCACGCGCTCCTGTCCGGCGAGGTATTGGTGCTCTCCGACGGCACGCCCTGGCGTCCGCTGGTGCACGCCGCCGACATCGCACGGGCCTTCACGGCGGCGCTCGACGCGCCGCGCGAGGCGGTGCACGACCGGGCCTTCAACATCGGCAGCGAGACCAACAACGTCACGGTCGCCGAGATCGCCGAGCAGGTCGCCGACGCGGTGTCCGGCGCGAAGGTGCGGATCACCGGGGAGAACGGCGCCGACCCGCGCTCCTACCGGGTGGACTTCTCCCGGTTCCGCGCCGCGATTCCCGGCTTCGACTGCGAGTGGACGGTAAAGCAGGGCGCGCTCGAACTGGCCGACGCCTACCGCAAGTTCGGGCTGACCCGGGAGGACTTCGAGCAGCGCTTCACCCGTCTCGCCGTGCTGCGCGCGGCGTCCGAGGCCGGCACCGTCGACGACACCCTGCGGCGGCGCGGATGACCATACAGATCGACGCAAGCGCCGGTGAACAGATGCATGCGCTGGTGGAGCGGCTCTATCCGCTCTGCCGGAGCATCACCGGCGACGGCGTACGCGCCACCCTGGACATCGTCGGCGAGTACATCCCGCTGCAGGTGCACGAGGTGCCGACCGGGACGCAGGTGCTCGACTGGACGGTGCCGCAGGAGTGGAACATCCGGGACGCCTACGTCGCCGACAGCGCGGGCAACCGGGTCGTCGACTTCGCCGCGTCCAGCCTGCACGTGCTCGGCTACAGCGTGCCGGTGGCGCGGACCATGCCGCTTGCCGAACTCCGCGAGCATCTGCACACCCTGCCGGACGACCCGACCCGGGTGCCGTACCGCACCAGCTACTACAAACCGGAGTGGGGATTCTGCCTGGCCCAGGAGACCCTGGACGCGCTGCCGGACGGCGAGTACGAGGTGTGCGTCGACTCCACCCTTGAAGACGGCCACCTCACCTACGCCGAGCACGTGGTCCCCGGCCAGGTGCCCGACGAAGTGATCGTCTCCTGCCACGTCTGCCACCCGTCGCTGGCCAACGACAACCTGGCCGGGATCGCCGTGGCGACGTTCCTGGCCATGGCCCTCGCGGAGACGAACCCGTACTACACCTATCGGTTCGTCTACGCGCCCGGCACCGTCGGGGCGATCACCTGGCTGGCCCGCAACAAGGAGCGGATCGAACAGGTCAAGCACGGCCTCGTGCTCGCCTGCGCCGGTGACTCGGGCCAACTGACGTACAAGCAGAGCAGACGCGGCGACGCGGAGATCGACCACGTGCTGCGGCATGTGCTCAAGGTCTCCGAACGCCCGCACGGAGTAAGGGAGTTCACTCCGTACGGATACGACGAGCGGCAGTACTGCTCACCCGGGTTCAACCTCGGCGTGGGCTCGCTCAGCAGGACCCCGTACTCGGAGTACCCGGAGTATCACACCTCGGGCGACAACCCGGACTTCGTGTTCCCGGCGGCGATGGCGGACACGCTCGCGGTCTGCCGCGAGGCGTTCGCCGTCCTCGACCGCAACCGGCGCTATCTGAATCTCAGCCCCTACGGCGAACCGCAGTTGGGACGGCGCGGGTTGTACGACGCGCTCGGCGGCCGCAGTGACACCAAGGAGGCCCAGATGGCCATGCTCTGGGTGCTCAACCTCTCCGACGGCGAGCACAGTCTGCTCGACGTCGCCGAGCGGTCCGGGCTGCCGTTCGACACCGTCGCCGGCGCGGCCGACGCCCTGCACGCCGCCGGACTGATCAAAGCGTGACGCCGAAGACCACCGGGGAGGAGCCGATGACCACCGGGGAGGAGCAGACGGCCCGGCCCACCGCCAGACGGGCCATCCTCGGACGGCTGTCCTGGGGCCTCGCCGACCAGGCGGCCTCCAGTCTGTCCAACTTCGCGGTGGGGATCTACGTCGCGCGCTCCCTCGGGCTGACCGCGTTCGGCGTGTTCAGCCTGGCCTGGGTGACCTACGGAGTAGTTCTCAGCGTCTCCCGCGGCCTGGCCACCGACCCGCTCGTGGTGCGCTTCAGCGGCGTGTCCGACGCGTCGTGGCGCGGGGCGGTGGCCCGGTCGTCGGGTACCGCCCTCGGCGTCGGTGCCGTCATCGGCGCGGGGTGTCTGGTGGTCGGCCTCGCGCTCGGCGGCCAGGTGGGGCCAGCGTTCGCCGGGCTCGGCCTGATGCTGCCGGGGCTGCTGTTGCAGGACGCCTGGCGGTACTCGTTCTTCGCCGCGGGCAACGGCAAGAAGGCGTTCGTGAACGACGTCGTGTGGGGCGTCGCGCTCGTGCCGGCGATGGTGGTGGCGGCCCGCGTGGGCAGCGTGACCGCCTTCGTGCTCGCCTGGGGCGCGTCCGCCACGGTGGCCGCGGTGTACGGCTGTTTCCAGTCCGGCATCCGGCCCCGGCTCACCGGAGGCCGCGAGTGGCTGCACGACCACCGTGACCTCAGCTACCGGTACCTGATCGAGAACGTCGGCGTCAGCGGCGCGAGCCAGCTTCGGGCCTACGGGCTCGGCGCGATCGTCGGGGTCAGCGCGGTGGGCGTGATCCGGGGCGCCGAGCTGCTGCTCGGCCCGTTCCTCGCCGTACTGATGGGGCTGACGCTGGTCACCGTCGCGGAAGCGGCCCGGATGCTGCGCCAGGCCCCGGAACGGCTCGGCCGGTTCTGCCTCTTCCTCGGCGCCGGGCAGGCCGTCGGGGCGCTCTCGTGGGGCGCGGTCCTGCTGCTGATGCCGGACCGGCTCGGCGAGCTCATCCTCGGCGACGTCTGGAGCTCCTCCTCGGCGATCATCGTGCCGGTCACGCTCGGCGTAGCGGGCGCCGGTATCGGCACCGGCGCGGCGGCCGGTCTTCGCGCGCTCGCCGCGGCCCGGCGCAGCCTGCGCTGCCAGCTGTTCGCCTCCACCTGCTACGTCGGCGGCGGACTCGGCGGGGCGCTCGTGGCCGGCACGGCCGGCTCGGCCTGGGGCGTCGCCGCCGCGTCCCTCTGCAGCTCCGCCGTGTGGTGGCTGCAACTGCGGTCCGCTCTGCGCGAGCGCCGCCAGAACCCCATTCCCGAAGTGAGGACGCAATGACCGCCCATCCCCGGTTGAGCATCGGCCTGCCCGTCTACAACGGCGAGGAGTACCTTGCCGAGTCGCTCGACGCGCTGCTCGGCCAGACCTACGAGGATTTCGAGCTGGTCATCACCGACAACGCCTCGACCGACAAGACCCAGGACATCTGCCGCCAGTACGCCGCGCGGGACTCGCGCATCCGCTACATCCGGCTGCTCCGCAACATCGGCGCCGCGCCGAACCACAACTATGTGTTCACCCAGTGCCACGGCGAGCTGTTCAAGTGGGCGTCGCACGACGACCTGTACGCACGGGATCTGCTGCGGCGCTGCGTGGAGGCGCTCGACGAGCACCCCGAGGTGATCCTCGCCCACGCCGACCAGGCGGTCATCGACGGCGACGGCAAGGTGACGGTCCCCTACGAGTACACGCTGGCCACCGACTCGCCGCGCGCGCCGGAGCGCTTCCGCAGCATGCTCTTCGAGCCGGGCGGCGACGACTTCTACGGGGTGATGCGGGCCGACGTGCTGCGCCGGGTGAAGCCGCACGACAGCTACCACCACGCGGACCGCACGTTCGTCGCCGAAATCGCCCTGCACGGGCCCTTCCACCAGGTGCCGGAGCTGCTGTACTTCCGCCGCGACCACCCCACCCGCGCGGAGCGGGCGAACCCCTCCAAGCGCTCCCGGTGCGTCAACCTGGACCCGCGCCGGGCAGGCCCGCTGCACCCGACGCCCCGGCTGCTGGCCGAGTACGTCTGGGGTTTCGTCGCGGCGGTCCGGCGGGCCCCGCTGTCCGCGGCCGACCGGCGTGCCTGCTACGGCCACCTGGCGGCCTGGATGACCAGCCGGACCCGGCCGGGGGCGGGCGAGCGGGTCGAGGACCGTGCCCCGGTCGACCCGGCCCTGTTCACCGTCTCCGTCGACGACCTCGTCGCGGGCCGTGAAGGGAGGCAGGCATGACGTCCGGCAACGAAACCCCGGTGCGTGTCGGGGTGTTCGGTCTGCTCGGCTCCGGCAACGTCGGCAACAACGGATCGCTGGAGGCCGTGCTCGGGTACCTCCGCGCCGAGCACCCGAAGGCGGTCGTGGACGCGCTGTGCGGCGGACCCGAGGACGTCACGACCCGCTACCGGATTCCCGCGACGCGGCTGAACTGGAACCGCGGGGAGTACCGCACCGCGTCACGTGCGAGCGCGATCGCGACCAAGGGTGTGGGCAAACTCGTCGACGTCGTCCGCACCGCCGCCTGGGTACGCCGCCACGACGTGGTGATCGTGCCGGGCACGGGTGTCCTGGAGACCACGCTGCCGCTGCGGCCGTGGGGCTTCCCCTATTCACTGTTCCTGCTCTGCGCGACCGGCCGCCTTTTCGGCAGCCGGGTCGCGCTGGTCAGCGTCGGCGCCGGAAAGATCGGCAACCGGCCGACCCGGACCCTGGTGCGCTGGTCGGCGCGGCTTGCCGCCTACCGCTCGTACCGCGACGACCAGTCCCGCGACGCGATGCGGGCGATGAAGGTGGACACCAAGCGCGACAAGGTCTACGAAGACCTGGTGTTCGCCCTGCCGACGCCGTCGGCGCACACGCCCTCGGGGCCGCCGGGCCCGGTCTGCGTCGGCGTCATGGACTTCCACGGCAGCAACGACGAGCGCGCCCGGGCCGTCGAGATCAACCGGCGCTACCTCGACGGGACGGCCGCGTTCGTGCGCGCGCTGGTCGAGGACGGCAGGCCGGTCCGCCTCGTCACCGGCGACGAACTCGACCTGCCGGTGGCGGAGGCGATCCTCGACGCGGTGGACTCGCCGCTGGTCACGGTGGCCGAGACGGCCTCGCTGGACGACCTCATGAAGGAGATGGCGGCCGCCGACACCGTGGTGGCGACCCGCTACCACAACCTGATCTGCTCGCTGAAGGTCGGCACACCCACGCTCGCCGTCAGTTACTCGGCGAAGAGCGACGTGCTCATGGACCGCATGGGTCTCGGCGAGTACTGCCACCCGGCCCGCGAACTGGACGCCGGGCGGCTGCTCGAACAGTTCCGGGCACTGGAGCAGAGCTCGGCCGAGGTGCGCGAGACCCTCACCGAGCAGAACCTGCGCGCCGCCCGGCGTATCGAGGACCAGTTCACCGCCCTGACCGTGGCCCTGTTCCCGGCGACCGACCACACCCTGCGGGAGGCCAAGTGAAGGTGACCGAAGTCCCGGCGATCGCCGGGGCGTACCTGTTCGAGCCGACGCCGCACGCCGACGAACGCGGCTTCTTCTGCCGCACCTTCGACACCGACGTGATCCGCTCGGTCGGCCTCGACCCGCACGCCTTCATCCAGGACAGCGTGTCCCGCTCGGTCCAGGGGGTGGTGCGCGCGATGCACCTGCGCTCCGGGGCCGGCGAGGCCAAGCTCGTGCGGTGCTCGTACGGGAAGATCTTCGACGTCGTCGTGGACCTGCGCCCGGACTCGCCGACCTATCTGGGCCGGGCCTTCTTCGAGCTGTCCGGCGACACCCAGGTGACCCTGTACATCCCCGCGGGGTGCGCGCACGGGTTCCAGGCGCTGACCGAGACCGCCGACACCTCGTACAAGATCGACTGTCCGCACGATCCGGCCGAGGACGTGACGATCGCCCACGACGACCCGGAGCTCGCCATTCCGTGGCCGCTGCCGGTCACCTTGATGTCCGAGCGGGACCGGGAGGCGCCGAGCCTTGCCGAGGCCCTGAAGCAGGCCGAGGCTCTGAAGCAGAAGGAAGGGTGAAGTGGCCGTGGACACCGAAGAGTTCCAGCTCCCCAAGTCGCGACTGGCGAACGAGCGGCTGCACGCGCTGATTCCCGGCGGCGCGCACACCTACGCCAAGGGCGACGACCAGTACCCCGAGGACCTGGCCCCGGTCATCAGCCACGGCCGGGGCGCCCACGTATGGGACGTCGACGGCAACCGCTACATCGAGTACGGCTCAGGACTGCGGTCGGTCAGCCTCGGCCACGCTCACCCGCGCGTGCTTGAGGCGGTGCGGCGGGAACTGGACCGCGGCAGCAACTTCGTCCGGCCGTCCGTCGTGGAGGTCGAGGCCGCCGAACGCTTCCTGGCCACCGTGCCGACCGCCGAGATGGTGAAGTTCGCGAAGAACGGTTCCGACGCCACCACCGGCGCGGTACGCCTCGCCCGCGCCGTCACCGGGCGCCCGCGGGTGGCCATCTGCGGGGACCATCCGTTCTTCTCCGTCGACGACTGGTTCATCGGCACCACGCCGATGCCGGCCGGTATCCCGGCGGCGACCACCGACCTCACCGTCACATTTCCGTACGGGGACCTGGCCGCCACGGAGGAACTCCTCACCCGGTACCGGGACGAGGTCGCCTGCCTGATCCTCGAACCGGCCACCACCCACACCGAGCCGCCGCCCGGCTACCTCGCGGGGCTGCGCGAACTTGCCGACCGGCACGGCTGCGTACTGATCTTCGACGAGATGATCACCGGCTTCCGCTGGTCCGAGGCGGGCGCCCAGGGCCTGTACGGCGTCACCCCCGACCTCTCCACGTTCGGCAAGGCACTGGGCAACGGCTTCGCCGTCTCCGCACTCGCCGGGCGCCGCGACCTGATGGAGCGGGGCGGGCTTCGCCACCCCGGCGAGCGGGTGTTCCTGCTGTCCACCACGCACGGTGCGGAAACGCACTCCCTGGCAGCGGCGATGGCCGTGCTCACCACCTACGCCGAGGAGGGCGTCACCGCGCGCCTGCACGCCCTCGGCGAGCGGTTGGCCGCCGGTGTGCGCGAGGTCGCGGCCAGCATGGGCGTCGGGGAGCACGTCGTGGTCCGGGGCCGGGCCAGCAACCTGGTCTTCGCCACCCTCGACGAGTACGGGCAGCCGTCGCAGCAGTACCGCACGCTGTTCCTGCGCCAGCTGCTCGCGGGCGGGGTGCTCGCCCCGTCGTTCGTGGTGAGCAGCGCGCTCGACGACGCCGACATCGAGCGCACCGTGGACGTGGTGGGCCAGGCATGTGCGGTGTACCGCAAGGCACTTGACGCCGGTGACCCCACTCCCTGGCTGGCGGGCCGACCGGTGAAGCCGGTCTTCCGGCCCTTCGCGTGACGTGAGGTTTCGCGTGAGGTGAGGTCGGGCCGTGAGGTGAGGTGACGTCAGAGGCGCTTCCAGGGGCCGCTGACGGCCACCCGGTCGATCAGCCAGGCGGTCACCGGCACCACGGCCAGCGCCGTGCACCAGCCGCCGAGGATGTCGGTGGGGTAGTGCGCGCCCAGAGCGACCTGCGCCCAGCCCATGGCGGCGCCGGCAATCAGCACGGCGGCGAGCACGAGCAGCATGCCGGCCGTCCTGCCGAGGCCCAGCAGGCTGGTGGCGAGCAGCGCCGCGATGAGGGCGAGCGCCGTGAGGAAGGCGGTGTGCCCGCTCGGGTAGGACAGGTTGTCGGGGCCGTGGATGGTGCGTCCCACCAGGGACTTGAGCAGGGTCGCCGTCACCACCGTCAGACCGGCGCCGACAACGACGAGCACTGCCGTACGAGGTCGCCGGAGCAGCAGGCAGCCCGCCACCGCGGCCACGACAAGGATCGCCGCTCCGGCGGGCTCCGCGAGGAAGTCCGTGGCCAGGGCGACGTACCGCCACGGCCGCCCCACGCTGTCGTCCGTGGGCTGGATGAACCACCTGTCGACTGTGCCGGACTGGGTGTGGCCCGCGTACATCACCCCGAGCACGACGACCGCCGACGCGGCGAGGAGGGCGATCAGCCCGAGCCACACGCGCAGCGGCGCAGGCAGTACCGCGGCGGGCGACCGGCCGGTGGCACGCTCACCGTCTCCGGGCGACCGGCGGGATCCGGCCGTGACCGGTAAATGGTGTTCCGGATCTTGATCCCCTGCGGCAGGGCCAGGGCGCGGACCTTCGTCCGACCGGTGAGCAACCATGAATCAGCGGCCTCCTGCTTCCCCTGCCCAAGACCCGAACACCCAGTCGGACCTTCACCCTAACCAACAACCGGTCCCGGCACATTGGAGTCGGACAGGCAGCGCCGAAGCCTGCCGCATTTCGTCATCGACGGGCCGTGAGCCCGATCAGCGCGGCGAGGCCCGCGAGTACGGCCACGCTGGTGAGGGCGATGGGCAGGGTGAACCAGTCGGCCATGAAGCCGATGGCGGGCGGCCCCAGGAGCATGCCGCCGTAGCCGAGGGTGGAGGCGGTGGCGACACCGTTGGGCCCGGCCATCGCTCCCGCTCGCTCGACGGCCACGGGGAAGATGTTGGCGAGCCCGAGCCCGGTGACGGCGAAGCCGACGAGGGCGAGCCAGACGGTGGGGGCGAGTGCGCCGAGGAGCATGCCTGCGGCGGCCGTGGTGCCGCCGGCGACGAGTATCGGGGTCTGGCCGAGGCGTTCGAGGAGGGTGGTGCCGCTGAGCCGCCCGATGGTCATGGCGAGGGCGAAGCAGGAGTAGCCGGCGGCGGCGATGCCGGGGTGGGCGGCGAGGTCCTGTTCGAGGTGGAGGGCGCCCCAGTCGGCGAGTGCGCCTTCGCCGAAGGCGGTGCAGAGGGCGATGAGGCCGAAGACGATGACCATGCGGCGGGTGCGGCCGTCGAGCCGCTCGGGGGTGCCGTCCGTGTCGGGGCGGTCGGCCGGGGGCGCGGGCGCTTCGAGGCGCAGGAGTGCGCGTCCGGCGACGGCGGTGACGAGCAGGCCGATCACGGTGAGGCCGAGGAGGTGGCGGGTGGGGGAGAGGGACCCGGCGATCAGTCCGCCGAGCCCGGCGCCTGCCATGCCGCCCAGGCTGAAGGCGGCGTGGAAACTGGGCATGATCGGACGCCGCAGGGCGGCCACGAGGTCGACGGCGGCGCTGTTCATCGCGACATTGATGCCCCCGTAACCGGCCCCGAAGATCAGGAGCACTGCGCCAAGGGCTGTCGCCGAGTGGGTCAGCGGAGGCAGCGCCACGCTCAGCGAGAGCAGCACACCGCACACGACCGTCACCGGATGGCTGCCGAAGCGGCGGCAGAGGCGTCCGGTGAGCGTCATCGTGATCACGGCACCGGCGGACACCCCGAGCAGCGCGAGCCCGAGGTCGCTCGCCGACGCACCGGTCTGTTCCTTGATGGCGGGGATACGGACGACCCATCCGGCGAAGATGAAGCCGTCGAGCGCGAAGAAGACGGTGAGTGCGACACGGAGCCGGACAAGGCCCGGGGGAGTGGCCCGCGACGCTGCGGACGTGGTTTTGTTTAGTAGCGGCACAAAGTCAGGGTAGAGGTGCGCACCCGTGGCGTACAAGACAGTTCGTGTGAGGCGGCGGTCACCGGTGGTCGGAGGGTTCTCGTGAGGCGACAGCGGCAGGTTCCCGTGGGGTGTCGGGGGAAGGGAAACGGAAGAGCGGTGCACGAGCAGATGACGACTGAACGGCGAGACGGCGTACGGATCATGGGAGACTCGCCCTCATGAACGGCAAGGCTGCCTCCCGTACCGAGGGGGATCTGTCCACGCGTACGCGCCTGGAGCGCGGGCGCGGCGTGCTCGGACCCGCCCTTGAGCTCGTGCACACCGGGCGCGCCCCGACCCGTGCCGTACTCACCGCCGAACTCGGCGTCACCCGTGCCACGGCGGGCGCCGTCGCCGCCGAGCTAGAGGCGCTCGGCCTGATCAGGATCGACGCGAAGCCGAGCGCGCCCGCGGGGTCCCAGGGCCGCCCCTCGCACGGTCTTTCCATCGCGGACGACGGTCCTGTCGCCCTCGCCGCCCAGGTGCACTCCGACGGATTCCGGGCCGCGCTCGTCGGGCTCGGCGGCCGGATCGTCGCCACCGCCCCCGGCTGCGAGACCATCGACGCCGACCCGGCGCAGGTGCTCGGCTCGGTGATCGACGCCGGTGCGCGGTTGCTGGAGGAGACCGGCAGGCGGTGTGTGGGCGCGGGGCTCGCGGTGCCGTCCGCCGTCGCCGAACCGGAGGGCACCGCCCTCAATCCGCTGCACCTGGCCTGGCCCGCGGGCTCGCAGGTACGCCAGATCTTCGCCGACTGCGTACGGGACGCAGGCATCGATGGACCGGCGTTCGCCGCCAATGACGTCAACCTCGCCGCTCTGGCCGAGCACCGGCACGGAGCCGGGCGCGGCGCCCGCGATCTGCTGTGCGTGGCGACCGGGCACCGGGGGGTCGGCGGTGCGCTCGTCCTCGACGGGCGGCTGCACACGGGCAGTTCGGGCCTCGCGCTCGAGGTCGGCCACCTCACCGTCAATCCTGAGGGCCGTCCCTGCTACTGCGGAAGCCGCGGCTGTCTGGACGTCGAGACGGACCCGCTGGCCTTCCTCACGGCGGCGGGCCGCGAGCCCGGCCCGGAGGGGCTGCTGCAGCAGGCCCGCGAACTGCTCCGGGACGCGGGCGGCGACCCCGCGGTCCGTTCGGCCGCCGAGGAGCTGATCGACCGCCTCGGTCTCGGGCTCGCGGGGCTGGTGAACATCCTCAACCCCGACCGCATCATCCTGGGCGGCCTGCACCGCGCGCTTCTGGAGGCCGACCCCGAGCGGCTGCGGGCCGTCGTCGCCGACCGGAGCCTGTGGGGGCGCAGCGGGGGCGTACCGATCCTGGCCTGCACGCTGGACCACAACAGCCTGGTGGGGGCCGCCGAGCTGGCCTGGCAGCCGGTGCTCGACGACCCCCTCGGGGCGCTGGGCTAGACGCGGGCGGTCTCCTTCACGGCCGGACTCGGTGCCTCAACTGCCCCTGTATCGCGGGTTGCTCGCTCGTTGCGCAGCCGCTTCAGGTCGGGCAGCAGTGTGAGCAGGCCGAGTCCGGCGAGCGCGGCGCCGATCCAGAGCGGCGCCCGCAGGCCGAAGGCGTCGATGGCCGGTCCGCCGACGGACGTCGCGATGATGATGCCGAGGGTGATGAACGAGGAGTGGACGGTGTTCACCAGCGGCCGGGCGTTGCCCGTGCGCTGGACGCGGGTCACGAGGGCCGGGTTCATGGTGACGCCGACCAGGCCGATGCCCATCATCAACGCCACTGCGGGGAAGGGGAGTTGGGCGAACACGGCGAAGCCCGCGAGGAACGCCAGATTGAGCAGCAGGCCGATGAGCAGCACCGGCACGGTGTGCTTGTCGGCGAGCCGGCCGACGATCGTGTTGCCGATGACGGTGGCCGCTCCGTACGCGATGAGCAGCAGGGGCACGGTGCCCGTGGAGAAGCCGGTCACCTCGGTGAGGATCGGGTTGAGGTAGCTGAAGGCGGAGAACGTCGCGCCGATGATGAACGTGCTGGTGGTGAGGGTCAGCCAGAGCCGTGGGCTCCGGAAGGCGCCGAGCTCCTGGCGGAGGTTGCCGCCGTCGTCGTCGGCGCTCTCGATGCGCGGCACGCCGATGAGGGTGGCGAGCGCGGCCATGACGGTCAGACCGGTGATGGCCCAGAACGCGGCGCGCCAGCCCAGGTGTTCACCGATGACGGTGGAGAGCGGCAGACCGAGGAGCGTACCCAGCATCAGCCCGTTGAGCGCCACCGCGATGGCCCTGCCCCGCACTTCGGGGCGGGTCAGCCGTGCGCACAGGGAGATGGAGACGCCGAAGAAGGCCTGCGACGCGATGCCCGTGATGACGCGGGCCACCAGCATGGTGCGGTAGTCCGGAGCGAGCGCGGCGAGGACATTGCCCGCAAGGAAGATGCCGAACAGGACGAGCAGGGCTGTCTTCTGACGCATTTTCAGGAGTGCGATGGTGAGAAAGGGGCCGCCGAAGGCCATCGCCGCGGCGAAGGCGGTGATCAGGTAGCCGATCTCCGGAATCGTGGCGTCGAGTCCGTCGGCCATCTGCGGCATCAGACCGGCGACCACGAACTCGCTGGTCACCATGGCGAAGATGCCGAGGGCCAGGAGGTAGACGGCGCGGGGCATGGGGGCTCCTGTCGGGGTTGGGTTGACGGTCAGGTGGCTGCGCACGGCGCACGCGTACGTTATAGACCGATCGGTACAATACGAGGGCGCGCGGAAGTGGAGCGGGGGCCAAGGGGCGGTCGGGGAGGCCGGGTTGAGAGTCCCGGCCGGCGAAGTGGCCGAGTCGGGAGGTCGGGCCGGTGGAGTAGCCGAGTCGGGAGGCCGGGCTGGCGAAGTGGCCGAGTCGGCGGCGGTTCAGTGGTCCAGTGAGTCCATGGCGGTCTCGGCGATGACTGTCAGGGTGGCGCGATCGGCACCGCCCTGTGCCGAGATCCGCATGCCGCCGATGACGGCGTTCAGGAAGCGGGCCAGGTCGCCCGCGTCCCGCTTGGTGCCGATCTCGCCACTGCTCTGACCTGCGCGGATGACGGCGCCGATGGCGTCGAGCCGCACCGAGAGGTCCCGTGCGAGCAGTTCGGCGGAATCGGGGTCGCGCCCGGCGAGCTCCACGGTCGTGTTGACGGTCAGACAGCCGATGCTGTGCCCGTCCTCGCGGCACTCGAACTCGGTGTCGACGATGCGCGCGAAGAGGGACCGAAGCCGCTCCATCGGGGAGCGCCCGGCATCCTCCAGAATCTCGACCTGTACGGCTGTCATGGAGTCGATGTAGCGGGCCAGGGCTCGCTGGAACAGCTCGTGCTTGCTGCTGAAGGTGTTGTAGATGCTGCTGCGGCCCAGGCCGGTGGCTTCGCACAGATCCTGGGTCGAGGTGGCCTCGTAGCCATTCACCCAGAAGGCGTGCATCGCCGCGTCCAGGGCCCGTTCCTCGTCGAAGGTTCTCGGTCGGGCCATGTCAGGACGGTACAGGTTTTGGAACGGACAGTGCAATACGTGAGATGGGAGTTACCGCTAGGCGGGAGTTACCTGTAGACGAGCTCTACTGGTAACGTCGATCACAAGGGAGAGACGAGATGCCGGAGCGCATTGATGCCAACGGGAGGTACGACATGACGCGGCCTTGGCAGTTGGGGGAGAAGTTCGAGACGCCGGACGGCCATGTGAGGTGGGCGTCGTTCGGGGAGGGGGACCCAGTGGTCCTCCTGCACGGCTCGCCCTTCTCGTCGTACATCTGGCGCGAGATCGCCCCCGCCCTGGCCCGTACCCGCAAGGTCTACGTCTGGGATCTGCTCGGCTTCGGGCAGTCGGAGCAGCGGGAGGGGCAGGATGTCGGCCTGGCGGCACAGGGAAGGATCTTCGCCCGCCTGCTCGCGCACTGGGGTCCGGACGGCATGGACCACCCCAGCGTCGTCGCGCACGATGTCGGCGGCGCGGTGGCGCTGCGGGCGCTGCTCCTGGAGGGAGCGGAGTACAGGGACCTCACGCTGGTCGACGCGGTCGGCGGCGGCGCGTGGGGGACGGGCTACTTCAAGCTGATCCGCGAGAACGCGCACGTATTCGAGCAACTCCCCGCCTACGCCCACGAAGCGCTGGTGGCCAGCCACCTCCGCCACGCCACGCACACCGGCTACGGGCCGGGCGTCCTGGACGCGTACATCGACCCCTGGCGCGGCACCGAAGGGCAGGCGGCGTTCTACCGCCAGTACCGCCAGTTCGCACAGTCACAAACTGACGAACTCGAACCTCTCCTAGGCGAGGTGACCGTGCCGACCCGCATCATCTGGGCCCGCGAAGACCGCCTGCTCCCACCGGAGTTCGCCGATTTCCTCCGCACCCGTATCCCCCACGCCGACCTGACCTGGGTGGACAACGCGGGCCACACCATCCAGGAGGACGCACCGGCGCGGCTGCTCTCGCACTTGGCGGCGGACTTCGGGGCCGCGCCGGTCCAAGCGCCCCTCCCTAAGCCCACTCCCTAAGCCCCTCCCTAAGTCCACCCCGCCGCGAACGCCCGCCCCGGATTCTCGATGAGGATCCGCTCCACCACGTCCTTGCCCACGGCGAGTTCGAGCCGTGGCCGCACCCTGCGCAGCAAGTGCGGCAGTCCCGGGCCGCCGTTCACCGCGCGGGCGCCTGCCGTCGTTGTGTCGCCGCCCAGGAGCAGTTGACCGGCGAAGCCGGCCTCGGTCAGGGAACGCACCGCTTCCGGCATGCGCCAGTCCGTGGCGTGGTGGGCGCGTGAAGGGCCGTCGAAGGCCAGGTATGCGCCGGCTTCGGCGGCCTGGTGATGAATGGCGAGGTCGGGGGAGCGGTTCAGGTGTCCGAGGACCAGGCGGCCGGGCGGGACGTGCAACTCTCCGCACAGCAGGTCGATTACGTCCAGTGCGCCTGTGCCCAGTTCCAGGTGGACCGCGATGGCCGCACCCGTCGCGTGGTGGGCTTCGGCTGCGGCCCGCATCGTCCAGCGGGCGTGCGCGTCCAGGCCGTGGAAGCCGCCCGCGGCTTTGATGAGACCTGCCCGTACGCCGGTGTCGGCGATGCCCTCCGTCAACTCCCTCACGAAGAGGTCCGCGAGTCCCTCGGCACGGAGGCGGGCCAGCAACTCCGGTGTGTAATTCGCTGCTTGATGGAGCCCCGTGGCGGCGACGATGCGTACGCCTGACGTTCGGGAGAGCTCGGGCAGGTCTCCCGCCCTGCGGCCCATCCCGTGCGGCGTCCACTGGATCACGCTCTCGCCGCCGGCCGTCCGGAATGCCGCCAGCTCCTGTGCCGCGGACGTGGCTGAATCCAGCTCCTGTCCGGGGAGTTGAGGGCTCGTCAGGAACAGGTGTTCGTGGGCGTCGCAGGTGCCGAGTTCCGATGGCTCCGTGTCTCCGAGGACTGTGCGGACTGTGCGGGCCGTGCGGGCTGTGTTGACCGTGCGGGTAGTGATCGGCGTTTGGGGTGTGGTCGGGGTTCGGGGTGTGTTCTGTGCGCTCACCATTGCCGGCCCCGGGGGAGCAGTTCCCGCTCCGGAGCGGATACGTGCAGCACCTGGAACACGTCCCCCGGACCCTTGGGGGCGTCGTGGTCCCAGACGGAGAAGTGCAGCGCCTCCCAGGTGCGGGGATCGATGGCCGTCGCCGCGTAGATCGCGCCATCCCGCTGTGCCAGCCTGCTTGCCTCATGCGCCAGTTCTGCTGCCAGGCCGCCCAGATGCGTGGGGGCCGGGATGCGTGTACGGCGTCGTATCGCGGACTTCGCGGGAGCTCCCGTCCCCGACGCTGCCCACGCTGCCCCCTCCGCGAACGCCAGGCCCGTCCAGTGCTGCACCTCCGGCCGTCCGAAGTCGTCGACGATGCCCTGGAAGCCGGGACCCCAGAGGAAGGAGTTCATGCCCTCGGGGGTGTTCCAGAGGTAGAACGGCGCGTACTGGTTCACGGGGGAGTCGTCCACGCCGCGCTCCCGGACCAGGTACGCCTTGGCGCCGAGGCCGGGGTAGTCGTCGAGTAGGTGACCCTTGGCCGCCACGCGGTCGCGGATGATGCCCATGTCGTAGTCGGCCGGCAGCGTGATCTCGTACTGCATCGCGTGCATGATGGTTCGCTCCTCGCGCTCAAGCCGCCGGGTGTTCGTCGGTCGCCGGATGCTGGTCGGTCGCCGCGTACTCGTCCGTCGCCGGGTACTCGTCCGCGCCCACGTGTGCGTCCCAGTGGGTGGTCGTACCGTCGTCCGCCGCCTCGACGATCGCCAGATGCGTCATGAAGGTGCGGGGCGCGGCGCCGTGCCAGTGCCATTCGTCCGGCTCGATCCATACGGTGTCGCCCGCGCGGATCGTCTCCGGCGTACCGCCCTTGCGCTGCACCAGACCCTCGCCCGCCACGACATGCAGGACCTGCCCGTGCGGGTGGCGGTGCCATGCGGTGTGCGCTCCGGGCGCGAAGCGGACGTTGAACATGCGCAGCCGGGAGGGGGCCGGCGGCGCGGCGATCTCCTCCAGCCACACCGTGCCCGTGAAGTTCTTTGCGGGGCCCGGCTGGCTCTCGGGGCGATTGCGGGTGATGTGCACGGCTCTTCAAGTCCTTTACGCAGAAGGGGTGGTGGCGGCGAAGAGCAGGGCGAGCAAGCCTTGTACGCCGGTGTCGAAAGCCGCGGGCGACCCCGACGCACGGGCCAGTACATAGCCGCCCTGGACCGTCGCGACGACCGTCGCCGCGATCGACCGAGCGTCTAGCGCGGACGCGAACTCGCCGCGCTCCTGGCCCTCTTCGACGATTCCGGCGATCCGGCCCCGCAGCCAGTCGAGCGTCTCGGTCACGGGCGCGCGCAGCTCGTCGCTCGCGACGACGTCTGGGTCCATCGTCAGCCGCCCGACCGGGCAGCCCCGCAGCACGTCGCGCTCGCGCAGCAGATACGCCTCGATGCGTTCGTACGCCGTTCCTGTGCCGCCGAGGACTCCCTCGGCGGTGGCGCGCATTTCGTCGGCCGTGCGCCGGATCGCGGCGAGCGCGAGGTCCGGTTTCCCGGCGAAGTGGTGGTACATGCTGCCCTGGCCCGCGCCCGCGTGCTGCTGGATCGCCTTGGGGCTCGTGCCGACGTAGCCGCGCTCCCACAGGAGTTCGCGGGTGGATTCGATCAGGCGCTCCGGGGTGCTCATGACCGTACTGTACATACTAGTAGGTACAGGGGTTCAGGTGTACCGGTAAGTCCAGACGTACTGGTAGGTACAGACGCTCGGCAGGTACAGACGTACTGGTAGGTACAGGCGTCCGGCCAGTGGGTTGCCCCCGTGGGAGCAGCCCGGCAGGCCCCGGCGTACTCCCGCAGTGGTACGCGCACTGCCGCTGGCCGTACGACGACTCGGACCCCCTCGGAGCGCGAGTCTCAAATCACCGCGCAACACACCGCAGAGATCGCTCCCGAGGAGATGGACACCATGAACACCCTGGCTCACTTCGACGGCGGGCCCGGCCCGTGGATCCTGTTCTTCCCGCTCATCTGGGCAGCCGTAGTCATCGGCGGCATCACCCTCCTGCGCCGCACCGTGTGGCGAGGCCGCCGGGCGCCGTGGCAGCGGGGCGGCGTCGACCACCACGTGCGCATCGACGAGAAGTCGCCCATCGCCGTGCTCGGCCGTCGCTTCGCCGCCGGCGAGATCGACGAGGACGAGTACTGGCGGCGGCTGTCCGTCCTGAACGAGGAGTTCGGGCGCACCTCCAAGGGCGGTGCGGCATGACCACCGCGACCGGACACCGCGGCACCACCACCCTCGACGCCGCCCGCGTCACCGACGCCGTCAAGGTCTACGGCAGCGGCGACACCGCCGTACGGGCCCTGGACGGGGTGAGCGTCGGCTTTCCCGCCGGACGCTTCACCGCGATCATGGGCCCGTCGGGCTCGGGCAAGTCCACCTTGATGCACTGCGCCGCGGGCCTCGACACCCTCACCTCGGGAGCCGCGCACATCGGCGGCACCGAGTTGGGCGCGCTCGACGACCGCCGCCTCACGCTGCTGCGCCGTGACCGCATCGGCTTCGTCTTCCAGGCCTTCAACCTGGTGCCGACGCTGACCGTGGCCGAGAACATCACGCTCCCGATGGACCTCGCCGGAAAGCGCGGCGACGCCGCGTCGGCGGAGTGGACCGACGCCCTCATCGACGTGGTGGGGCTGCGCGACCGACTCCACCACCGGCCCGCCGAACTCTCCGGCGGACAGCAGCAACGCGTCGCCGTGGCAAGGGCGTTCGCGGGCCGCCCCGACGTCGTCTTCGCCGACGAACCGACCGGCAACCTCGACTCGCGCTCCGGCGAGGAAGTCCTGCGTCTGCTGGGCCGTGCGGTGCGGCAGATGGACCGTACCGTCGTCATGGTCACCCACGACCCGGTCGCCGCCGCCCACGCGGACGAGGTCGTCTTCCTGGCCGATGGCCGCCTCGTGGACACGATGGCGGACCCGACCGCCGACAGGGTTCTCGACCGGCTCAAGGCCTTCGACACGAAGACCCCCGCCGCATCCGGTGCCGGCACCTCCGGTACCGCCGCATCCGGTGCCGCCATCCCCGACGGCAAGGGAGGGCCGTCATGAGTTCCCTGAGCACATCCGCGCGCATCAGCCTCTCCTCGCTGCGCGGCCACAAGCGGCGCTTCGCCGGTACGTTCCTCGCCGTCATGCTCGGTGTCGCCTTCCTTGCGGGCACGCTCGTCATGGGTGACACCCTGCGCGGCAGCTTCGACACGATGTTCGGCAATGCGACGCGCGGCACCGACGCCGTCGTCCGCAGCGCCGACACCATCACCACCCCCGACGACAACCAGGGCACCCGGCAGCCCGTCAAGACCTCGCTCGTCGAGAAGATCGAGCAGACCGACGGGGTGGCCGCCGCCGCGCCCGCCATCCAGGGCGCCGGTCAACTCCTCGGCAAGGACAGGGAACCCATCGGCGGCGAAGGCCCGCCCACCCTGGCCGGCAACTGGATCGATGATCGCGCGCTGAACGCCTACCGACTGGCCGAAGGGCGCGCCCCCGCCAAGTCCGGTGAAGTCGTCGTCAACCGGGGAGCGGCCGAAGCCGGCGACCTGAAGATCGGCGACACGACCACCCTGCGCACCCCCGACCCCGTCAAGGTGACGATCGTGGGCCTTGCGACCTTCGGCGGCGAGGACGGCATGGCGCAGACCACCTTCACCGGCATGACACTGGCCGACGCGGAGAAGTACCTCACGCCCAAGCCCGGCGAGGCCGCGTCCATCCAGGTGCGGGCCGGTCCCGGCACGAGCGAGCAGGAACTCGTCGACGCACTGAGTCCCGTGCTGCCCGCGGGAGTTGAGGCGGTCACCGGCGAGGCGTCGGCCGCGGAGAACACCGAGAACCTCTCCGGGCAGTTCCTCACGCTCTTCACCAGCTTCCTGCTCGTCTTCTCCGGTATCGCCCTGCTCGTCGCGACGTTCAGCATCCACAACACCTTCGCGATCGTCGTCGCCCAGCGCACCCGCGAGAACGCCCTCCTGCGCGCCCTCGGAGCCTCGCGCCGGCAGGTCACCGCGGCCACCCTCATCGAGGCGAGCGTGGTGGCCGTGGTGGCGTCCGCCGCCGGTCTCGCGGGCGGCATCGGGATCGCGGCCGGACTCCAGGCGCTCTTCCCGGCCATCGGTTTCCCCTTCCCCGAGGGCGACTTGGTGATCAGCCCCCTGTCGATGCTGCTGCCGCTCGCCGTCGGCATCGTGGTCTGCCTTGGCTCGGCCGTGCTGCCCGCCGTCCGCGCCGGGCGTACCGCGCCGCTCGCCGCACTGCGCGAGACCGCGGTCGACCACTCCGGGGCATCGCGGGAACGTGCCGTGTCGGGCACGGTCCTCGCGCTCGCCGCCGTGGGCCTCTCACTGACCGGGGTCCTGGTCAGCCCGTCCGTGTGGCTGGCCGGCGCCGGGGCGGTTCTCGCGCTCGCCGCGTTCGTCGTGCTCGGGCCCGTCGCGTCCTCGCGGGCGGTACGCATACTCGGCGGGCCCCTGGACCGGCTGCGCGGCGTCACGGGCGGGCTCGCCCGGCGCAACGCCCTGCGCAGTCCCAAGCGCACCGCCGCCACCGCGAGCGCCCTGATGATCGGCGTCGCCGTCGTCTCGCTCTTCACCGTCTTCGGCGCCTCGCTGAAGGCGACCATGGACCAGACGGTGAACCGCTCCTTCGCCGGCGACCTCGCCATCAGCACCCCCGGCTTCGGCGCGGGCGGCAGCGGCCTCAGCCCCAAGCTGGCCCCCGCGCTCGCCGAGCAGCCCGAGGTCGCGACCGCGGTCGGCCTCGGCAAGGGGGCGGCGGAGGTCGAGGGGGAGGGGCGCGCACTGACCGTCACCGACCCGGCCCCGTTCGCCAAGTCCTTCGACCTCGGCAAGGTCGAAGGCTCGCTGAAGGGCCTGGGCACCGACGGCATCGCGATCACCCGCGAGGAGGCCGGCAAGCAGGACCTCAAGGTCGGCTCCAAGGCCGAACTCGCCTTCGCCGACGGGCAGAAAGACACCTTCACCGTCCGCGCGGTGTACGGCAGGTCGGAGCTCGCGGGGGACTACGTCATCACCCGTGAGGCCTGGGCGTCGCACCGCATGCAGGACGCCGACAGCCTCATCTCCGTCACCTTCAAGGACGGGGTGAGCGCGGACGACGGCAAGGCGGCGGTCTCCGGGATCGCGCAGAAGTACGGCAATCCGGATGTGCAGACCCGCAGCGAGTATGCGCAGTCCGCGGCGGGCGGCATCGACATGATGCTGACCCTCGTCTACGCGCTGCTGGCGCTCGCGGTCCTGATCGCGCTGCTCGGCATCGCCAACACGCTGACCCTCGCGATCCACGAACGGACCCGCGAGCTGGGCCTGCTGCGTGCCGTCGGCCAGACCAGGGCTCAGATGCGGGCCATGGTCCGCTGGGAGTCGGTGCTTGTCGCCGCCTTCGGCACGGCCGGTGGCCTCGCGCTCGGCGGCTTCCTCGGCTGGGTCCTCGTCAAGGCCTCGGACGGCGCGACGAGCAGTGCCTTCGCGTTCGCGGTGCCGCCCGTGCAACTGGCGGTGGTCGTCCTGGTGGGCCTGGCGGCGGGAGCCCTCGCGGGTCTGCGTCCGGCACGACGGGCCGCACGCCTGGACGTGCTGCGTGCCATCGCCACCGAGTGACGTAGGACGCAGCGACGTAGGGCGCAGTGACGTTCGGCTCCCGGTCGACGGAGTCCGACACCGCTCGCTGCACGGAGCCCGACACTGCCCGCCGCGCGGAGCCCGGTACAGCCCTCCGCGCGGAGCCTGTCACCGCCCGGTCAGCCGACAACGGCCGACCGGGCGGGAGCATGTCCGGGCGCGTGCCCGTCGGCGAGCGACTGCGGTCCGGCGCCCAGGCCCGCGAAGGGGCCGGACGTGGCCGCGCCGTACGCCGGGTACGTGGACGGCAGTGCGACGGCAGGCGCAGGGGCCGGAAGGGTGAACCAGACGACTTTGCCCGTGTCACCGTGGGGGCGCACCCCCCAGCTCTCGCTGACCGCGGCGACCATGGCGAGCCCGCGTCCGCACGTCTCGAACGGCTCCGCGTCGCGCACCTCGGGCAGCCGCGGGTCGTGATCGTGCACGGAGACCGTGAGGCGGTCGAGCAGCAGCTCGATCTCCACGGTGCACACCTTGTCCGGCTGTGCATGCCGGTGCACGTTGGTCAGGAGCTCGGTCACGCCGAGCGCGGCCTGGTCTATCAATGGATCGAGATGCCAGTAGCGCAACTGCGCCGATACGATTCTGCGGACCTGGCCGATCCGCGACGGCAGAGCCTGCAGCTCTACCGTGCAATACCTGCTTGGCTGGCTGATCACGGTTGCGACTCCCCGAATTGCGTCCGGAAGAAGGCGACGATCGGATTCAGCAGCGGCCGCGGGGTCTGCCGGCTGCTGTTGGTGCCGGCGGGCTGGTTCGCAGCGTCATCGCCGATGAACCCAGAGTGATGTGACACCAGAGTGACTCAGGGGGCGCGGGCATGCAACTCGCACCGCACCCCGGGAGCTCACGGGTCCCTCAGACGCGTGCCCTGTGGCCTCCGGCCCGGCGAACCGCGTCGATGAACTTGCCTACCGTGGGCGGTCCGGACTTGCCGGGTGCCGGCTCGTGCTCGGCGAGGGTGAGCCGGTAGCGCGTGCCGTTCAGTTCGGCGAGGGCGCGGTCGTCGGCGGCGAACCACGGCTTTCCGGCCCGCACCGTCTGGACCGGCGCGCTGTCGATTTCCCGGCCGTAACTCGTCAGCAGCTCGAACCTGCCGTCCGTGATGCGGATTTGACCGGCCCGGGTGAGAGAGCGCAACCGTCGTCCGATCCGCACGCCCGTGGCCGTGAAATCCGGCTCCGCCATGACGTTCCGCCCCCTTGAGCGATTCGGTTGGTCGTTCCGTACGAGACCGCCGTCCCGTGCGGTGCAGTCTGCACGCACAGGGCGTCGAGCACCAGTGCGTATGAAGACGTGGTCACAAATGGACGCCGTCAACTTCACAGTGTGCCGTGCCGCTTGGTCAGTCCGCTGGGCCAGGTGTTCCTTTGAGGGTCTCAAAGGTGTGTTTATGCAGGTGAGGAGCGTGCGCAAGGTGCCTATGATCGAAGTGTCCGGCCCGCTGCGAGCGCGGCCAGGTTGACGCCCAAGGAGCCGCGCGGTGAGCACCACACAGCAGGATCAAGCCGATGAGCCGATGGCCACGCTCGACGTGGACCGCAGCGATTCGGAGTACCGGGCCTGGCTCAATGAAGCCGTACGCAAGGTCCAGGCCGACGCCAACCGCTCGGCCGACACACATCTGCTGCGTTTCCCCCTGCCGGAGCAGTGGGGCATCGACCTGTACCTCAAGGACGAGTCGACCCACCCGACCGGCAGCCTCAAGCACCGGCTCGCCCGCTCGCTGTTCCTCTACGGCCTCTGCAACGGCTGGATCCGGCCGGGGCGCCCGGTCATCGAGGCCTCCAGCGGCTCGACGGCCGTCTCCGAGGCGTACTTCGCGAAGCTGATCGGGGTGCCCTTCATCGCGGTGATGCCCCGCACGACCAGCGCCGAGAAGTGCCGACTGATCGAATTCCACGGCGGTCAGTGTCACTTCGTGGACGACTCGCGCATGATGTACGCCGAGTCCGCCGCCCTCGCCGTCGACACCGGCGGGCACTACATGGACCAGTTCACCTACGCGGAACGGGCCACGGACTGGCGCGGCAACAACAACATCGCCGAATCGATCTACCAGCAGATGCGTCTCGAGCGCTATCCGGAACCCGCGTGGATCGTCGCCACGGCGGGCACGGGCGGCACGTCGGCGACCATCGCCCGCTACGTCCACTACATGCAGTACGACACCCGGCTGTGCGTCGCCGACCCCGAGAACTCGTGCTTCTTCGACGGCTGGACCAACCACGACCCGGACGCCACCAGCGACTGCGGCTCCCGCATCGAGGGCATCGGCAGGCCCCGGATGGAGCCGAGCTTCGTGCCCGGCGCGATCGACCGCATGATGAAGGTGCCGGACGCGGCGAGCGTCGCCGCCGTGCGGGCCCTGGAGCAGGCGATCGGCCGCAAGGCGGGCGGCTCGACCGGAACCGGACTGTGGAGCTCCTTGAAGATCGTCGCCGAGATGGTGGCGGCGGGCCGCACCGGCAGCGTCGTCACCCTCATCTGCGACCCGGGCGACCGCTATCTGGACAAGTACTACTCGGACGCGTGGCTGGCCGAACAGGGTCTGGACATCGCGCCGTACGCGGCTGCCATCAAGTCGCTCCTCGCGACCGGCACTTGGACCTAGCAGCCCCCGACGGCCCTGCGGGGATCAGGCGTTGGCCGCGGCGAGGCGCCGGTCGAGGGCCGTGACGGCGTCGCGGAAGGCCCGGCCCATCCCGGCCCTGCCGAGCGTGAGGGCGAAGCGGAAGGGTGCGGCGCCGTCCGCGGCGAACGTCCACTGCACGCGGGTGCCGGTCCCGGCCGGGGTGAGCCGCCACTCCTCAAGGAGGGCGCGCAGGCCCGGCGCGTTCGACTCGTCGACGCGGTAGGCGTATCGCTCGGCCGGCTCGGCCGCCACGATCGTCTCCCAGAAGCGTGTGCCGCCCTTGAGCCGGACCTCGCGGCCCTTGGCGCCGTCCGCCCCGTCGGTGGGCCGGCACAGCGTGACCGCCGTGAACCATTCGGGCCAGCCGGCCGTGTCGTCGGCGAGGGCGCGGTACACCGTTTCCGGGGGCGCGCTCACCTCGCGGGCGAAGACCAGACGCAACGGAGCGGTCTCGACGAACTCGAGCCCCACGGGCCTCAGTCGGCGTGCCATCGAACTCAGCCCCCAAGCGGAATCGGGTGGTTGACCAGCCACGGTCAACCATAGCTGGCGGGCCGTCAGATGTCTGCGGTGCCCCCGGCGTTATCCACCTGTTCTGAGACATGTCCCCGGCTGTCCGGACCCGGCTCCGCGGGCTCGTCCGTGACCACCAGGCGCCGCAGATGCTCGGAGATCTCCGTCCGCGCCTCCGTCGGCAGCCCGGCATCCGTCACGAGCGTGTCGACCTGTTCCAGGGTGGCGAACGAACTGAGGCCCACCGTGCCCCACTTGGTGTGGTCGGCGACCACGATGACCCGCCGCGCCGACTGCACCAGACGCCGGTTGGTCTCCGCCTCCGCGAGGTTCGGCGTGGACAGGCCGGCCTCCGCCGATATGCCGTGCACACCCAGGAAGAGCACGTCGAAGTGCAGCGCGCCGATGGCCTGGTCGGCGACCGGGCCGACCAGCGAGTCCGAGGGAGTGCGCACCCCGCCGGTGAGGACCACGGTGGCCGCGCCCTGGCGCCGGCCGGACGAGCGCTGCGCGGAGTGGAAGACGTCCGCGACCCGCACCGAGTTCGTCACCACCGTCAGGTCCGGCACGTCGAGCAGATGATGGGCCAGCGCATACGTCGTCGTGCCGCCGGAGAGCGCGATCGCCGTGCCCGGCGCCACCAGGGAGGCCGCGGTGCGCGCGATGTCCTCCTTGGCGTTCAGCTCCAGGCCCGACTTCGCCTCGAACCCCGGCTCGTGCGTGCTCGCCTCGACCACGGGGACGGCGCCGCCGTGCACCTTCTCCAGGACACCCTGGCGGGCGAGGGCGTCGAGATCACGGCGGACCGTCATGTCCGAGACGCCCAGTTTGCGGGTCAGTTCATTGACGCGGACCCCGCCCCGGCGGCGTACCTCGTCGAGGATCAAGGCACGGCGCTGCTCCGCGAGGAGGTTCTGATTCTCGCTCACGTCCGTCCCGGCCCTTCTGCCTCGTCACACCCGTCGCGCCCGTCAAATGCGCTGCCTCATCCTCGCACGCGCCACTGACGGGCGGCCCACCGCCCGACGCCGTGCGTTCACCCGGAACGGGGAGATTACGTGACGAGAAGTGTGGGCGGGGCCGTGAGCGGAGATCCTACTTGCCTGACCACGCGCACATTCGGGGGAAGCGGAACGGTGGCAGCAGACAGAAGAGAAGAGACGGCTCTCGAACTCCTCGTGCACGGAGTGGGGGGCACCACACCACAGCAGATGCTGGACGATCCCAGGACCGTCCGGATCTCCGGTGACGACACGGCGGCCGTTTTCCGCCGCGCGGAGGACGCCGACGCCGAGAAGCGCCCGGACGACTACCGGGGCAAGCCGGTCCCCGAGGCGTACGTCTGGTGCAATCTGACCTCCGGGAACGGCTCGCGGGCCCTGTGGCTCCTGCTGCTTCCGTTCATGGTGGTCAACCTCGCGCACTGGATGCGGCCCACGTCGCGGCGCATGAAGAAGACCGTCCGCACGTACGGCCTCCTGGTGCGCCTCATCGGGCTCACCCTCACCGTCCTGCTCGTCGCCGCCGCCTGCGAGGTCGCCATCGACCTGACGGCCTGGCAGTGCGCGGGCACCCCCGAGTGCGCCGCCGAGCGCTCCTGGCTCGGTTTCCTCGCGCCCGACGCCGCGGGGCACGGCGGCTGGTGGAGCCAGCCGGGCCGCCGCCTCGCGCTCGCCGCCCTCGTGCCCGCCGCGCTCACCGGACTGCTCTGGTATCTGTCGCAGCGCACCTGGAGCGCGTACGAGTCCCAGACACCGCTGCCCCACCAGGCCGACCCCGAGGAGGACGCCGGCCGAACCGGCGCGCTCGGCAGGCCCGGTTTCTGGTACGGACGCCGTCTGGTGGCCCGCCTGCGGGCCGCGCACACGGCGGCGGGATTCCTCACGGTGGCCGCCGCGGTCGGTACCTCGGCCGCGCGCCAGGACCGCCGCCCCGGCGGATCCGCGCTGCTCGACGTCCTGGGCTGGATCCTCGACGCGACGCTCCTGCTCGGCGGGGGCATCGTCGTCCTGGTCGTCTGGCGCAGGGGCCGCAGCGAGAACAAGCTCGACCGGCACCTCGACGAGAAGCTGATCCGCAGGCTGCCCCTGGGCGCGCTCACGCTGCTCGCCCTGACCCTCCTGTACGCCGGGTGGTCACGCCCCGACTGGACCTCCGAGGGCAGGCTGCCGGGCAACGCCACCTTCGGCGGCATCGCCCTGGTCCAAGGGCTCCTGGTGATCGCCCTCGCGGTGGTCGCCCGCGCGCTCTACCGCACGGCACCCGACCCCCGCACCGCGCTGCGGGGCTTCGCGGGCCCGGCCGTCGCCATGCTGTCCTGCGCGCTCGGCGGCGTGATGTCGGGAGGCGGTGCCCAGCGCGTCGCCGATTGGCTCGACGGTTCGGGAGAGCCCGGCTCCGGGGGCACCATCGACGGCCCGCCCGTGCTGCTTACCTGGCAGGCCTCCGTGATCCCGCCCCTCCTCGTGGTCGTCGCGGCACTCTGCGGCTGGCTCGGCGTCCGCACCTGGCGCCGCGCCCGCGCCGACCGCGCGACCATCCCGCGCGAGTACCCCGGCGAGCCCGAGGACGCGGCACGCAGCCGCCGCATCGCGGGCACGCGCGCGCGTGCCGCCCTCACCGACCGGGCGCCGCTCCTGGTGGGCATCACCTCGGCGGTGACGCTGCTGCTCGGAGCGGGTGCGCTCGTCGGCGCCTGGGTGAGCGAGGAGGTGCCCAGCAAGGCCGCGCAGGGGCTGCCCATCTTCTTCGAAGGAGCGGCCGAGACCTCGCAGGCGCTGGGCTCCTGGCTGATCGGCTTCGGCTTCATACTGTTCGTCACCTGGGGCCGCCGCGCCTACCGCGACCCCTCCGCACGGCGCACCATCGGCATCCTGTGGGACGTCGGCACGTTCTGGCCCCGCGCCGCCCACCCCTTCGCACCCCCTTGCTACGCCGAGCGTGCCGTCCCCGACCTCACCTGGCGCATGCACACCTGGACCCGCGCGACGCGTGCCACGGGCGGCAGGCTCGTCATCTCCGGGCACTCGCAGGGCAGTGTCCTGGCGGCCGCCGCGGCCTGGCAACTGTGGCCGTCCGTGCGCAAGAGGGTCGCCCTCCTGACGTACGGCTCCCCCCTGGAGCGCCTCTACGGACGCTGGTTCCCGGCCCACTTCGGCCCGGCCGCCCTGAGCTCGCTGCACCGCGAGGTCGACTGCTGGCGCAACCTGCACCGCACCACCGATCCGATCGGCGGCCCGGTCAGGGTGGTCCCCGAGGGCGACGGACCGCAGGTCGACCGCGAGGCCCTCAAGGACCCTTTGGTGTACGGCCGCACGGAGGAACACCCGCTGCCCGCACCGATCCTGGGCCACTCCGACTACCAGGCGGACCCGGCCTTCGCCGAGGAGCGCGCCCGGCTGCTCGCCCGGCTCAAGCCCGCCGTCCCCGCCCCGCGCCCGCGCGCCACCGAACCCGCCGAACCTGCTGAACCCGCCGGACCCGCGGATCCCGCACGGCCCGCCGAGCTCGCCGCGACGGTCACGGCAGCTCCGGCAGATCCTCCGGATACAGCAGGGTGAGGTCGTCCGTGCTCGGCTCCTCGAACTGGGCGACCCGCCCGGCGTGCCGCTCCACCATCGCCTCGAACGTCTGGCGCGCGGTGCGGCCGTTGCCGAACGCGGGGCCCTTGGGAAGCACCGTGAAGTACTTCAGGAGGGCCTCGCCCGTCCCCGTGTCGAGGCGGTACTCGTGCTCCTCGGCCTGCTGCTCGACGATCCGCAGCAGCTCCTCGGGGGCGTAGTCGCCGAAGGTGATGGTCCGTGAGAAGCGGGACGCCACACCGGGGTTGACGGAGAGGAAGCGCTTCATCTCCGCGGTGTAGCCGGCGACGATCACCACCACCGCCTCCCGGTGGTCCTCCATCAGCTTCACCAGCGTGTCGATGGCCTCCCGGCCGAAGTCACGCCCGGAGTCCTCGGGCGAGAGGGCGTACGCCTCGTCGATGAACAGCACACCGCCGCGCGCCCGGTCGAACGCCTCCTGGGTACGGATCGCCGTCGACCCGATGTGCTCGCCCACCAGGTCGACCCGCGAGACCTCGACGAGATGGCCGCTCTGCAGGACGCCGAGCGAGGCCAGGATCTCGCCGTAGAGCCGGGCCACGGTCGTCTTGCCGGTGCCGGGGGAGCCGGTGAACACCAGATGCCGGCGCACGGAGGCGGCCTTGAGCCCCGCGAGCTGCCTGCGCCGCCCGACCTCGATCATGTCGGTGAGGGCGCGCACCTCGCGCTTGACGCTGTCCAGGCCGACCAGCGTGTCGAGTTCACCCAGCACGTCCTTCGACGAGCGGGACGGCGGCTCGGGGGCGGTGCTGCTCGCCGCCGGGTCCGTGGGGCGCTGTCCGGGGACCGCGCCGAGCAGGCCCACGGTCTGCGTGGCCGTCTGGGGGGCGGGCTCCGGGGCCGCGGCCGCCCCGGTCCGTACCCCGCCGCTCTCGTCGCTGGTGCAGTCCTCGACGAGCGGCCCGTCCTCGGCGAACTCGAAGCCGCCGCGCGCGCACCGCTCGGTGCGGCACTTCTTCAGGGTCGTACGGCAGCCGTCGATGACGTGGAAGCCGTACCCGCCGCTGTCGGTCACCCGGCAGCCGTGCAAACTGCCGCGGCCGCCCGCCGAGACGTAGAAGCCGGCCTCCGCGGGCGAAGTGACCGTGCAGCGCTCGAGGGTGGGGTCGGCGCCCTTGGTGACGATGACGCCCGTCTGTACGCCGTCGACCGTGCAGTTGGCCAGGGTGCCGCCGCTGCCGTGGTCGCGGAACCACGCGCCGGTGGCGGCGTCACGGATGCGGCAGTCGTCCAGCTGCGCCGTCGCGCCGTCGCTCACGGACACCGCCGTGTTGCGCACCTGGGAGAGGTCGCTGTCCACGACGTCGGCGCGCGAGCCGCGGTCAAGGACGAACAGCGCGTCCGGTACGTCGTGCACCCGGCAGGACTCCAGGACGGCCGTCGCGCCGTCGCTGACCCACACCGCGGGGTAGTCGCCCGTGCTGTCGTGGATCTCGCACTGGTTGGCGTCCACGCGCGTGCCCGGGTCCCACACCGAAAGGCCGTTGCGCCCGAACTGGCGCACCGTGGAACGCGTCAGGGTGAGGACCGAGCGGGAACGCAGATCGATCGCGTTCTCCGGGATGTCATGGATCCGGCAGTCGGCGAGCGTGAGCACGGCGTCCGTGTCGAGCGTGACGCCGTCCGACGTCGTGCGGTGCACGTCGCAGTCCGTCAGGTGCGCGGCGGCCCGCCCGGTGATCTGCACGCCCGAGCCCTTGACCTCGTACACCTCGCAGCCGAGCGCCTCGAGCCCCGAGTGCTCGCCGGTCACCGAGAGCCCCGCGCCCGACGCGTGATGCACCCGGCAGCGCTCGAGGCGGGGGTGCGCGCCGCCGCGCACGGCGACGCCCGACTGCCCCGCCGAGACGACCTCGCACTCCTCGAAGACACCGCCCCCGCCGTCGAGCACGGCGATGCCGATGCCGCCGGGATTGTCGACCGTGCAGCGCCGCACGGTCGGGCGCGCTCCGCCGCGCACCTCGATGCCGGTCGCGGAGCGGGTCACCACGCGTATGTCGACCAGTTCGGGAGCGCCGTCCTCGACGAGCAGCGCGGGCGCCGCCGAGTCCTGCCCCTCGACGTGCAGGTCCTGCACCACGGCGGACGACCGCACGGTGAGCGGCACTCCGTCCGAGGGCGCGATGCGCACGGAGCCGGGGGAGCCCTCGGGGCCGCGCAGCGTCACCGCCCGCTGGACGACGAGGTTCTCGCGGTATGTGCCGGGGGTGATCGTGAGCACGTCCCCGTCGCTCGCGGCCTCCAAGGCGGCAGCGAGCGATGCGTACTCACCCGTGCGGCGCCGCCACCGCGAGGTGCCGGTGTGCGTCACCTGGACCGTGCCCTGTGCCATGGAGTTGCTCTGCCCCCACCTTGTCGTACGCGGGACCTCACGACCTCGCGCAAGGCGCCGAAGAGTTCGGCCGGTCCACCGTAGCGCGCGCGGGGAGGGCGAGTTGACCCGATCGCCAGGCTCTCACCTGGTCATCGCCGGTCTCTCACCGCCGCCGGAAACCGGTGGCGGCGGTTCAGGAGCCGGTGCCGGTGCGTCCCCAGTCCGGTCCTGCCTTGTCCCAGGCCTGGTCCCAGCGGTCGTAACGCCGCAGGACGATCCGCCATACGACGAGCCGCCTGCCGCCCTCGACGAGTCCGGCGACCGCTGCCGCGACGCCGAATCCGGCGAGCGCCGCATGCGTGCTCGCGGTCGCGTCGTCCAGCGGGCGCCCGACCACCTGGCCGTGCTTGTCCGTCCAGAGCTTGAAGCGGTCGCCCGGGTCGGGGGACCGGAGGTCGGCGAGGACCGTGCCGGAGTGCGCCGTGCCGTCCGGAGCCGTCCATTCGGCGAGCACGCGGCTGTGCCTGTCACGCGCGGACGACGTCTCGGGATCGGGGTCCACCGGGGGTCTGGACACCTTCTTGATCACCGTGCCCGCGACTTCGTGGCGCACCTCGTGCTGCTCGCGCACGGACTGCTGCAGGGCGTCCTTCGAGAGGCTGCCGACCGCGAATCCGGCCAGCGGCGCCGCGAGGACGATGAGCAGCAAGGCCGCGCAGGCCACCCAGGCCTCGACGAGGTCGGTCTTCCGGCGCAGCGGATTGTGCCGCCAGCGCCAGAGTCCGACAAGTGCTCGCACAGTCCTGCACCCCCTTCCGCGTCCGTCATAACCGCGACCGGCACGGCCCACGCGTCGGCGGGGAGAAGAGAGAGGGAAATCACCCTTCTCCTCTCCGCCAACGTCCGGACCGGGCCTTCGAGTTCCCCGCTCCGGGGTCCTCAGCCGAGAACGGTGAACGGGTCACCGATCCGGATCGATCCAGTCGTCTCCGGCACCAGATTCTGGCCGAACACCAGCTGATCGCCGAAGCGGCGGTGGTGGGCGAGCGTCCGCAGCGGCTCCTTGCCGCGCTCGGCGGTGCGCTGGTCGGTGGTGGTCACCACACAGCGGCCGCACATCTTCGCCACCCGGAAGATGACCTCGCCGATCGCGACGCGCGACCAGTCGTCCTCGGCCCAGGGAGCGGTCCCGTCCACGACGACATTGGGCCGGAAACGGTTCATGGGCAGCGGGCCCTCGTCGGAGTGGTCGCCCTGTGCGATGAGCGAGTTCAGGGCGTCGAGGGAGGACAGGGTGGTCAGCAGCAGGGGATATCCGTCGGCGAAGGAGACGGTCTCGCCGTCCTTGGCGTACGCGGGATCGATGGGGCGCCGGGTCGCGGGTTCGTCGAGGTGGACGAGCCGGACGTCCGTGTCCAGATAGGCGCTGAACCACGCGTGCGCCGCCTCGTCGGCGGGCTCCGCCTCGACGAGGTCCTTCCAGATGTCCACCGTGACGGTCTTGCCCGCGGGCGGTACGTCGACCGTCAGCGGTTGCCTGCCGGGCGCGGACATGCGTATGCCGCCGCCGGGCAGCAGCTCGGCGGCGGCCAACGCGAGGCTCGGATGCGGCCGTTGCGTGACGATCTGTCCGTTGCCGTCCACCAGCACCCACCGCCGGTCACCCGCGAGCCCCCAGGGCTCGACGACGGCCTCACGCGGAGCGTGTCCCCCGACCGCCTTGAGCGGGTAGTAGTGGATCGAGTGCAGTGCTGGATTCGGCATGCGGACATCCTGCCAGCAGCCGCTGACAGCGATGTCTGCGGACGGATCAGTAGCCGCGGTAGGGGCGGTTGTACGGATCCTCGTACGTCGCCGGGGCGGGGCGGGGTGCCGCGGGGCGCATGGCCTCGTAGCCCGTTCCGGCCGGGGGGCGCTGCTGTTGCTGGGGGCCCGGGTAGCCGCGCGGTGCCGAGGGCTGCTGCGGGATGTACGGCGCGGGCGCCTGTTGCATCTGCTGCATCGGCGCGGGCTGCTGGGCGTAGCCGTACGCGGGGTTGTGGTGCGACGGCGCGGCCGGCAACGCGGGCAGGGCGGCCGGGAGCGCGGGCAGATGACTGCCAGTGTCGTACGCGGAGGGGACCCGGATCGGGGCGATCTGAGGAGTACCCCGCTCGGCGACAAGGGAGTCGTAGATCGGAGTGTCCGGGAAGGACGGCGCGGAGTAGTAACCGCCGCCATAGGTGGAGCGGGGGGAGGTCATGACACATAAGTTAAGCCCTTGATGTGCTGGTTGGGGAGACCGATAAGAGGGTTGTTTTACGCGTCGGTAGTGACTCCGCATACTCAATTTGCGTGAACTCGGTAAAAATCGGTCGCAAGGCGGCGTACGGATCGTGTAAAAGCCGAGCTCCGTACGGGTTACCGGCGGTTGACGAACGGTTGACGGGAGGGTCGGCCTGCGGGGTGTCGGCGGTGGGCGTGGGCCTCGCGGGGGTCCGGGTAATAGGTTGGTCATGAACGGGACGGCGGCCCGGCCGGACGTGGCGACTTGCGATGGGGGCGGACATGACAATGCCTAAGGGATCGAATGTTCCCGTGCCGGCACCTGCCGTGCGGATCGAACTGGGGTGGACTTCGGGAAACGGCGTGCCGGACGCGGACGCGTCGGCGCTGTTGCTGGCGGCTTCCGGGAAGGTCCGCTCGGACGCCGACTTCATCTTCTACAACCAGGCGGTCCACTCCTCCGGCGCGGTGCGCCACGAGGGCAAGAAGACCGAGGGCGGCCGGGTGACCGACGCGCTCCTGGTGGACCTCGCGCGCGTGGAGCCCGCCGTCGAGACCGTGGTGCTCGCCGCCTCGACGGACGGCGGCACGTTCGGACAGGTTCCCGGTCTCTTCATCCGGGTCGTCGACGCGGCGAACGGCGCCGAGATCGCGCGCTACGACAGCGAGGACGCGACCGTGGAGACGGCGTTCGTCCTCGGTGAGCTCTACCGCCGCCAGGGCGCGTGGAAGTTCCGCGCCGTCGGACAGGGGTACGGCAGCGGCCTCGAGGGTCTGGCCACGGACTACGGAATCTCGGTGGACGAGCCGCAGCAGGCCGCGCCGCCCGCCCCGGCCGCGGTGCAGCCCCCCGCGGCTCCCGCGACGCCGGCTCCCGCCGCCCCCGTCCAGGCCCCGCCGCCCCCGGCCCAGGCGCCTGCCGCCGCGCCGCTGAGCCTGTCCAAAGTCACGCTCACCAAGGACGCGCCGTCCGTCTCGCTGACCAAGCAGGGCGGCACATCCGGGGCGATGCGCGTGAACCTCAACTGGGAGGTGCGCAAGCAGTTCAAGGGCTGGGCCAGCAAGCTCGGCCGGGCCGTGGCGATGCACGCGGACCTCGACCTGGACCTGTGCGCCCTCTACGAACTGGCCGACGGCCGCAAGGGCGTCGTCCAGGCGCTCGGCAACGCCTTCGGTTCCCTCGACCAGCCCCCGTACCTGCTGCTCGACGGCGACGACCGCACCGGCGCCGTGGCCAGCGGCGAGAACCTCACGGTCAACCTCGACCACATAAAGGACTTCAAGCGCATCGTCATCTTCGTGACGATCTACGAAGGCGCGCGCAGCTTCGCCGACCTGAACGCCACCGTGACCCTGCAGCCGCAGCACGGCGCGTCCATCGACTTCTCGCTCGACGAGTGCACGGTGCCCTCCACGGTGTGCGCGCTCGCGCTGCTCACGAACAACAACGGCGACCTCTTCGTGCAGCGCGAGGCCCGCTACCTGGTCCCGGAGCGCGGCGTGAGCCCGCAGCGCACCATCGACTACGCGTACGGCTGGGGCATGAACTGGACGCCCGGCAGGAAGTGATTCAGCGCTGCTCGGGAGCGGGATCGGGGCGGCTGTACGTCCGCCCCTTCCACGCCGCCCCGCGCCCCCGGTAGTGCTGCACCGCCGAATCCACCGTCATGAGGAGATAGAGGAACGCGGTGAACGGCAGCAGGGGAGCGAGCCAGAGCGTCTGCCGGTAGTAGCGCAGCATCGGGATGTACGTCGCCGTCATCACGAGCCACGCGAGCCCGCCGAGCACGGCCGGCCACGCGCCGGCGCCGGCCAGACCGGCGGCCAGCGCGAAGGGCGGCACGAGATAGATCAGGGCGAGCCCCAGGACCGTACCGATCAGGACCAGGGGATGGTGCCGCAGTTGGGCATAGGCGCTGCGCGAGACCATGCGCCATAGGTCGCCGAGCCCGGGGTAGGGGCGCACGCTGTCGACGCGCTCCGCGAGCCCCAGCCAGATGCGGCCGCCCGAGCGCTTCACGGCCCTGGCGAGCGACACGTCGTCGATCACCGCGTGCCGGATCGAGTCGGGGATCCCCGCGCGTTCGGCGGCCTCCGCGCTCACCAGGACACAGCCCCCGGCGGCGGCCGCCGTGCGGGAGCCCTTCGCGGCGATCCAGCGGAACGGATAGAGCTGCGCGAAGAAGTAGACGAACGCCGGGACGACGAGCCGCTCCCACACGCTCGCGACGCGCAGCCGCGCCATCTGGGAGACCAGGTCGAATCCGGCCGTCTCCGCCGCCGCGACCAACTCCCGCAGGCTGTCCGGCTCATGGGCGATGTCCGCGTCGGTGAGCAGCAGATAGCGGGGCGCACGCGCGCGTGCCAGGCCGATGCCGTGCCGCACCGCCCACAGCTTGCCGGTCCAGCCCGGCGGCGGCTCACCCGGTGAACCGACGGTCAGCGGAAGGCCGCCGTACCGGCCGGCGAGGGAGCGGGCCAGCGTGCCGGTGCCGTCCGAACTCCCGTCGTCGACAAGGAAGATCTCGGCCTGCCCCGGATAGTCCTGGGCGAGCAGCGAGGGAAGGCTCAGGGGCAGCACGGCGGCCTCGTCGCGGGCGGGGACGACGACGCAGACCGCGGGCCAGGTGTCCGGTTCGCGGCGCGCGGGCAGACGCAGATCCGTGCGCCAGAAGAAGCCCTGCCCCAGCAGCAGCCACAGCCAGGCGGCAAGCGATCCGGTGGCGATCCACACAACGGCGCTCATCCGACGCAGTCTGCCCCACGCCAAAGGGCGCAGGAGGCCGATCGACTATGGTGACCGGGTGAAGATCGCGCTCATCGACTCCGGTATCGGCCTGCTCCCCGCCGCGGCGGCGGTACGTCGTCTGCGGCCGGACGCTGACCTCGTCCTCTCGTCGGACCCCGACGGACTGCCCTGGGGACCGCGCTCCGCCGAAGACATCATCCAGCGCTCGCTCGCCATCGCCGAGGCGGCGGCCGCGCACCGGCCCGAAGCGCTGATCGTGGCCTGCAACACCTCCTCCGTGCACGCCCTGCCCGCCCTGCGTGCCCGGTTCGAGCCCGAGCTGCCGGTCATCGGGACCGTGCCGGCGATCAAGCCGGCCGTGGCGGGCGGCGGCCCCATCGCGATCTGGGCCACACCCGCCACCACCGGAAGCCCCTACCAGCGCGGGCTCATCGAGGAGTTCGCCGGCGGCGTCGAAGTCGCCGAGGTGCCCTGCCCCGGCCTCGCCGACGCCGTGCAGTACGCCGACGAGGCGGCCATCGACCGGGCGGTCGCCGCCGCGGCGGCCCTCACCCCGCGTGATGTAACGGCCGTCGTCCTGGGCTGCACCCATTACGAGCTGGTCGGCGAGCGCATCCGCGCGGCGCTCCAGCAGCCCGGGATGCCGCCCTTGGTGCTGTTCGGCTCCGCGGACGCGGTCGCCGCCCAGGCCCTGCGCAGGACCGGCGAGGTCCCCGGCACCGGCACGGAAGGCGGCCTGACGGTGATCCTCAGCGGGCGCGCCGCCGAGCTGCCGGTCGCCGCCCACACGTACGCCGAAGGCAGGCTGCTCGCGGCGGTCAGCCCCGCGCACTGAGCCCCGCCCCCGCCCGGAGGCCTGAAATCCACCGGTGGACGCCGCGCCGCGACAGTAACGCTCCGCGACGCGATGCCTTCCCTCCGGAACGTGAGTAGTCTCGGACGCATGACGGACCACACCCACGGCGAGCGGGGCAGCACAGCCGACGCCCCGCCGGAAGTCTGGACCGGTAGCGCGACCAACCGCGTGCAGTGGCTGCTGGCCCTGGCCGGCGCCCTCTGCCTGGCACTGGGCATCGAGCTGGCCGTCGACAACATGTGGACGTCCGGGATCGCCGCACTGGCCATGTCCGTCGTCGGGTGCATCGCCGCCGGACTGCTCATCTTGTTCGGCACCCTCGCCTTCGTCCATGTCGCCGTGAAGGTCGACAAGGACTGCCTGGAAGTGCGCTGCGGCCACATGGGCGTGCCGCGTCGCCGCATCCTGCTCTCCCACGTGGTGGGCGCCGACTTCGCGCAGGTCGTCTGCCCCCGGCAGTGGGGCGGATGGGGTTACCGCTCGCGGCCCGAGCTGGGTACCGCCGTCGTGGTCAGGCGCGGTGAGGGCCTGGTGCTCAGCCTGGGCGACGGCCGCAAGTTCACGGTCACCGTCGACGACGCGGAAGCGGCCGTGCGGATCATCCGGGACCGGCTCTCCCCGGCGAAGAGGCCGGCGGCCTGAGCTGCCCGGGTTCGTCGCCGAAGGGGCGCGCCGTGGCGATGCCCGCGAGATAGCCGGCGCCCGTCGTCACCGCCGTGACACTCAGCGCGTTGCCGACCGAGGCGACGGCGGCGAGCGCCGTCAGGGCAGCGCCCGCCGACAGGACGATCTGGGTGGAGCGCGGCGAGCGGTACAGCGCGTACAGGAGCCAGCAGAACACCGCCGCGAGCAGGAGCACGCCCGCCAGACCCTGCTCGGCGGCCTGCTGCAACGGCGCCGAATGGGGTCTGCCGTCGGTGAGGAAATGTTCGGCCACCGTGGGACTGGAGTCGGCGAACCGGCCGGGGCCCACGCCGAGCGCCGGTTCCTGGCCCGCGAGCGCCAGCGCGTCGTGCCACAGCTCGACCCGGTACCCGTCGAGCTGGCCCTCCAGGGAGGCGCTCAGCCCTTCGGGCAGTACGTCGTCGGCGATCGCCCAGGTCAGGCCGGTGACCACCGCTGTCGCCAGGGCAAGGCCGACCAGGCCGAGCACCCTGCCGCGCATCAGGGCGGTCGCCAGAGAGCAGAGCAGGATGCCGATGCAGGCGATGACACCGGCCATCGAGCCGAGCAGCCCCGCGGCCACCACGATCCCCCCGGCGAGCAGCCGCATCGCGAGCCGCGTCGAGGGCCTGCGAGCCGCCCACGCCGCACTGCAGGCCGCCCCCGACGCCAGGATCAGGAGGGCCGCTGCCGCGCCCGTGTGACCGAGCGGCGCCGCGCTGACGGGTCCCGGCGAAAGATACGGGGCCGCCGCCGCGAGGCCGACCCCGGCCACCGCGCCGGCGCAGGGCGCGGCGACCGGCAGGAGCGCGCCGCAGATCCGCCCGCCCGCGTACCCCGCGGCCACGGCGAGCACCGCGAGGAGCACGCCCTCGGGCTGTCCGCCGTGCACCCCGGCGCTGATCAAGGTCCAGGCCGCGCACACGCCGAGCAGCGCGATGCCCGTCGCGTCGGACGCGCTGCGCCGTTCGTATGCCCCCTGTGGCCCGGCTGTCGCGGCCATCCCCGTTGTCCCCACCCCGTTGCCCCCCGCCGTGTGACGGGCCCCGAACACTGTGGCTTGATCCGGCCGCAGGTCAGGGACTCGGGCACACCGTAGCCGCTGGGACCGCCAGATGTGGATATCTTGCGCAGGAACGATCCGGCAAACCCGTGCACACGACCGTCCTGTCGGTGTCCACGTGACGCGCCGTACACTCCCCGAGTGACCGCCACCACCACCTCCGCAGCCGAGTCGGAGCAGCTCGGGGCGCAGCCCGCGCCCGTCTCGCGCAAGGCCCGTTTCCTGCGGGCGCTCGTCCCGGCCGCCGCGGCGGCACTCTCCGGAGTGCTGCTGTACGTCAGCTTTCCGCCACGCACCCTGTGGTGGCTGGCGCTGCCGGCCTTCGCGGTGCTCGCCTGGTGCCTGCACGGCCGTAGCTGGAAGGCGGGCCTCGGGCTCGGCTATCTCTTCGGCCTCGGCTTCCTGCTGCCGCTGCTGGTGTGGACCGGTGTGGAGGTCGGCCCCGGGCCCTGGCTGGCGCTCGCCGCCATCGAGGCGCTGTTCGTCGCCCTCGTCGCCGCGGGCATCGCCGCCGTCTCGCGGCTGCCCGGATATCCGCTCTGGGCGGCGGCCCTCTGGATCGCCGGTGAGGCGGCACGCGCACGTGTGCCGTTCAGCGGATTCCCCTGGGGGAAGATCGCCTTCGGCCAGGCGGACGGCGTCTTCCTGCCCCTTGCCGCGCTCGGCGGCACCCCGGTGCTCGGCTTCGCGGTGGTCCTGTGCGGCTTCGGCCTGTACGAGATCGTCCGCCAGGCCCTCGACGTACGCTCCACCCGCGTCCTGCGCCGCGGCGCCGCGGCAGCGGCCCTGCTCAGCGTCATCCTCCCGGTCGCCGGTGCCTTCGCGGCGCGTCCGCTGGTCAGCGACGACGCCGAGGACGGCACCGCGACCGTCGCCGCCATCCAGGGCAACGTCCCGCAGGCGGGCCTGGAGTTCAACGCCCAGCGCCGCGCCGTGCTCGACCACCACGTGCGCGAGACCGAGCGGCTCGCGGACCGGGTGAAGGCGGGCAAGGCGAAGCAGCCCGACTTCGTCCTGTGGCCGGAGAACTCCTCCGACATCGACCCCTTCACCAACCCCGACGCCCACGCGGCGATCGAGCGCGCGGTCAAGGCGATCGGCGCCCCCATCTCGGTGGGCGGAGTCGTCGAGAGCAAGGACGGCAAGCTCTTCAACGAGCAGATCCTGTGGGACCCGAAGAAGGGCCCCACGGACACCTACGACAAGCGGCAGATCCAGCCCTTCGGCGAGTACATCCCGCTGCGTTCCGTCGTCGGCTTCTTCAGCAGCGACGTCGGCATGGTGCGCCAGGACTTCAGCCGCGGCGCGTTGCCAGGCGTCTTCACCATGGCGGGCACGAAGGTGGGCCTCGCCACCTGCTACGAAGCCGCCTTCGACTGGGCCGTGCGGGACACCGTCACGCACGGCGCGCAGCTCATCTCGGTGCCGAGCAACAACGCGACGTTCGACCGCAGCGAGATGACCTACCAGCAGCTGGCCATGTCACGGATCCGCGCCGTCGAGCACAGCCGCACTGTCACCGTCCCGGTGACCAGCGGCGTCAGCGCGATCATCATGCCGGACGGCCGCGTCTCCCAGAAGACCAAGTGGTTCACCGCCGACTCGCTGGTCGAAGAGGTGCCGCTGCGCTCGTCGCAGACCCCGGCCACCCGTCTTGGCACCCTGCCCGAGGGCATCCTCGTGCTGATCGCCGCCGGTGGTCTCGGCTGGGCGGTGACGGGCGCCGTGCGCGCCGGGCGCGCCCGTGAGGCCCGTTAGGGTCGACCGTATGGCTACACCTGACTTCATCCACACGATCCGGGCCGACGCGGGCCACCAGCTGTTGTGGCTCCCCGGGGTCACCGCCATCGTCTTCGACGACGAGGGCAAGGTGCTCCTCGGGCGGCGCTCCGACAACGGCAAGTGGTCGGTCATCGGCGGCATGCCGGACCCGGGGGAGCAGCCCGCCGCGTGCGCCGTGCGCGAGGTGTTCGAGGAGACCGCGGTGCACTGCGTGCCCGAGCGCGTGGTGCTCGTCGAGGCCCTCGACCCGGTGACGTACCCCAACGGCGACACCTGCCAGTTCATGGACATCACCCTGCGCTGCCGTGCGGTCGGCGGCGAGGCGCGGGTCAACGACGACGAGTCGCTCGAAGTGGGCTGGTTCGCCCTGGACCAGCTGCCCGACCTGCACGAGTTCAGTCTCTTCCGGATCAAGCAGGCCGCGGCGGAGGAGCAGCCGACGTGGTTCGACCGGACGTGACCTCCGGCGCGGCCCGCGGCGCCCGGCTCAGGTCGCCTTGATCATGTCCGCGCACTTCTCGCCGATCATCATCGTGGTGATGCACGGGTTGACCGCGGGCAGGAACGGCATGACCGACGCGTCGGCTACGCGCAGCCCGGCGACGCCCTTGACCCGCAGCTGAGGGTCGAGCGGCGAGTCCGCGTCGTCGCTCGCGCCCATCCGTACGGTGCCCGCCGGGTGGTAGACGGTGTTGTGGGTCTGGCGGATGTAGGCGAAGAGCTCGTCGTCGGTCGTGGCGTCAGGGCCCGGAGCCAGTTCGGCGCCGGCCCAGCCCGCCATCGGGGCCTGCGCCGCGATCTCGCGGGCGAGCCGCAGCCCGTAGGTCATCACGCGGACGTCGTGCTCGTCGGTGAAGTAGCGCGGGTCGACCTTCGGCTTGTCCCGGAAGTCGCGGGTGCGCAGCCGGACCGTGCCCATGGAGCGGGCGCGGGTGACGTTCGGGGTGAGGCAGAAGGCGTTGTCGGTGGTCGGGTAGCCGCGACGGTAGGTGTTCATGTCGAAGGGCACCGAGCCGTAGTGGAACATCAGGTCCGGGCGGTCGAGGCCCGGCTCGGTGTCCGCGAAGATGCCGATCTCCCACCACTGGGTGGAGGAGGTGACCATCGGCTGCTTCGCCTCCCACATGATCACGCCCTCGGGGTGGTCCTGGAGGTGGGAGCCGACGCCGGGGGAGTCCGCCCGCACCTGAACGCCGCACTCCCGCAGATGCCCGGCGGGACCGATCCCCGACAGCATCAGGAGTTTCGGCGAGTCGATGGCCCCGCAGGAGACGATCACCTCGCGGCGCGCCGAGACCGTGCCGCTGTGCACGGTGTCGGGCTCCAGGTACTCGACGCCCGTACAGCGCTTGCCCTCGTCGAACAGCAGCCGCTTGGCCTGCAGTCCCGTACGGATCTCCAGGTTGGGCCGCTTGCCGATGATCGGGTGCAGATACGACACCGATGCGGACGAACGGGTGCCGTCGGGGCGGGAGTTGATCTGGAACCAGTGGGCGCCGCGCTTCACCGTCGTGCCGGTGTTGAACGGCGTGGTGGGGATGCCCGCCGCCGCACACGCCTCCAACAGGGCCGATCCGCACGGGTCGTTCGGCGGGACGCTCATGATGTTCACCGGGCCCGAGCGGCCGTGGTGGTCGCCGGGCGCGTCGTTGGTCTCCAGGCGCTGGTAGAGAGGGAAGCAGTCCGCGGCGCTCCAGCCCGTACAGCCCAGGGAGCCCCACTCGTCGAGGTCCTCGGCGGGGGCCCAGAAGGCGATGCACGAGTTGTGCGACGAGCAGCCGCCGAGCACCTTGGCGCGGGCGTGCCGCATGAAGTCGTTGCCGTTCTCCTGCGGCTCCACCGGGTAGTCCCAGTCGTAACCCGATTCGAGCAGGGCCATCCACTTGGTCAGTTGCAGGATGTTGTCGTCGCCCACGTCCGAAGGCCCTGCCTCGAGCACGCAGACGGTGACGTCCGGGTCCTCGGTCAGCCGCGCGGCGACGACGGCGCCTGCCGTGCCGCCGCCGACCACCACATAGTCGAACTCGGCCTCGGTGCTCTCTGCGGACATGGTGACTCCAGATCAGGGGGGTTCAGGGGGCGGCAGGGGGAGTGGTGGGGTCCTCGGGCTGCTCGAAGCGGTGCTCGGCGAGCACGCCCGCCTTGTGCCGCTGCACGAACCAGTAGTAGGCGAAGCCGCCGCACGCGACGATGCCGATGAAGAGGAACGCGCCCCAGCGCAGGTACCAGTGCTGCGGCCCGTCCGCGTTGTAGACCTCGGCGCGCGGCCAGGCCAGGTTGAGGGACATGGCCGCGCCCCAGAGCACGGCGAGGATGTTGATGGGCAGACCGAACTTGCCGAGCGAGAACTTGCCCTCCGCGGGCTCCCACTGGCCGCGCAGCCGCCTGATCAGCATCGGCAGGGTGACGAGGAGATAGGCCAGGTAGATCATGATGATCGCGATGCTCGTGATCACCGAGAAGATCTGCGGCTGGTTGATGTTGATGACCAGGATGGCGACGCCGACGAGCCCGATGATGATCGCGGGCAGTACGGGAGTCTGGAAGCGCGGGCTGACCTTGGCAAGGAGCGAGGACGCGGGCAGGCAGCCGTCGCGGGCCATGGCGAACGCGAGCCGGATGCCCGCGGCCTGCACCGCGAGTTCGCAGACGGTGATGGCGATGACCACGCACCACAGGACGATCTCGCCGATCGTGGAGCCGAGGGTGCTCAGGACCACGTACTGCAGGCCGTCGACGGACAGTTCCTTCGCGTGCAGATCCGGCACGGCCAGGAGTGCGAACAGCAGGATCAGCCCGCCGATGAGGAAGGAGAAGATGAGCGCCCGCAGGATCGCCCGCGGGGCGTTGCGGCTCGGGTCGAGGGACTCCTCGCCCAGCGAGGACGCGGTGTCGAAGCCGTACATCACGTACGCCGATGCCAGCGAGGCCGTCAGGAAGGCACCGAGGTAGCCGAGGTCCTGGCCCTTGCCCAGGCCGCCGGTCTCCGTGATGGCGCTGGGGCCGCGGGTGATGTGGGCGGCGAGCAGCACGATCAGGACGACGGCGGCGATCAGTTCGATCAGTACGCCGGCGGAGTTGATCCGGGCCATCAGCTTGACGCCGAAGGCGTTGACCAGCGTGGTGAACAGGATGAGGACCGAGCCGAGAAGGACGGCGTTCTTCGCCGCGTCGGTCGTCCCGCTGCCGTCCCCGATGAACTGGAAGAAGTCGGAGATCTGCGGCAGCGTGATCTGGTACGCGAGGGCGACCGCGGCCAGGGACACCATGGTGGCCGTCAGCATCATCCAGCCGCCGAGCCAGCCGATGTGCTTGCCGCCCAGCTGCTTGCCCCAGTTGTAGACGGACCCCGCGACCGGGAAGCGGGCGGCCAGCTCGCAGAAGCAGAGGGCCACCATCAGCTGGCCCAGGAAGACCATCGGCCACGACCACCAGTAGGCGGGGCCGCCGAAGCTGACGCCGAAGTAGAAGAGCTGGAAGGTGCCGGTCAGGATCGAGATGTAGCTGATCCCGGCCGCGAAGGTGTGGAAGTTGCCCAGGGTGCGCTTGAGTTCGGGACGGTAACCGAGCTCGCCGAGCGCGGCGTCGTCGTCCCGGTGCTGGTTTTGGGCGGCGTCGGCGGCCTCGGCGTCCTTGCCCGGATCCGTACTCATTCGAACCACCTCTGCGGTGTCGCTGCCAGGTTGCGCCAGATGTGCTTGGCCTCCTGGTACTCGGCAAGACCTGCCGGGCCCAGTTCGCGGCCGAATCCGGACTGCTTCATTCCACCCCACTCGGCCTGCGGAACATAGGGGTGGAAGTCATTGATCCAGACGGTTCCGGCGCGCATCCGGGCCGCCACGCGCTGGCCCTTGCCGGTGTCCTCGGTCCAGACGGCGCCGGCGAGACCGTAGACGGTGTCGTTGGCGAGGCCGATCGCCTCGTCCTCGGTGCGGAACCGCTCGACGGTGAGCACCGGGCCGAACGACTCGTCGGTGACCACGGACATGCCGGGGGTGCACTCGTCGAGCACGGTCGGCGGGTAGTAGTAGCCGTCCTTCAGCGCCGGGTCGTCGGGGCGCGCTCCGCCGCAGCGGAGCACCGCGCCCTCGGCGATGCCCGCCGCCACGTACGCCTCGACCTTGTCGCGGTGCCCGGCCGAGATCAGCGGACCCGTGCGGGCGTCGTCGTCGAAGGGACCGCCGAGCCGGATCCGCCGCGCCCGCTCGACCAGTTCGTCGACGAACCTGTCGTGCAGTTCGTCCTCGACCAGGAGCCGCGCCCCGGCCGAACAGACCTGGCCCGAGTGCAGGAAGATCGCCATCAGGGCGTAGTCGACCGCCGTGTCGAAGTCGGCGTCGGCGAAGACGATGTTCGGGTTCTTGCCGCCCAGTTCCAGGGCGACCTTCTTCACGGTGGGCGCCGCGGCGGCCATGATGCGCCGTCCGGTGACGAGCCCGCCGGTGAACGACACCAGGTCGACCCGCGGGTCCTCGCTGAGGGGCGCGCCCGCGGTGGGCCCCGCGCCGAGGATCAGGTTGGCGGCCCCCGCGGGCAGCCCGGCCTCGGTGAGCAGCCGCATCAGGATGATGCAGGTGTGCGGGGTCAGCTCGCTGGGCTTGAGGACGAAGGTGTTGCCCGCGCCGAGCGCGGGGGCGACCTTCCAGGCGGTCTGCAGGAGCGGATAGTTCCACGGAGTGATCAGCGCGCACACCCCGACCGGCTCGTGCACCACCCGGCTGTCCACCTCCGGGCTGCCCGCGTCGACGACGCGGTCGGTGCCGCCGGCGGCCGTCAGGTTGCCGAAGTAGCGGAAGCAGTTCGCGATGTCGTCCATGTCGTACTCGCTCTCCACGAGCCGTTTCCCGGTGTCCAGGGATTCGGCGCGGGCGAGTGCGTCCTTGTCGCGTTCGAGCAGGTCGGCGACGCGCAGCAGCAGACGGCCGCGTTCGGCCGCCGGGGTGCCGGGCCACGGGCCGCGGTCGAAGGCCTCACGGGCCGCGGAGATCGCCGCGGCCGCGTCCTTCGGTCCGGCCTCGTCGACGGTCGCGACCAGGGTGTTGTCCGCGGGGCAGCGGATCTCCCGGGTCTGCCCGTCCACGGCAGTGGTCCATTTTCCGCCGATGAACAGCTCCGGCATGACGGCTCCTCGGGGGGATGGAAAGCGCGGGTGCTCCAGAATGGACGGTAAGGAGCACGGGCCCCGCCCGCACCGCGAGAGCCGCTATTCGGCGCAGCCCGCGGAGATCGTCCGCTCACCGCTCCGTTAGCCTGAGGGCACGATGAACCGGCTGATCACGTCATGGGGCGCGTACGACCTCACACGATTCCCCGAGGACCCCCGCGACCCGCTGCGTGCCTGGTCCGCCGCCGACGCCTACCTCCTGCGGCACCTCGCGGGGGAGACGGGCGAGACGGGGGAGAGCGGCGGGACGGCCGCGACGGAGCAGGGGGCCGAGCCCGTCGACCTCTCCGGGGCCGTGGCCGTCGTCGGCGACCGCTGGGGCGCGCTGACCACCGCCCTCGCCGGGTACGCGCCGACGCTGATCACCGACTCGTTCCTGGCCGGGGAGGCGACGCGGGCCAACGTGGCACGCGCCGGGTTCGCGCCGGACGCGGTGCGCATCTCGACGACCGGCGACGCACCGCCGAGCCGGATCGACGTACTCCTGGTCCGGGTGCCCAAGAGCCTCGCCCTCCTGGAGGACCAGCTGCACCGGCTCGCCCCCGCCCTGCACGCGGGCACGGTCGTCGTCGGCACCGGAATGGTCACCGAGATCCACACCTCGACGCTCGACCTGTTCGAGCGGATCATCGGCCCTACGCGGACGTCGCTCGCCCGGCAGAAGGCGCGGCTCATCTTCAGCACCCCGGACCCGGAGCGCGCCACCGGTGCCACCGGCGCCAGCCCCTGGCCGCGCCGCTATGTCCTCGACGCGGACTCCGGCGCGGGCACGGGACTGACCGCCGTCAATCACGCGGGCGTGTTCTGCGCCGACCGCCTCGACATCGGCACCCGCTTCTTCCTGCGCCATCTGCCGACCGGCAGGGGCGCCGAGCACATCGTCGACCTGGGCTGCGGCAACGGCGTGCTCGGCACGGCCGCCGCCGTCGCCGACCCGCAGGCCAGGGTCACCTTCATCGACGAGTCGTACCCCGCCGTCGCATCGGCCGAAGCCACCTTCCGCGCCAACGCGCTCGATTCCTCGCGGGCGGAGTTCGTCGCGGGCGACGCGCTGGCGGCCGTTCCCGCCGGATCGGTGGACCTCGTCCTGAACAACCCGCCCTTCCACAGCCACCAGGCGACCTCCGGTGCGACCGCCTGGCGGATGTTCAGCGGGGCGCGCGCCGCGCTGCGGCCGGGCGGTGAGCTGTGGGTCGTCGGCAACCGCCACCTCCAGTACCACGTGAAGCTGCGCAAGCTCTTCGGCAACTCCCAAGTCGTGGCGAGCGACCCGAAGTTCGTGGTCCTGCGGGCGGTCAAGCGCGACCGCTGACGCCGTCTCAGGCGTCGAAGGCGGTCGCCCGCGTCACCTTCTCCCATGCGGCGATCTCCGCGCGGACCGTGTCGAGGTGGCCGATGACCGCGTCCACGGAGTCGTCGCCCAGCGGAAGACGCAGCGGAGTGTCGTCTGCGTCGAGCGCGGTGATGATCGCGGCAGCCGCCTTCGCCGGGTCGCCGGGCTGCGCTCCGTCGCCGCCCCCTACCATCGCGCGGGTGGCGCCCGCCGTCTCCGCGTAGTCCGGGATCTCGGTCGGACTGGCGCTGGTGTTGCCGAACAGGTTGGTGCGGAACGCGCCGGGCTCCACCACGAGGACCTTGATGCCGAGCGGCCCCACCTCCCGGGCCAGCGCCTCCGACATCCCTTCAAGGGCGAACTTCGTTCCGCTGTACGCCGAGAACCCGGCGAAGGACATCTGCCCGCCCATGCTGCTCATCTGCACGATCGCCCCCGAGCGCCGTGCCCGCATGTGCGGAAGGACGGCGCGGGTCAGCGCGGCAGGGCCGAAGACGTGCACGTCGAACAGGGCGCGCAGCTCGGCGTCCGAGTCCTCCTCCAGGGCGCCGACGTGGCTGCGGCCGGCGTTGTTCACCAGTACGTCGATGCGGCCGTGCCGGTCTATGACGTCGTTCACGGCGGCTTCTATGCCGACCGTGTCTGTCACGTCGAGGGTCAGCGCCTCGACCTGGTCGGGGTGGGCGGCCACCAGGTCGTCCAGGGACGAGGCGTTGCGTGCGGTGGCCACGACCACGCCGCCCTCGGCGACGGCCGCCTCGGTGAACGCCCGTCCGAAGCCGCTGTTCGCGCCGGTCACGAGCCAAACCTTCGTCATGACGAACTCCCTTGTGATGATGGCCGGTTCATCGTTTCCCGGCTGCGTGGATCATCCTGCGGCAGAAGTCGGTGGCCCGTCCAAGACTTGACGTGATAGCTGATGGTTATGGACCTTCACGGCAGGGACGTACACGGCAGGGACGTACACAGCAGAGACGTACACACCAGGGATCTCCGCTACTTCGTCGCGGTGGCGCAGGAGCTGCACTTCACGCGGGCCGCCGAGCGGATCTTCGTCTCACAGCCCGCGCTGAGCAAGCAGATACGGGCCCTGGAGCGGCAGTTGGGGGCGGACCTCTTCGTGCGGGACCAGCGGGGCGTGCGGCTCACCTCCGCGGGTGCGGCTCTGCTGCCGCACGCACAACAGGTGCTCGAACGCTGGCACTTGGGCAACGAGGCAGTGGAGCGCGCGAAGACACAGGAGCGGGCCACGCTGTCCGTGGGCATGAGCACGCGGCCGGCCCGCGGAGGTCTCCTGCCGGCGGTGCGGTCCCGCTTCGGGGAGGCCCATCCGGCAGCCGTGATCCGGCTGCGGCAGGTGGCCTGGGACGACGCGAGCGCCGGCCTCGCCGACGGCACGACGGACGTGGCCTTCATCTGGCTGCCGCTGCCCGGCATGGAGCGCTACGAGTGGGTGGTGGTCGCCGAGGAGCCGCGTCATGTCGCCCTGCCCGATACGCACCGCCTCGCCGCCCTGGAGGAGGTCGACTTCGCGGATCTCGCCGACGAGCCCTTCCTCGCGCTGCCCGGGAGCGCGGGCGCGCTGCGGGACTACTGGCTCGCCCTCGACGCCCGCGCGGGCCGCCCGCCCCGCATCGGCGCGGAGATCGCCAGTACCGACGAGACGTACGAGGCGCTGGTGGACGGCCGTGGCGTCTGTCTGGTGGCCGCGGGCAACGCACCCCTGATCACCCTCGGCGGTGTCGTCACGCGCCCGGTCCGCGGCATCACGCCGAGCCGGTTCGCGCTGGCCTGGCGCGCGGGCGAGGACCGCCGACCGCTGGTGGGCGCGTACATCAAGGCGTGCGGGGAGGCGCTCGGGCGGGTGCGGTAGGCACGGCGGCAGGCCTCCGCGGGCGCATCTCGTCGCAACCGTTGACCTTGCCTCAACACCCCCTTAGCGTTTCGGCGTTCGGAGTATCAGATGCTGTTCGAGATTACGAACAACAGGGAGCCGCGTGAACCACCGCGAAGTACCCAGCCGCAGAAACGTACTGAGAGGAACCCTGGCGGTCGGCGCCCTCGCCGCCGCGCCGGTCCTGGCCGAGGCACCCGCCCACGCGGCGCCCCGGGCCACCGCCTACCGCAACCCGCTCGTCGAGCAGCGCGCCGACCCCCACATCACCCGCCACACCGACGGCCACTACTACTTCACGGCGACCTCCCCCGAGTACGACCGCATCATCCTGCGCCGCTCCCGCACCCTGCGGGGCCTGTCGCGGGCGGACGAGTCCGTCATCTGGCGGCGCCACACGAGCGGCGACATGGGCTCGCACATCTGGGCGCCGGAACTCCACCACATCAACGGCAAGTGGTACATCTACTTCGCCGCGGCCCCCGCCGACGACGTGTGGAAGATCCGCATCTGGGTCCTGGAGAACACCAACGCCAGCCCGCTCAAGGGGAGTTGGACCGAGAAGGGGCAGCTCACCACCGCCTGGGACACTTTCTCCCTCGACGCCACCACCTTCACTCACCGTGGCAGCCGCTACCTGGCCTGGGCGCAGTACGAACCGGGCATGGACAACAACACCGGCGTCTTCCTCTCACGGATGGCGAACCCCTGGGCCCTGACAGGACCTCAAATACGCTTGACCACACCCGAGTACGACTGGGAGTGCGTCGGATTCAAGGTGAACGAGGGGCCGTCCGTCATCCAGCGCAACGGCCGTGTCTTCCTCTCCTACTCCGCGTCGGCGACCGACTTCAACTACTGCATGGGGCTGCTCACCGCGGACACCCGCAGCGACCTCATGGACCCCGCCTCCTGGTCCAAGTCGCCGACCCCCGTATTCACCAGCAACGACACGACCAAGCAGTACGGTCCTGGCCACAACTGCTTCACCGTCGCCGAGGACGGCCGCACCGACGTCCTCGTCTACCACGCCCGCCAGTACAAGGACATCGTCGGCGATCCCCTCAATGACCCCAATCGCCACACCCGCATCCAGAAGTTCGGCTGGAGGGCGGATGGCACACCGGACTTCGGCGTCCCGGTCGCCGACGGCCCGGCGTCCTGAACGCGCCGGCCGCGGCTCACCGGAGGAAGGGACGCACGAAAGACCTCACGAAGGCGTTGCGGAACTTCCCGTGCGGATCCAGGAGTTGAGTGAGCGCGGCGAAATCGGCCGCGTGCGGATAGCGGGAGCCCAGTTCGGAGGGGTCGGCGCCGAACACCTTGCCCCAGTGCGGCCGGGGCGAGAACGACGCAAGGCGCTCCTCCATCCGCGCGACCACCGGGAGCACCGCCGACGCGTCCGGCACCCACGTGAAGTGGAACGCCACGGTGTCCCGGCCGTGAGCGGGGCTCAGCCACTGGGTGTCGGCGGCGACGGTACGCACCTCGCAGACCTGGAGGACGGGGGCGACCTCGTCCCTGAGCGCGTCCAGGGCATGCAGTGCCGCGAGGGCGTGCTCGCGCGGCAGCAGATACTCCGACTGGAGCTCGTCCCCGCTGCTCGGCGTGAACTCGGCCCGGAAGTGGGGGAGTCGTTCGTGCCACGCCCCCGGTACGCCGAGCTGCTCGGTGCAGTTGAGGGCGGGCATGCCCGGCACCGGATGCCGGGGTTCGCTCACGGGTGCCGCCCAGGGGAAGCCGACGGCGGCGTCACCGCGGTGCTTGAGCCACACCTGGTTGAAGCGCGGCCCGCGCCAGTCCGTGAACAGACTCACGCTGTAGGCCGCCGACGTCACCGCGTCGAAGTCGAGGTCGGCCAGCGGGAGTTCGCCGAACACGTGCTGGCTCACCGTGTAGAGCGGCTCCAGGTCCAGGGTGAGGGCGAGGACCACGCCGAGCGCGCCCAGCGAGACCACCGCGCCGTCGAAACCGTCGTCGCCACGGCTCAGTACGCGCGTCTGTCCGTCGGCGGTCATCAGCTCCACCGAGCGCACGACCTCAGCGAGGGACTGGTTCGCGTTGCCCGAGCCGTGCGTACCGGTGGCGACCGAACCGGCCACCGAGATGTGCGGCAGCGAGGCCATGTTGGGCAGGGCGAGCCCGTACGAGGCGACCCGGCGGGCGAGCTCGGCGTACCGCACGCCGCCCGACACACGTACCGTGCGCGCCGCGGTGTCCACGTCGACGGACGGCTCAAGGGCGGCGAGCGACACCAGGGCGGTGTCCGCCGCGCCGCCGTCCACGTCGGCGATCCGGTTGAAGGAGTGGCCGCTGCCGAGCACCCGCACCTGGCGGCTGCCGGTGACGAGGGAGCGCAGGGCGCCATGCGAGGCGGGACGGTGCAGCTCACGGGCGGAGAAGGTGATGTTCCCGGCCCAGTTGGTCACGGCAGTCGCGGCGGCGTCCTGGCCCGCGGTCACGGCGTCGGTCATGTTCGGGTTCCTCCCTCAGGGTCGCGAGGACACAACCCCCGCGGCCTCGTCCTCGTACGTCAGGCCGATCCGCGGATCACGAGCTCCGTCGGCAGAATCACCGCGGCCGGGTCCTCGCCGCCTATCTGGGCGAGAAGGACCCGCACCATCTCGGCGCTGATGCGGTCCCAGGGCTGGCGGACCGTCGTCAGCTCCGGGCGGGCGGTCAGCGCGGCGGGCGAGTCGTCGAAACCGCCGACCGCGATGTCCTCGGGGACGCGGCGGTCCGCGCGGTCGAGGACGGTCAGAACACCCTGCGCCATGAGGTCCGACGCCACGAACACGGCGTCCAGGTCGGGCGCCCGGGCGAGGAGCCGCGCCGCTGCGGCCTCACCGCCCGCCCGGCTGTAGTCGCCGGACGCGATGAGCCGCTCGTCGACCGCGATGCCCTCCTCGCCCAGGACCTCCCGGTAGCCCGCGAGGCGTTCGACGCCGCCGGGGGTGTCGAGCGGCCCGGTCACGGTGCCGATGCGGCGCCGCCCGAGGGAGAGCAGATGGCGCACCATGTCGCGGGCGCCGTCCCGGTCGTCCGCGGCGACATAACTCATCTTGGAGGCCTGGCCGATCGGCTTCCCGCAGGCCACCAGAGGCACCCCGGCCTCCCGCAGCTCGTCCGCGACGGGGTCGCCGGAGTGGCTGGAGACCAGGAGCACGCCGTCGACGTGTCCCGCGGTGATGTAGCGCATGATGCGGCGCCGCTCGTCCGGGGTGCCGGCCAGCATCAGGAGCAGCGGGATGTCGTGGGCGGCCAGCGCCTGCGTACAGCCGCGCAGCAGGACGTTGAAGTTGGGGTCCTCGAAGAAGCGCTCCTGCGGTTCGGTGAGCAGGAAGCCCACCGAGTCGGAGCGGCCGGTGATCAGCGAGCGGGCGTGCCGGTTGACCACGTAGCCGGTCTTGCGGATGGCCGCGTTGACGGCTTCCTCGGCGGAAGGGCTGACGTAGTGCCCGCCGTTGAGGACGCGGGAGACCGTGCCGCGCGAGACACCGGCCTCGCGGGCCACGTCGTGGATCGTCGGCGGCCTGCGCCTGCCCCCCGTTGCGTTCATGGTCACGACTTTACGGCTCCGGACAGCAGGTCGAGGCTCCAGAAGCGCTGGATGACCAGGAAGAGGGCGATGAGCGGTACGACGGCGAGCAGTGCGCCGGTGATCACGAGGGTGTAGAGCGCGGGGGTGTTGGAGCCCTGTTCCAGGAGCGTGAACAGGCCCAGCGTGATGGGGAACTTCTCGTCGTCGCTGAGCATGATGTAGGGGAGCAGGAAGTTGTTCCACACCGCCACGAACTGGAACAGGAACACCGTCACCAGGCCGGGCACCATCATCGGAAGCGCGATCCGCGTGAAGATCCGCCACTCGCTCGCACCGTCCATCCGCCCCGCCTCCACGACATCGCCGGGCACGGCGGCGGAGGCGTAGATCCGGGCGAGGTAAACGCCGTAGGGGGAGAGGACGAGCGGCAGCAGGACCGAGGCGTACGAATCGGTGAGGTCGGCTTTCGCGAGCAGTAGGTACTGCGGTACGGCCAGGATCACCGGCGGCATCAGGACGCCCGCCATGAGGATGTTGAAGACGGTCTCCCGGCCGCGGAAGCGGTAGACCGCGAGGGCGTAGCCGCTGACCGCGGAGACGGCCGTGGACAGGAGCGCGCCGAGACCGGCGTAGAGGGCGGAGTTGCCCATCCAGCGCCAGTAGATGCCGTCGCGGTAGGCGGACAGGTCCGTGATGTTGTCGGCGAAGCCGGTGCCGGGCCAGAACGTGAAGGTGGAGAAGAGTTCGCGGCCCGACTTGGTGGAGGCGATCACCACCCAGAGCACGGGCAGCAGGCAGTACAGGGCGCCGAGCACGAGTACGGCGGTCGGCAGGACGGCGATCCGGCGGGGCGGGGGCGGGCCCTGTGCGGTGCCGGGGGTGGTGCCCGCGGCGGGCGCGGCCTTGCGGACGGCGAGCGAGGTCGGCGAACTCATCGGGTCGCCTCCTTCTTGGTGCGGGAGTTCGCGGCGCGCAGGAACCCGAAGGACAGGACGAGCGTGGCGACGGCGATGAGCACGGCGGTGGCGGCGGCCGAGTTGATGTCACCCTTGCCGAAGGCGTCCTGGTACACCTTCATCAGCGGACTCCAGGTGGTGGAGACGGAGTTGGTGAGCGGCTTGAGGGTGGTGGGCTCGCTGAACACCTGGAGCGTCGCGATGATCGAGAAGAAGAAGGTGAGCACCAGCGAGGGCGCCACCATCGGGATCTTGATGCGCAGTGCGATCTGCAGCTGTGAGCAGCCGTCCAGCTTCGCCGCCTCGTGGACCTCGGCCGGGATGGCCCGCAGCGAGGTGTAGATGACGATCATGTTGAAGCCGGTGCCGCCCCAGACCGCGATGTTGGAGAGCGCGAGGTAGAGCGGGCCGCCGTCGAGCAGATCGGGCTGTGGCATGCCGAGCTTGTCGAGGACGTAGTAGAAGGGGCTGACGTCCTGGAGGTAGAGGAACCCCCACAGGAGTGCGGCGATGACCCCGGGCACGGCGTACGGCAGGAAGATCGCCAGGCGCGTGAACGGGGTGAGGCGTACCCGCTCGGTGTCCAGGAGCAGCGCGAAGAGCAGGGCGAGGCCGAGCATCACCGGGATGACGATGGCGCCGTAACCGAGGACGCGCAGCGCTCCGTGCAGGAGTTCGGAGTCGGTGAGGGCGTCGGTGTAGTTGCCGATGCCGGCCCACACCTCGCGCCGGGCGTCCTTGCCCAGGCCCAGGCCCTCCACCTCGACCTTGTGCAGGCTGAGCCAGATCGCGTAGCCGATGGGCAGGGCGAAGAAGAGCGCGAAGAGCAGGGTGGCGGGGAGCAGGAAGGCGTACGGGGCGCTCTTGAGCCCGTAACTGCCCCGGGGAGAGGTCTTGCGGCGCGGGCGTGCGGATGTCACGGCGCGACTCCGAAGCCCTGCTTCTTCAGGTCGGCGACGGTGGTGTCCTGCATGGTCTTCAGGGCGTCGCCGAAGTCGGACTTGTTCTTGGCGGCGGAGCCGAAGGCGTCCTTGAACGTGGTGTAGGCGACGTTCACGTTCGGGCCCCAGGCGCCGGGCGCGGCGGTCTTGGCGATCTCGGCGGCCTGCGGGTAGAAGTCCTTCTGTCCGGCGAAGTAGGCCGGGGGTTCGGCGAAGGCGCCGCTGGTCTGGGCGGCGGTGGCGGCGGGGTAGATGCCGCCCTCCTTCGCGAGTGCGTCCAGGGCCTTCGGGTCGGTGTTGAGCCAGGCGGCGAACTTGGCGGCGGCGCCCTTGTGGTCGCTGTCGGTGGTGACGGCGGTCGAAGAGCCGCCCCAGCTGCCGGTGGTGTTGTCGCCCTTGGACCACTGAGGCAGCGGCGCCATGGCCCACTTGCCCTTGGTGTCGGGGGCGGCCGTGGTGAGGGTGCCGGGCGCCCACACGGCGCTCACCCAGGCGATCTGCTTGCCGGTGTTCAGGGCCTTGTTCCAGGCGGGGGTGTACATCGGCTGGTTGTCGATGGCGCCCTCCTCGACCAGGCCGCCCCAGAAGTCGGCCACCTTGCGCGTGGCGGCGTCGTCGATGCCGACCTTCCACTTCTCGCCCTCGGTGGTCCACCACTTGGCGCCGGCCTGCTGGGCGAGGCCCGCGAAGAGCCCGGAGTCGTTCGCGGAGAACGTGGTGAGGTCCTTGCCGGCGTCCTTCTTCTTCAGTGCGCGGGCGGTCTCGGCGAACTCCTCCCACGTGGTGGGGACCTTGAGGTCGTACTTCTTGAAGAGATCGGCGCGGTAGTAGAACATCATCGGCCCCGAGTCCTGCGGCACCGCGTACACCGCGTCCGAGCCGAGCGTCGTCTGCTGCCACACGCCTTCGGGGAACTCGCCCTTGGCCTTGCCCACTTCACCGGATATGTCGGCGAGCGCGTCGTTGCTGACCAGGGTCGGCAGCGCCTGGTACTCGGCCTGGACCAGGTCGGGGGCCTTCTTGGCCTTGTGGGCGGTGAGGATCTTGGTGACGAGGGTGTCGCCGGAGGCCTGCTTCTTGACGGTGACCTTGATCTGTTCCTTCTTGCCGGGGCCCTTGTTCCACAGATCGACGACCTTGTCCATGCCGGGCGTCCAGGCCCAGTACGTCAGTGCGGCGGGGCCCGACTCCGCCTGGCTGTCGTCGTCCGACGAGCCGCAGGCGGTGAGGGCGGCCGCGCCGAGGGCGAGGGTGAGCGAAGTGGCGTAGAAGCGGCGGTGCTTCGTGAACGGCATGGATGGTCTCCCCTGACCGGGTGGCTGTGCCGGCTGCGTCGAGCGGCCTGCCACGCATCTGTGAGCGTTCACAGTAGAGAAACATCCAGGACACTTGTCAATGGTTGTTGCTGTGCGGTTATGTTGAGATCAGAACCGCGAAAGTGTGTGTGCACGTTCCCAATTGATGTTTCAGACTGCTGCTTCCAACCGTGCTTTCAACCGTGCTTCCAACTGATCGATGACTCGGGAGAGACCCATGCCGGAGAACACCCCCACGGGCCTGACAGGGCTCGCCTTCGGTGGGGACTACAACCCCGAGCAGTGGCCGGAATCCGTCTGGCGCGAGGACGTGGCGCTGATGCGCGAGGCCGGCGTCACGATGGTGAGCGTCGGGATCTTCTCCTGGGCGCTGCTCGAACCGTCGCCGGGCGTCCACGACTTCGGCTGGCTCGACCGGATCCTGGACCTCCTGCACGAGAACGGCATCCGCGTCGACCTCGGCACCCCGACGGTCGCGCCGCCCGCCTGGTTCTACCGCGCGCACCCCGATGCCCTGCCCGTCACCGCCGAGGGCGTGCGCTACGAGTTCGGCTCACGCGGTGCCATCTGCCACAGCAACGCCGCCTACCGCGAGGCCTCCTCCGACATCACCGAGCAGCTCGCCCACCGGTACGCCGGGCATCCGGCCCTTGCGATGTGGCACGTCCACAACGAGTTCGGGGTGCCGGTCTCCGCCTGCTACTGCCAGTCGTGCGCCGCCCACTTCCGGCGCTGGCTCCAGACGGCGTACGACAGCGTCGAAGCGGTCAACGAGGCGTGGGGCACGGCCTTCTGGGGCCAGCGCTACGGCTCCTTCGAGGAGATCGAGCCGCCGCGCGCCACGCCCACGGTCGGCAACCCCGCCCAGGCCCTGGACTACCGCCGGTTCGCCGACGCGACCCTGCGCGAGAACTTCGTGCGCGAGCGCGACATCCTGCACCGCCTCGCCCCCGGCACCCCCGTCACCACCAACTTCATGACCGCGCTCAGCCAGTGCGACTCCCTGGACTACTGGGCCTGGGGCCGCGAGGTCGACCTCGTCACCAACGACCACTACCTGATCACCGACGGCCGCCGCACCCACGTCAACCTCGCCATGGCCGCCGACCTCACCCGCTCCGTCGCGGGCGGCGAACCCTGGCTGCTCCTGGAGCACTCCACGTCCGGCGTGAACTGGCAGCCCCGCAACCCGGCGAAGGCGCCGGGACAGATGGCGCGCAACTCCCTCGCCCATGTCGCGCGCGGCTCCGAGGGTGCCATGTTCTTCCAGTGGCGGCAGTCGCGGCGCGGCGCGGAGAAGTTCCACTCGGCGATGCTGCCGCACGCCGGGACGGACTCGCGGGTGTGGCGCGAGGTCGTCGAACTCGGTTCATCAGTAGGCGAGTTGGAGTCACTGAAGGGCACGCGGACCGTCGCCGACGTGGCCGTGCTGTGGGACTGGCACTCCTGGTGGGCGCAGACCCTGCAGTGGCGCCCCAGCGAGGACCACGACGCACGGGAGCGCGCCGACACGTTCTACGAGGCGCTCTACGACCGGCACCTCACCGTCGACTTCGCCCACCCCGAGGCCGACCTGTCGCCCTACCCCCTGGTCGTCGTGCCCGCTCTGTACCTGGCGACGGAGGCGGCCGCGTTCAACCTCAAGAACTACGTGGCGCAGGGCGGCACGCTCCTCGTCTCCTACTTCTCCGGCATCGTCGACGAGCACGACGCCGTGCACCCCGGCCCCTGCCCCGGCGCCCTGCGCGACGTGCTCGGCCTGACCGTCGAGGAGTTCTCACCGCTGCTCGACGGCCAGTCGGTGCGCATCACGGGCCCCGACGACGCCGCACTCACCGGCGACGTATGGACGGAGTTCGTCGTGCCCCGCGGCGCCGAGACCGTGTGGACGTACGCGGAGGGCCTGGCCGCCGGGCGTCCCGCCGTCACCCGGCACCGGCTCGGCGAGGGCACCGCCTGGTACGTCTCCACGCGGCTGACCGCCCGCGATCTCGACACCCTGCTCGCCGCCGCCTGCGCCGACGCGGGTGTCACCGAGCGGCCCGAACTCCCGCGTGACGTCGAGGTGGTGACCCGGCGGGGCGACACCGGCACCTACGTCTTCGCCATCAACCACTCCGAGTCCGACGCCAAGGTGCCGCTCGACGCGCACGGCACCGAACTCCTCACCGGCGAGCGCGCCGCGGGCCGCCTCGCGGTGCCCGCGGGCGCGGTCCGGGTCGTGCGCCTCGACGGCTGACCGGCCCCCAGACGCCGGGCGGGTCCGTGGGGGACCCCACCCGGTCCGGTGGCGGGGCGCCCATAGCGTGGGGCCCGGCGGGGCCGGGGGCCCGGGGGGGGGGGGGGGGGGGGGGGGGGGGGGGGGGCCGCCGCGGCGCCGGCCGCCGCCCCCCCCCCACCACCCCCCCCCTCATCTCCCCCCACTCCACGTACCGCGAAGTCGAAGGGACATCGACGATGCACGGAAACGGAACACCCGGTACGGACGGGATACCCGGTACGCACGGGGCACCCGATACGGACGGAATACGCGGATCACGCGCCACCCGCAGAACCGTCCTGGCAGCCGCACTCGGCGGCGCCGCCCTCACGGTCCTGCCCGCCCGGACGGCGAGCGCCGCCGCCACCCTCACCAACGGGGGATTCGAGAGCGGCGCCACCGGCTGGAGCACCTACGGCACCGCCGCCGCGTCCTTCGCCGAGGCAGGGGGTCGCACCGGCGGCCGGCGCCTGTCGCACTGGTCGGCATCCGCGTACAAGGTCGAGACCTACCAGTACCTCACCGGCCTCACCGACGGCACCTACACGCTCACCGCCTGGGTCCGCTCCAGCGGCGGCCAGAAGTCCGCCTACCTGGCCCTCAAGAGCGGCTCCGCCGAACAGCGCACCGACCTGCCGCCCACCCCGAACGGCACATGGATCCGCCTCGTCACCTCCGTCACGGTGACCGGCGGCGCGTGCACCGTCCGGCTGTACTCCGATGCGAACGCGGGGAATTGGGCGAACTTCGACGACCTCACCCTCACGCCGGGATCGACCGGGCTGCCGATCAAGGGCGCCGACATCTCCTCGCTCAAGAAGAGCGAGGACCTCGGCGGCGTCTACCGCACCGGATCGGGCGCCGAGGCCGACGCGCTCGCCGTGCTCAAGTCCGCCGGGATGAACTACGCCCGCCTGCGCGTGTGGGTCGACCCGGCCGACGGCTACTGCGACAAGGCGCATGTCCTCGCCGTGGCCAAGCGCGTCAAGGCGCGGGGCATGAAGCTCCTCGTCGACTTCCACTACTCCGACACCTGGACCGACCTGGGTGCCCAGACGATCCCGTCGGCCTGGGCGGGACACTCCTACGCCCAGCTGACGAAGGACGTCCACGACCACACGTACGACGTCCTGAACGCGCTGAAGGCGCAGGGCACCACCGCCGACATGGTGCAGATCGGCAACGAGCTGAACGGGGGCATGCTGTGGCCCGCGGGATCGACCTCCGACTGGTCGCGGCTCGCCGGTCTCCTGACGGCGGGGGCGACGGCCGCGAAGGCGGTCTCGGCGGGCACGCTGGTGGCCCTGCACCTCGCCAACGGCGGCGACAACGCCCTGTACCGCACCTGGTTCGACAACGCGGTCTCCCGAAAGGTGCCCTTCGACGTCATCGGCCTGTCCTTCTACGGCTACTGGCACGGTGCCCTCAGCGACCTCCAGGCCAACATGGACGATCTCGCCGCGCGGTACGCCAAGCCGCTCTTCGTCGGCGAGACGGCCTACCCCTTCCGTCTCGACAGTGACGACGACTGGGAGGACGTCATCGACAAGACCGGGGAACTCGTCGGCGGTTATCCCGCGACCGAGGCGGGCCAGGCGGCCTGGTTCCGCGACATCCAGAGCGTCGTCGAGGCGGTCCCGTCCCGCCGAGGTCTGGGTGTCTTCTGGTGGGACGCCACCTGGACCGCCGTCGAGGGCAACGGCTGGGACCCGACGGACCCCTCGACGGGCAACGCCTGGGAGAACCAGGCGCTCTTCGACTACGACGGCGTGCCGACCGATGCCATGAGCGGATTCACGCACCGCTAGCCCGGGTTGCTCAGGCCCGCATCACAAGGCGGTCCACCGCGGGGTTCCCCGAGCCGTACGCGTGGTTCCCCGAGCCGTAGGGCACCGGAAGCAGTCCGCCGTCCCCGGTCGCGTACAGCGCCTGTTCGAGTCCGCTCACCAGGTGCTGTACGTCGATCGGCGGCCGGACCACCAGGCGCAGGAAGCGGCTGGAGCTGCCGATCTTGTTGCCGCACTCGCGGACCAGGATGCCGTGCTCCACGAGGAGCCGGTCCCGCAGGACCGCTCCGTCGACGCCGTCGGGCAGCCGCACGTACACGAAGTTGCCCTGTGAGGGATAGCTGGTGAGGCCGGGGAGGCGCCCGAGGTGCCAGATCATCTCCTGGCGGTCCCTGCGCACCTGACGCAGGCTCAGGTCATAGGCGTGGCGGTGCTGCTTCAACATGAACACCACCGTCTCCGCGAAGGAGTTGAGGTTCCACTTCGGCAGCGCGGCACGCACTCTGCCCGCCAGGCCCGGATTGGCCACGAGATAGCCGAAGCGCACCCCGTGCAGCCCGAAGTTCTTGCCGAGGCTGCGCAGCACGATGACATTGGGCCGCAGGACCGCCTCGTCGGCGACGCTCGACTCCGGTCCCGCGTCGGCGAACTCCAGGAACGACTCGTCCACGACGACCAGATCGAGATCCTGCAGCGCGTCGAGCAGCGCGAGCACGGAGCGGCGCGGGAGCATGCCTCCGTCCGGGTTGTTGGGGTTGCAGATGACCGCTGTGCGAGAACCCCGCGAGCGCACGAAATCCACGAAGGCTCCCGGATCGAGCACGAAGCCGTCGGACTCGGGAAGCAGGAACATGTCCACGCGCTTGCCGGTCTCCATCGACTGATCGGTCCACCGCCCGAACGTCGGCACGGGCACGGCGAGCGCGTCGCGCACCAGCAAGTGGTCGATCCAGGTGATGAGTTCGGTCGAGCCGTTGCCCATCACGACGGTCTGCGGGTTGAGCCCGAGCACGGCACTGAGCTCGGCGGCGATGGTGTCCGCGCCGCTCGGGTAGTACGTGAGGATGTCCCGCAGCCGCCCGCCGAGCTCCTCGTACATCTCGGGAGTCGGGAAGTAGGGATTGCACGGGATGCAGAAGTCGACGAGCGGCTGTCCGCTGTGCGCAGCCGCCCTGTTCAGCGCGGAGTACGAGGGGGTGTGCGCGGTGGACGCGCGGAAGAGAGCGGTGACGTTGCCCGCGTCTGCCATGGGAGGCCTCCGGATGGGGGAGGTGGTGTCTCCCGTACATACGTACGCGGGAGCGCGCATGCTCAACCAGTGGGGCGCCAGGGGGGATTGAGACAGCTCCCGGCGGCCGGGGGAGCCCCGGTCAGCTCTCCGGGATCCAGACCCGCATGGCCCCCTCCTCCCGGTTCGCCCACGCGTAGTACGGCACCGCGGTCAGCCGCGTCTCCCGCCCCCGGGACCGCACGCGGCCGGATGCGGTCACGACGGTGACGCCGCCCAGGAGATCCGGGCGGTGGCCGGTGGCGATGCGGGCGGCCGGCGCGAGGGTCACGTCGTCGAGACGCAGGCCCGCCTCCTGGTCGACGCTCTCCAGGCAGTACACGAGGGGCCCGCGCTCCAATGCCAGGCAGCCGCGGACGGCGTCCACCCGCGGATCCGGTTCCTTGAGCCGTACGTCCAGGGCCAGGTCCAGGACGACGCGCTCGCCGGGGCGCCAGCGGCGGCGGATCCGCAGCCAGCCGGGGTCGGTCTCGGTGCGGTCCTGCCGGTCCTGCCGGTCCGGCGCGGCCACCGTGAACTCGGCGCACCAGGCGGGGATGCGCAGCGAAAGCGTCCATTCGCGGTCCGCCGGAGCCGTGTCGACGGTGACCGTGACGCGGCCCTTCCACGGGTACTCCGTCTCCACGGTGACCGCCCCGCCACCCACTGTGCCGCCCGCGCCGTCGGTCGCGTACGTACCCGTCGCGTACTGGTGCAGCTGCAGGCCGTCCGCGTCGCCGCTCGCCACATAGTGGGGGAGCGAGGCAAGGAGGCGCATCACGTTCGGCGGGCAGCAGGCGCAGCGGAACCAGGGCGTGCGGCGGGCCGTTCCGTCGCCGGGAAGGGCCTCGTGGTCGTCGCGGACCTGGAGCGGGTTGACGTACAGCCAGCGGTCGCCGTCCAGGGAGACTCCCGACAGGAAGCCGTTGTAGAGAGTGCGCTCGATCAGGTCGGAGTAGCGGGTCTCGCCGGTGAGCAGCGCCATCCGCCAGGACCACTGCACGGAGGCGATGGCCGCGCAGGTCTCCGCGTACGCCCGGTCGGGCGGCAGCTCGAAGGGCTCGCCGAACGCCTCGCCCTCGTGCCGTGCGCCGACCCCGCCGGTGAGGTACGTCTTCTCGGTGGTCATGGCGTGCCAGAGCCGCTCCAGGGCCTCGCGCAGCGAGGTGTCACCGGTCTCCATGGCCAGGTCGGCGGCCCCGGCCAGGAGATACAGCTGCCGCACGGCGTGCCCGGTGACCGTCGGCGCCTCGCGTACGGGGAGATGGTCCTGCCAGTACGCCGGACCCGGATCGCGGTGGCGGTCGGCGCCCGCCGCGAGCAGTCCGTGGCCGCGACGGTCGGTGAAGTGGCCTGCGAGGTCGAGGAAGCGCCGCTCGCCGGTCTCGCGGTACAGCTCCACCAGGGCGGTCTCGATCTCCGGATGCCCGCAGATCCCGTCGGTCTTCCGGTCCGGCGTGGCGTCCGCCCCGAAGACGGAGTCGATGTGCGCGGCGAACCGCACGGCCACGTCCAGGAGTTCGCGGCGGCCTGTGGTGCGGTGGTGCGCAACGGCCGCCTGGATCAGATGACCCGCGCAGTACAGCTCGTGGCCCCAGTCGAGCTCGCTCCAGCGCCGTTCGGGGCGGGCGACCTGGTAGTACGTCTGGAGATAGCCGTCGGGTTCCTGGGCGGCGGCGACGAGCGACACCAGGCGGTGCACGTCCCCGCCGGGCCCGTCCCCGCCGGGTTCGTCGGCCAGCTGCCAGGAGGCGGCCTCGAGCCACTTGTGGACGTCGGAGTCCTGGAACGGGTAATCCCCGGCGAAGGCGCCGGAGCCCTCCGCCGCCGCACGCAGATTGGCCAGGTTCCCCGCCTGTTCGAGGCGCCCGGGGCCCTGCGGGATGCTCACCGAGGCGTTGACGCGCCGACGGGCCGCCCAGAATCCGCCGGTGATGCGCGCCCCGGACGCCGGGCGCAGGGCGGTGTGCGCGTTCGCACGGAGACGGATCGGTCCCGCGGGTATGTGCGGGGGCGTGAGATCGGGCATGCGTGCCAATTCCTCTGCGCCACGTTCGTTCGGCATCTGGAACATCGTTCGGAAATTTGCTGCTGCCGCCGACGCTACCCCTCGCCGCCGGGCGCGGGGGAGGGGTCGACCGCATGGGCTTCTACGATCAGGGCCCATGAGCCCCCGTCTGCTGGTCTACAGCCGAACGACCGCCTACCGGCACGCGTCGATCCCGGCCGGAATCGCCGCCCTGCGCGAGCTCGCCGGCACAAGCGGCTGGTCCGCCGACGCGACCGAGGATCCGGCCGCCTTCGAGCGGGACCTGTCCGGCTACGCGGCGATCGTCTTCCTCTCCACCAGCGGCGACGTCCTCACGCCTGCCGGGCGGGCCGCGCTGCGGGCGCACCGGTCGGCGGGCGGCGGCTTCATGGGCGTCCACGCGGCGGCCTGCACCGAGTACGACTGGCCGTACTACGGCGAGCTCCTCGGCGCGCGCTTCGCCCGCCACCCCGCGTACCAGCCCGGTCGCCTGACCGTCGAGGATCACGCACACCCCGCCACCGCGCACCTCCCCGCGACGTGGGAGTTCACCGACGAGTGGTACGACTTCCGGTCCTCGCCGCGCGGTGCGGTGCGGGTCCTGGCGTCCGCCGACGAGTCCTCGTACGAAGGGGGCGGGATGGGCGCCGACCATCCCCTGGTGTGGTGCCGCGAACAGGGCGGAGGCCCGGTGTTCTACACGGCACTCGGCCACGCCGCCGAGGCCTACGCGGACCCGGTCTTCCGCGCCCACCTCCTTGGCGGCCTGCGGTATGTGACCGGGCACGGGTGAGCCCCCGCCCGGCGGGGGCGGGGGCTCGTACCTGCCGGCCGGTTCGTACCGGCGGCTAGAGGGTGCCGGAGGCGGCGATGGTGACCTCGGCCTTGGTGGCGCCGGACTGCGAGCCGTAGCTCTCGATCTTCTTGACGAGGGCCAGGCTCTCCTCGTCCGCGACCTCACCGAACACGACGTGCTTGCCGTCGAGCCAGGTCGTGGCGATCGTGGTGATGAAGAACTGCGAGCCGTTGGAGTTCGGGCCCGCGTTGGCCATCGACAGCTGGCCCGGCTTGGTGTGCTTGAGCGTGAAGTTCTCGTCGGGGAACTTGGCGCCGTAGATGCTCTTGCCGCCCGTGCCGTTGCCGGCGGTGAAGTCGCCGCCCTGGAGCATGAAGTCCGGAATGACGCGGTGGAACGACGAGCCCGCGTAACCGAAGCCCTTCTCGCCGGTGGCGAGCGCGCGGAAGTTCTCCGCGGTCTTCGGCACGACGTCGTCGAAGAGGTTGAACGTGATGCGGCCTTCGGGCTTGCCGTCGATGGTGATGTCGAAATAAGCCTTGATTGTCATGGTCCTCATCCTGTCATTGCCATGTCCCCGCCCGCCAACCGAACCCCCTAATACCTCCCCCATGGCTCCGGTGACCAGGCATAATGCCCTCCGGACCCGGGCCGTGTCAGTCCATGGTCGAGCCGATGGACGTGCTGCCGGTCGTCAGGAACGCCGTCGCGGGCAGGGCTCCGCCCGCCTGGCGGGCGCCGTACACCGTGGTGGCGTCCTTGGAGCGGAAGGCCGGGGTCGCGACACCGCTGTCCCAGTTGTTGGCGGCCGAGACGGTGCCGGAGCCGGGCTTGGCCGGGCCCGTGCCGTTGCCGACGGCCAGATTGCGGGCCAGGCGGCCCTTGCCCGTCGCGAAGTAGAAGCCGGTCTCCTTGTTGGCGTACGCGGTGTTGCGGTTGAGGTTGATCGCGCCGGGGTTGGAGTTCTCGGTGAAGCCGTGGAGCGTGTTGTCCCAGGCCGCGTTGTTGTTCACCACGTGCGCGGCGCTCGCACCGCCGCCGCCCAGCTTGAACCCGTTGCCGTTGCCTTCCCAGGCGGAGTCGTTCCAGCGGTTCTTGCCGTTGCCGAAGGCCCAGGTGTGCTCGACGGTGACGGGGGACGCGTACTGCCACAGGTCCAGGCCGTCGTCGGCGTTGTTGAACAGACGCGCCCCGGTGATCTTGTTGCCCGTGCCCGAGCCGAACTTCACCGCGAGGCCGTCCGCGTTCTGGCCGTGCGTGGCGGCGTCGTAGTTGCCGTGGCTGTCGAGGTTCTGCACCAGGTTGTCGGTCGTGCCGTCGCCGCGCAGGGTGAAACCGGAGTCGCCGTTGTCGGCGGTGACCAGGTTCTTGAAGATGCCGCCCACGGACGAGGTGGCGACGAAGCCCTGCGCGGGGGAATTGCGGAAGGTGAGGTTCTGCACGGTCCAGTGATCGCCGTAGATACCGGCGAGCCAGGAGCCCTCGGCGAGCTTCGAACCGTCGATCGTCACCTTCTCGGTGCCGTACGCGGCGAGGGTGATGCGCGCGGAGGCGCTGCCGTTCGCCGTCGACTTCAGGGTCTTGGCCGGGTAGTACGTGCCGCCCCGCACCTGGATCGTGGTCCCCGCCGACGCGTTCGCCACCGCGGTTTCGAGGGCCGCGGCGGTCGAGACGACCACGGTGCCGCTCGCGGCCTCCGCGTCGTCCGGGGCGAGACCCAGGTGGACGCCGCCCGCTCCCGCCGCCACGGCGACGGCGGCGGCGAGGGTGATCGTGCGGGTCCTGCGGTGGCGTCCGGTGCTGCTGCTCACAGCAGACGTTCCTCTCCTAGGGGGTGTGGTGCGGCGGCTGCCCGGGAACCCCATGACCTCCGGGCAGCCGCCACCCCCTAGTGCCCGCCGCGCGCCGGAAAGGTTGCCGCGCGGAAGGATCTTCCTCAGCCGGTCCGCGACCCCCTCACTCGGTCCTGATCCTCATGAAGGTGATCGAGTTCGCCGGGAAGGTGTACGAGAAGGACTCGGACACCCCCTTGAACGTCGAGGTCACCGGCTTGACCGGCGTCGCGTCCTTCGTGTTCTCCGCGGCCGGGTCCGCGGCCAGCGTGGTCACCTTCGCGCTCCGCCCGACCCGCGCGCCCGGGCCGAGACCGACCTTGGTGCGCGCCTCGGAACCCTGCGCGTTGACGACCTTGACGATCAGGTCACCGGTGGCCTTGTCGCGGGTGACGACCTGGCGGAACGGCTCGGCGATCTTGTCGTCCGTGAACGAACCCCACTTCTTGCCGTCGAGGAAGAGCGTGACCTGGCGGCCGCGCACCTCCACGCGCAGGTCATAGGTGCGGCCCGTCTCGATGGCCGTGGTGTCCTGGACCATGGTCTGCTTCGCGCCGTCGACGCTCTTCTCGACGGCCGACTGGGTGTTGTTCCAGCCGCCCAGGTTCCACCAGTAGTGGTTGCCGGAGTCCTTGACCCCGAAGGCGACCATGAAGCCCTCCTTGCCGGACTTCTTGGTGGCCTTCACGTTCAGGTCGTAGTTCTGCCAGCCCTTGTCGCCCGCCGTGACCAGGGTGTTCTCGGCGGCCTCGTCGGACTGGACGTACGCGCCGTCCTGGACCGCCCAGGTCCCCTTGTCCGCCGCTCTGCTCCACCGGCCGTCGTCGCCGGAGAAGTCGTCGCTCAGGAGCGTCTCGCCGTCCTCGCCGGTCACCTTCACGTCGTCGTACGCGGCGCGGGTCGCCCAGGTGGACAGGCCGACGGCGCCGGTGATGGGGCCGGACGTGGCGGGGGTGGCCGATGCCGTGGACGGCACGACCTCGTCACCGACGTGGCGCATGAAGAGCTTCTGCGTCTCGTAGTTGGCCGAGCCCCATGACTGGTCGTTGTCGTACCAGATCATGTTCGGCTTCCACTGCACGTAGTCCTCGTTGGCGAGCAGCGGGGCGTACGAGGCGAGCTTGACGACATCCGCGTTGCGCTCCAGGCCGGTCATGAAGGCCGCTTCGGACAGGGCGTTGGAGAACTTGTTGCCCTGCGAGGCGTACTCGCCGAGGAAGACCTCGGGGCCCTTGCGGTCGTAGGAGTCGTAGCGGTCGTTGTTCTCCAGGAACCACTGCGGGCTGTTGTAGTAGTGCTCGTCGACCATGGCGACGTCGGCGTCGCGGTTGAGCTGCCATGCCTTGTCGAAGGTCGAACCGCTGTCGTCGGGACCGGAGTTGGAGATGACGGTGATGTCCGGGTACTTCGCCTCGATGGCGGCGCGGAACTCCTTGAAGCGGGCGAAGAACTCCTCGGGGAGGTTCTCCTCGTTGCCGACCTCCAGGTGGGTGAGGCGGAAGGGCTTCGGGTGGCCCATCGCCGCGCGCTTCTTGCCCCACTCGCTGGTCACCGGGCCGTTGGCGAACTCGATGAGGTCCAGGGTGTCCTGGATGTGCCGCTTGAGGAGTGCCGGGTCGTCGGTGGCCTTGTTCTGGCCGCAGCCGGTCACCAGGGCGGGCACGACGGGCAGCGGCATGGCGCCGGTGTCCTCGGCGAACTGGAAGTACTCGTAGTAGCCGAGGCCGTAACTCTGGTTGTAGCCCCAGAAGTTGGCGTTGGTGGCGCGCTGCTCGACGGGCCCGATGGTGTCCTTCCACTGGTAGGAGCGCTTGCGCTGCCAGCCGGACTGCTCGTCGTACGCCTCGTGGGAGCCGGTGTTGACCAGGCAGCCGCCGGGGAAGCGCAGGAAGCCGGGGTCCAGGTCGGCGATCTTCTGGGCGAGGTCCTTGCGCAGGCCGTTCGCGCGGCCCTTGAACGTGTCGCGGGGGAAGAGGGAGATCTCGTCGAGCGAGACGGGGGCCGCGTCCGAGGCGACCGTGAGCCGGCCGGTGTCGGAGGTGCGGTCCGCGGTGAACGTGGCCTTGTACTTCGCCCAGCCGCCGCGTGCGGTGACGCGACGCGCCGGGGCGAGGTCGCCGGAGGCGTCGCGCAGGGCGATGGTCAGTGGCGCCTTCTGCGTTCCGCTGGTGCGCGCCCAGACCGAGAAGTCGTAGCGATCGCCCTTGGTGACCGCGAGACCGGTGTTGTAGCCGGTGTTGGTGACGGACGAACTGCCGCTCAGAGAAAGGTAGTTGCGGTTACGGGCGTTGAGGCGGCCGTCGTCGTTCACCACCTCGGCGGAACCGGACGTGTCCCATGAGGTCAGCGGCTTGTAGGCGGAGTTGTCGGCGGTGCTGTACTCGAAGGAGCGGTTCTGGACGAGCTCGGCGTAGAGGCCGCCGTCCGCCGCGCGGTTGATGTCCTCGTAGAAGACGCCGTACATCGAGTCGTCGATCTTCGCGCCGGTGCGGGCCGGGTCGACGTCGATGGTGTAGTCGGTGGGTTCGGCCGCGGCGGTGGGTCCCGCGGCGAGCGTTCCGGCGAGCAGGGCTCCCAGGGTGAGCCCGAGTCTCCATCGTCTGCGTGCCATGCGTACCCCAGTCCTCGTCTGCCATCGTGCGGCGTGTGCGGTATTTCGAACACTGATCAGTAGGTCGAACGGTCGAACGGCAACTTAGGTAGCGAAGAGCGGCTCGTCAACGCATTGCGCAGGAAGTGACGGAGGTGGACCCCGGGGTTCGTGATCTCGAACAACTGCCGTGAAAATCCTGGGACTTCGCCGCCGGCTCTGTCCGAACCGTTGACGCGCCCCGCGTTCGACCTTACGGTCCGTTCGAAGTTGCGAGCAGCATTCGAAATATCGAACAGAAGTGAGCCGCAATGTCACCACCCCTCCCGAGCCGACGAGGTGTGCTCGGCTCCATCGGAGCGCTCGCCGTCGCGGGCAGTTTCGGACTCGCCGCCGCCAATCGCAGCGCGTCGGCGATCGCGTCGGACGCGGACGTACGGGTCCGCTACTGGAACCTGTTCTCCGGCGGCGACGGTGCCAACATGATCGCGATGCTTGACGCCTTCCGCGCCGCGAACCCCGACGTCGACGTCAAGGACTCGACCCTCCAGTGGGGCAATCCGTACTACACCAAGCTCGCCATGGCGGCGTCCGGGAACCGCGCCCCCGACCTCGCGGTGATGCACCTGGGCCGGATCCCCGGCTTCGCGCCCGGACAGCTGCTCGACCCCTGGGACGTGCGGCTGCTCGCGAAGTACGGGGTGCGCGAGGCGGACTTCAACCCGGTGCTGTGGAAGCGCGCCGTCGTCGACGGCAAGCTCTACGGCGTCCCCCTCGACATCCACGCCCAGCTCTGCTTCTACCGCAGGGACGTGTGCGAGCAGGCGGGACTGCTCGCCGCGAACGGCGATCTGGCGGAGGTCACCTCGCCCGAGGACTGGTTCAAGGCGCTCAAGGCCGCGAAGAAGGCCGTCAAGGGAGACGTCCACACCATCGGCATCAAGGCCGACGAACCCAACTTCTCCTGGTGGTTCTTCCTCTCCTTCTACACCCAGCTCGGCGGCACCTGCCTCAGCGCCGACGGCCGGGACGTCACCCTCGACACCGACAAGGCCACCCGGGTCCTGGAGTTCCTGCGGCAGCACCTGACCGACGGCTACTCCACCGCGATCGGCATCGCCGACGCCGAGGCCTTCGTCAACGGATCGGCCTTCACCTGGGAGGGCAACTGGTCGGTGCCGGTCTTCAGCGGGGCGAAGCTCGAATACGGCGCGACCCCGCTGCCGCCGGTCTTCGGCAAGCCCGCCACCCACACCGAGTCCCACTGCTTCGTCCTGCCGCACCAGTCGCAGCGCGGCGGCGCCACCAACGAGGGCGCGCACCAACTGGCCGCGTACGTCGTCAAGAACGCCACGGCCTGGGCGCGGGGCGGTCACATCCCCGCCTACCTGCCCACGCTCGACGACAGGAAGTACCTGTCGCTCGAACCGCAGTCGGAGTACGTCTTTGCGATGGACCACATGGCCGTCGAGCCGCCCGCCTGGTTCGCCGGATCCACCGGACTCCTGGCCCAGCGCATCGGCCCCGTCATCGCCTCCTCCAACGTCGGCTCCGCCAAGCCGGACGCCACGGCCCGCCGCATGAAGGACGTACTCGAAAAGCTGGTCGCCATGAAGAACCCGATGGAAGGCAGATCCGCCACCGAGGGAGGGGCAGCCGCGTGAGCGCCCTGGACACCGCGGTCGCACCGGCCGCCGTACGGCCCGCCCCGGCGACGGACGCCGCATCACCCCGGACGCGACTGACCCGCCGCCTCCAGCACGGCGGCTGGTTCGTCGCCCCCTTCCTCGTCCTCTTCGCGCTCTTCGTGCTGCTGCCCATCGGCCGCGGCCTGTGGCTGAGCTTCACCGACGCCAACATCTCCGGCACGGGCGAGAGCTTCGTGGGCCTCGACAACTACCGCGAGGCCTTCGACAACCCGCTCATGTGGGACGCCCTCGGGCACAGCGCGTACTTCACGCTGCTCGTGGTGCCCTGCATCGTCGTCCTCGCCTTCCTCCTCGCGATGCTCGCCCACCACATCGAGCGCGCCAAGTGGCTGTGGCGGCTGTGCTTCTTCGCGCCCTTCCTGCTGCCGTCGACGGTCGCGGGAAACCTGTGGCAGTGGCTGTTCAACCCGGCCACCGGCATGATCAACCATGTCTTCGGGCTCGACACGCCCTGGCTGACGCAGAAATCCACCGCCCTGCTCGCCGTCGTGATCACCACCCTGTGGTGGACGGTCGGCTTCAGCTTCCTGCTCTTCCTCGCGGCACTGCAGAACATCCCGAACCACCTGTACGAGGCCGCCGCCCTGGACGGCGCGAACGCCTGGCACCGCCTGGTGCACATCACCCTGCCGATGCTGCGCAACATCACCGGCCTCGTGATCACGCTGCAGATCCTCGCCTCGCTCCAGGTCTTCGACCAGGCCGTGGTGATGCAGGACTTCGGTCCTGGCCCCGAGGAAAGCACCCGGACCTTCGTGCAGTACACCCTCGAAGAGGGCTTCACCGCCTACCGCGTCGGCTATGCCTCCGCGATCTCCATCATCTTCTTCGTGCTCATCGCGGCCGTCGCCCTCGGCCGGATGTGGCTCCTGCGCAAGCGTGAGGAGGGCGTGCGATGAGCACGGCCGTCGACGTACGGAAGAACAGCGGCAAGAAGCACAGCGGCAAGAAGAAGTGGACCCCGAGCCAGATCGTGCTCACCGCGCTCGGCGCCGCCGTCTCCGCGGTGTGGATGACACCGCTCCTGTGGGCCCTTTTCACCTCTCTCAAGTCGGAGACCGAGGCCGTCGAGGTGCCCACCCACTGGGTGCCCGAGGAATGGACGGGCCAGGCGTGGAAGGCGCTCTTCGAGAGCGGCAACATCACCAACTGGTTCGTGAACTCACTCGTCGTCTCGGTCTGCGTCACCTTCATCGTGGTGCTCGTCAGCGCACTCGCCGGCTACGGCTTCGCGCGCACCGAGTTCCGGGGCAAGAACGCGCTGCTCGGCCTGGTGATGGCGGGCCTGATGGTGTCGCCCGCCGTGCTCGGCGTCCCGCTCTTCACGACCGTCCAGTCCATGGGGATGGTCGACACCTACTGGGGCATGATCCTGCCGCAGTGCGCGCCCGCCGCGATGGTCTACATCCTCTACAAGTTCTTCCAGTCCATCCCGCACGAACTGGAGGAGGCCGCGTACATCGACGGCGCCGGACGCTGGCGGGTCTTCTTCACCATCGTCCTGCCCCTGTCCAGGCCCTCGCTCTCGGCCGTCGGGATCTTCACCTTCATAGCGTCCTGGAACAACTTCCTGTGGCCCTACATGGTGACCAACAACCCCGACCTGATGACCATGCCGAACGGCATCGCGACCGTCATGAACTCCTACGGCATCCAGTGGGCGCAGCTCATGGCCGGCGGCCTCATGGCGGGCCTGCCCCTGGTCGTCGTGTTCGTCTTCTTCCAGCGCCAGATCATCAGCGGCGTGGCCCATACGGGCCTGGCCGGCCAGTGAATCCCCTGCTGCCACGCTCTGCCGAAAGGTTCCACATGGCCCCCCGTTCCGCCCGCTTCACGCTCGACCCCGCCTTCGCCGTCGGCGACGTGGACCCCCGGCTCTTCGGCTCCTTCGTCGAGCACCTGGGCCGGTGCGTCTACACCGGCATCTACGAACCGGGCCACCCCTCGGCGGACGAGGCGGGGCTGCGCACCGACGTGCTCGGACTCATCCGCGAGCTCGGTGTGACGGCCGTGCGCTATCCCGGCGGGAACTTCGTCTCGGGGTACAAGTGGGAGGACTCCGTCGGGCCCGCCGACGAGCGGCCGCGCCGTCTCGACCTGGCCTGGCACTCCACGGAGACCAATCGGTTCGGGCTCTCCGAGTACATCGCCTTCCTGCGCAAGATCGGCCCGCAGGCCGAACCGATGATGGCGGTGAACCTCGGCACGCGCGGTGTGGAAGAGGCCCTGGAACTCCAGGAGTACGCCAACCATCCCGCCGGCACCGCCCTGTCCGACCTGCGCGCCGCGCACGGCGACAAGAACCCCTTCGGCATCCGCATGTGGTGCCTGGGCAACGAGATGGACGGGCCGTGGCAGACCGGCCACAAGACCGCGGAGGAGTACGGCCGTCTGGCGGCCGAGACCGCCCGCGCCATGCGCCAGATCGACCCGGACGTCGAGCTCGTCGCCTGCGGCAGCTCGGGCCAGTCCATGGAGACCTTCGCCGAGTGGGAGGCCACGGTCCTGGCCGAGACCTACGACCTCGTCGACCACATCTCCCTGCACGCCTATTACGAGGAGACCGACGGCGACCGGGACTCGTTCCTCGCCTCCGCCGTCGACATGGAGTCCTTCATCGAGAACGTCGTCGCCACCTGCGACCACGTGGGCGCCCGCCTGAAGTCCAAGAAGAAGATCAACCTTTCGTTCGACGAGTGGAACGTCTGGTACCAGTCCCGGCCGCACCCCGAGGTCGAGGAGAGCCTGCGCGACTGGCCCGAGGCGCCGCGTCTCCTGGAGGACAACTACACCGTCACCGACGCGGTCGTCGTCGGCTCGCTCCTGATCGCGCTGCTGCGCCACGCCGACCGGGTGGCCGTCGCCTGCCTGGCCCAGCTGGTCAACGTCATCGCGCCGATCCTGACCGAGCCGGGCGGCCCCGCCTGGCGCCAGACGTCCTTCTTCCCCTTCGCGCAGGCCTCGCGGTACGGCCGCGGCCAGGTCCTGGACGTGCGCGTGGACTCACCCGCGCACGAGACGCGGAAGTTCGGCGAGGTGCCCCTGCTGCACGCGACGGCCGTCCGCGCCGAGGACGGCACGGTCACCGTGTTCGCCGTCAACCGGAGCCAGAGCGAGGAGCTGTCGCTCGAAGTCGCGCTCCAGGAGCTGGAATTGAGCGACGTCATCGAGCACAGCGCGCTGTCCGACGCGGACCCCGACGCCCGCAACACCCTCGCGGAGCCGGAGCGCGTCACCCCCCACGGGGTGAGCGGCACGGCACTCCGGGACGGGACGTTGAACGCCGTCCTGGAGCCGCTGTCATGGAACGTGATCCGGCTCGGCTAGCCCCGGCCTCCGGGGGTGGACCGGCGAGGGGCGGGGCCGCGAGCGGGTCAGTAGGCGACGGGCCATCCGGAGCTCCAGTTCAGGAGGTTGACGCCGAGCTTGGGGGTGCCGTTGTCCTGGCCGTCGTAGTAGTGGTAGACGAGCAGGTCGCCGTCGGTGTCCTTCATGACCGACTGGCCGCCGGGGCCGATGTAGCGGCCGTGGCTCTCCTGCACCGGGGTCCCGCCGTTGTTCATCATGCCGACGCCGTTCTTGTCGACGTAGGGGCCGGTGACACCGGAGGAGCGGCCCACCTTGATCTTGTACGTGGAGCTGGTGCCCGCGCAGCAGGTGTCGTATGAGGCGAAGAGGTAGTAGTAGCCGTTCCGCTTGACGATGTAGGGAGCTTCGACGGCCTTGGTGCCGGTGGGACGCGAGGCGAGCGAACGCCGGGTCGTGTCGCCCGCGTACTGCTTGCCGGTCGAGGGGTCGATCCGGATCATCTTGATCCCGGTCCACCAGGAGCCGAAGGACAGCCACCACTTGCCGTCGTCGTCGACGAAGAGGTTCGGGTCGATGGCGTTGTAGTCGCTGGACGTGGTCGAGGTGTACACGGCGCCGTAGTCGGTCCAGGAGCCGGGCTCGCCGGTGGTGGAGCCCGCGAGGCCGATCGCGGATTTGTTGGAGCCGAAAGACGAGACGGAGTAGTACATCAGGTACTTGCCGCCGTGGTACGAGATGTCGGGTGCCCAGACGTCCCCGGTGGAGTTGTAGTTGTTCCACCAGCTGGGGCGGGTGGGGAAGGCGGAGCCGCTGCGGCCGAAGGCGATCCGGTCGGTGGAGGTGCGCAGTTGCAGGCCGTCGCCGGTCGAGTAGAGCAGGTACTTGCCCGACGAGGTGCGGGCCAGGGTCGGGTCGTGTACGACGATGTCGCCGGTGACCTGGCCCGGGTTGGGGTAGGCGGTGGCGCTGCCCGGGATGAGGGCGAGCAGCGCGGCGGCGGGCAGGGTGATGAGGGCTCTGCGCCGGAAGGGGGAACGGTTGGGGGTGCGGATGGGGATGCGGTTGGAGGTGTGGATGGGGGTGCGGCTCACTCCGGACTCCTTGCGTGGCGGCTGTAACTCCCCCTGTTCGTAGGGGAGTTGAGCGGAGGCGGTACGACAAGTGGTCGCCGCCCGCCCCCGCGAGGTTGCCGCCCGCGCACGTATTACAGCGCCGGATACGCGTTCTTCAGCAGCTCCTGGAACTGGGCCGAGAACCACTTGCCCGAGATCGGCGCGTCCGGGAGCGCGCCGGAGGGGTTGAAGCCGTTGCGGGGATTCCCCTCGTATGTCGGGTCACACATGCGGTCGAAGCCCTTGCCCTCGTCGTTCGGGATCTCCTTGCTCGCCCCGTCGGACTCACCCGGCGGCTTGATCCACACATAGGCGTCGATGCCGGCCTCCGGGGCGGTCTTCGGCCGCTCGCCGAGGCCCGCGCCAGACTGGTTGCACCAGTTGCCGATGTGAATGCGCCGGTCGTATCGGCCGCCTTCCACGTACGAGTCCACGTCCGTCGTCGGGCCGGGGCCCGCGGGCCGCGCCGAGCCGCCCCAGCCGTTGCGCGAGGTGTCGATCAGCATGCCGATGTCGGACCTGAAGCCGGTGGAGACGAGCTGATCGCGGAAGGACTGGGCGAAGGAGAGCTCGTCGACGGAGCGGTTCCAGTCGACCCACTTGGACTCGCGGACCGACCGGCCGTTGACCGTGTCGCCTATCTTGAAGTTGTTCTCCTTCAGGGCGCTGTAGTTCGCCGTGTTGGTGATGAAGCCGTGCACGTTGTCGACGCTGCCGCCGTCGGCGGTCGCCGCCTGGTGCATGACCTGGGCGGAAGCGGCGAAGTTGTCGTCCCAGCCGATCCAGCCGTGGTGGCCCGCGTCCACGTAGTTGTAGACGTTCTGGACGGCGCCGAGCTTGCGCAGCGCGTATCCGACGCCCTTCACGTAGTTGCCGTTGGCCTTCATCACGTCGCACTCGGGCGTCGCGGTGGGGCGGCTGCCGGTGTTGGTGACCAGGTTGGGCAGCGAGTCGATCTCGACGGTCGTGACGATGCGCAGATTCGCGTACTTGGAGTCGGCGAGGATCGCGGCGATGGGGTCGATGTAGTCGGTCTGGTACTTGTCGATCTCGGTGGGGCCGAGTTCGCCGTTGGAGGCGAGGGCGGCACAGTCCCGGCCCGGCAGGTTGTAGATGACGAGCTGGATGACGCCCGCGCCCTGCGCGATCGCCTCGTCCAGGTGGTCGCGCAGGCCCATCGATTCGCCGGCGCCCTCGATCGCGGCGATCCGGTCGAGCCAGACACCGGTGGGCTGGTCCGCGATGGCGCTGCCGCCCGGCTCGGCGGCGGCCTTCGCCGACCACTCGGGGTTCACGTAGGGCTTGGCGCCCGCGTACGGATTGTCGACGCGCGCCGCCGCTGCCTGAGTCTGCGTACCGCTGCTCGCGCCGTCGCCCACGGCAAGCGCGGTGCCGCCGGTGGTGGCGAGGACGGTGGCGAGTGCGGCCAGGAAGAGGGCGCGGGATCTGCGGTGCCTGGTGTGCGTGCGGCTCATGGTGGGGGTGATTCCCTTCAGGTGTGGGGTGTGGGGTGTGGGGTGTGGGGTGCGGGGGTCTTCGTGGGGGTGGCGCCCCGTAAGGGGCCCGGGGAACTGCGCGACAAGCCCCCACCGGCCTGCGGGTTCATCACCGCGACGGCAGCGAAGCGCTCGGTGGCGCCTGTGGCCATCACGCCGCGGTAGACGCCGCACCCTCCGTCGCCGCGACGGAGGGCGGCGCCGGTCCGGCGGCGACGAGGACGGCGCCCGCAAGCACGGCAAAGGTGCGGAACAGGCGCGGGGGACGGGGCATGAGCGACTCCTCGGATCGAACCGGAATCGCTCCCACTGGTGCCGTGGAAGCTAGCAGGAAGTCGCCGCCGGGAACAGAAAGGTTGGCGTGTTCTTCAGATTCTCCGGATCCGCGTCGTCGAATTCATTCGACAACTCCCTTTCGTGTGCGGGCTCTTGACATCACGGCGAATCGGCTGAACTTTGGGAGCGCTCCCACTGCCGCTCCCACTGGTGCTCCCGCTCCCCAAGCGGAGCACGCCCCCCCCCCATCGAGCCGTCAGGAGACATCCCCGCATGTCCGCATTCCCCCAATCCCCCCGCTCCGGCCCCTCCAGACCGGAAATCAGCCGCCGCAACCTGCTGACACTGGGCGCCGGCGCCGCCCTGGCCCCTGTCATCGTGGCGCTCAACCCCGCAGGTCACAGCGCCCATGCCGCACCCGCGGCGACCGAGTACGAACAGCGCTTCCTCGACCTCTACGCGAAGATCACCGATTCCGCGAACGGCTATTTCTCGCCGGACGGAATTCCGTACCACTCGGTCGAAACCCTCATTGTCGAAGCCCCCGACCACGGGCACGAGACGACATCCGAGGCATACAGCTATCTGCTCTGGCTGCAAGCCATGTACGGCAAGGTCAGCGGCGACTGGAGCCGTTTCAACGCGGCCTGGGAAACCATGGAGAAATTCATGATCCCGACCCACGGCGACCAGCCGACGAACAGTTTCTACAATGCGGCGAAACCAGCCACGTACGCCCCCGAGCACGACCAGCCGTCCCAGTACCCGGCCCGGCTCGACCCCGCGGTCGGGGCCGGCGCCGACCCGATCGCAGCCGAGCTGAAGAGCGCGTACGGGACCGACGACATCTACGGCATGCACTGGCTCCAGGACGTCGACAACACCTACGGCTACGGCGGCGACGCCGCGGGGCCCGTCTACATCAACACCTTCCAGCGCGGCTCCCAGGAGTCGGTCTGGGAGACCGTCCCGCACCCCACCCGGGACGAGTTCGAGCACGGCGGCAGGAACGGCTACCTCGACCTGTTCACCGGCGACGCCTCCTATGCCAAGCAGTGGAAGTACACCAACGCCCCCGACGCCGACGCCCGCGCCGTCCAGGCCGCCTACTGGGCCCACGTCTGGGCGTCGGACCAGGGCAAACAGGCCGACGTGGCGGCAACGGTCGCCAAGGCGGCCAAGATGGGCGACTACCTGCGCTACGCCCTGTTCGACAAGTACTTCAAGACCATCGGCGACTGCACCGACCCCTCAGGCTGCGCACCGGGCAGCGGCAAGAACAGCTCGCACTACCTGCTGTCCTGGTACTACGCCTGGGGCGGCGCCACCGACACATCGGCGGGCTGGGCCTGGCGCATCGGATCGAGCCACAGCCACGGCGGCTACCAGAACCCCCTGGCGGCCTTCGCCCTCAGCGCGTACGCCCCGCTCGCCCCCAAGTCGGCCTCCGGAAAGGCGGACTGGGGCAAGAGCCTGACCCGGCAGATCGAGTTCTACCGCTGGCTGCAGTCTGCCGAGGGCGCGATCGCGGGCGGTGCCACCAACAGCTGGCAGGGCCGCTACGCGAAGCCCCCGGCCGGCACCCCCACCTTCTACGGCATGGCCTACGACGAGAAGCCCGTCTACCACGACCCGCCCTCCAACCAGTGGTTCGGCTTCCAGGCCTGGTCGATGGAGCGCGTCGCCGAGTACCTCCACGAGACCGACGACCCCGCCGCGAAGACGGTCATGGACAAGTGGGTGAAGTGGGCGCTCTCCGAGACGAAGATCGCCGCCGACGGCACCTACAGCTTCCCCTCGACGCTGAAGTGGTCCGGTCAGCCCGACACCTGGAGCCCGGCAAGTCCCGGCGCCAACACGGGACTTCATGTCTCTGTCGTCGACCGCACCAATGACGTGGGTGTGGCCGCCGCCTACGCCAAGACCCTCACGTACTACGCCGCCGCCACCAACCACACGCAGGCCGCCACGACGGCCAAGGCGCTCCTGGACGGCATGTGGCAGCACCACCAGGACCCCCTGGGCATCGCCGTGCCCGAGACCCGCGCCGACTACGACCGGTTCGACGACGGGGTGTACGTCCCCGGCGGCTGGACCGGCACCATGCCGAACGGCGACACCATCGACTCCGGCGCCGACTTCACCTCCATCCGCTCCTTCTACCGCGACGACCCCGACTGGCCGAAGGTCGCGGCCTATCTCGCCGGGGGAGCGGCGCCGCAGTTCACCTATCACCGGTTCTGGGCGCAGGCGGACATCGCCCTGGCCATGGGGGCGTACGCCGAGCTCCTCGAACCGGCGTCGGGGTCGCGGTGACCGCCCGTACGACGCGCGCCGGGAAACTGCTCGGCGCCCTGTGCCTGATACCGGGGCTGCTGCTCGTGGCCGCCCCTTCCTCCGGAGCCGACGACACCGAGGAGAAGGCTGCCGCGTACACGAAGGCCGCCGCGTACACCTGGAAGAACGTGCGCGTGGACGGCGGCGGATTCGTCCCCGGCATCGTCTTCAACCGGTCCGAGAAGAACCTCGCCTACGCCCGCACCGACATCGGCGGCGCCTACCGCTGGCAGGAGAAGTCCCGCTCCTGGACCCCGCTGCTCGACTCCGTGGGCTGGGACGACTGGGGCCACACCGGAGTCGTCAGCATCGCCTCCGACACCGTCGCACCCAACAAGGTGTACGCCGCCGTCGGCACGTACACCAACGACTGGGACCCCGGTAAGGGCGCCGTCATGCGCTCGGCCGACCGCGGCAGGACCTGGAAGAAGGCCGGCCTGCCCTTCAAGCTCGGCGGCAACATGCCCGGCCGCGGCATGGGCGAACGCCTCGCCGTCGACCCGCACGACAACCGCGTCCTCTATCTCGGGGCGCCCAGCGGCCACGGCCTGTGGCGCTCCACCGACTCCGGAGCGACCTGGTCGGAGGTGACCGCGTTCCCCAACCCCGGCAACTATCAGCAGGACCCGTCGGACTCGACCGGCTACGCCTCCGACAACCAGGGCATCGCCTGGGTCACCTTCGACGAGTCCACGGGCGCATCCGGCTCGCGCACCAAGACCGTCTATGTGGGCGTCGCCGACAAGGAGAACGCCGTCTACCGCTCGACGGACGCGGGCGTCACCTGGTCCCGCGTCGCGGGGCAGCCCACCGGCCACCTCGCCCACAAGGGCGTGCTCGACGCGGAGAACGGCTACCTCTATCTCGCCTACAGCGACAAGGGCGGCCCCTACGACGGCGGCAAGGGCCAGGTGTGGCGGTACGCGACCCGCACCGGCGAGTGGAAGAACATCAGCCCCGCCACCGACGCCGACACCTACTTCGGCTACAGCGGGCTGACCGTCGACCGGCAGCATCCGGGCACCGTCATGGTCACCGGCTACAGCTCGTGGTTCCCCGACACCCAGATCTTCCGCTCCACCGACAGCGGCGGAAGCTGGACCGGTGCCTGGAGCTATGCCGCCTATCCCGAGCGCACCAACCGCTACACGATGGACGTCTCGTCCGTGCCGTGGCTGTCGTGGGGCGCGAACCCCGCGCCGCCCGAACAGACCCCGAAACTGGGCTGGATGACCGAGGCCCTGGAGATCGACCCCTTCGACTCCGACCGGATGATGTATGGCACCGGAGCCACCGTCTACGGCACCGGGAACCTGCGGCAGTGGGACAGCGGGGGCAAGTTCACCGTCACCCCGATGGTGAAGGGCCTGGAGGAGACCGCCGTCAACGACCTGGCGGCACCGGCCTCCGGGGCGCCGCTGCTCAGCGCGCTCGGCGACATCGGCGGCTTCCGGCACACGGACGTCACCAAGGTGCCGCCCCTGATGTACACCGGGCCCAACTTCACCACCACGACCAGCATCGACCACGCCGAGTCCGACCCGAATACGGTGGTGCGGGCCGGCCAGCTCGACAGCGGGCCGCGCGTCGCCTTCTCCCGTGACAACGGCGCCTCCTGGTCGGCGGGCAAGGAACCGCCGGGGGTCTCCGGCGGCGGCACGGTCGCCGCGTCCGCCGACGGCAGCCGCTTCGTGTGGAGCCCGGAGGGCACGGGTGTGCACGCCAGCGGTGACCGGGGCGCGTCATGGACGGCGTCCACCGGCATCCCGCAGGGCGCGGTCGTCGAGTCCGACCGGTCCGACCCGAAGACGTTCTACGGCTTCAAGTCCGGGACGTTCTACGTCAGTACGGACGGCGGGGCCACCTTCACCGCGAAGGCGTCCGGCGGGCTTCCGGCCGAGGGCCCGGTGCGCTTCAAGGCCGTGCCCGGAGCCAAGGGCGACATCTGGCTCGCGGGCGGAAAGACGGGCGGCACGTACGGCCTGTGGCACTCGACCGACTCCGGTGCGAGCTTCACCCGCGTCCAGGGGGTCCAGGAGGCCGACACGATCGGCTTCGGCAAGGCCGCTCCCGGCTCCGGCCACCAGACGCTCTACACCAGCGCGAAGATCGATGGGGTGCGCGGCATCTTCCGCTCCACCGACGCCGGCGAGAGCTGGGTGCGCGTCAACGACGACACCCACCAGTGGGGCTGGACCGGCGCGGCCATCACCGGTGACCCGCGGATCTACGGGCGGGTGTACGTCGCCACGAACGGCCGTGGCATTGTGTACGGGGATACCAACTCCCCGGACTGACAGGGGTAGTCGAAGCGCTTCGATACGCCTATGGACAGTACATGGGTGTCCCTCTAGGGTCGAGAGGGTCCGAAGTCGAAGCGCTTCGCCACCGCCTCTAACCCCCCAGGAGAGCCGTATGGTCACCCTTGCCGAGGTAGCCCACCACGCCGGAGTCTCGGCCAGCACGGTGAGCTACGTACTGAGCGGCAAGCGGTCCATCTCCGCCTCCACCAAGGACCGCGTCGAACGGTCCATCCAGGAGCTCGGCTACCACCCGAACGCCGGCGCCCGGGCCCTGGCCAGCAGCAAATCCAACATCATCGCGCTCATGGTGCCGCTGCGCACCGACATGTACGTGCCGGTGATGATGGAGATAGCCATCGCCGTCGCCACCACCGCACGCACCCACGGGTACGACGTCCTGCTCCTGACCGGCGAGGAGGGCCCCGAGGCGGTCCGCCGCATCGAGGGCAGCGCGCTCGCCGACGCGATGATCCTGATGGACGTGGAGCTGCACGACGAACGGCTCCCGCTGATCCGCGAGACCGCCAGGCCCGCCGTCCTCATCGGCCTGCCCGCCGACCCGACGGGACTGACCTGCGTCGACCTCGACTTCGTGGCGACCGGCGCCCAGTGCGTGGAGCACCTCTTCGGGCTCGGCCACCGGGAGATCGCCGTGATCGGCGAGGCCCCCGCCGTGTACGAGCGGCACACCGGCTTCGCCGAGCGCACCCTGGACGGGCTGCGCGCGCGGGCCGGCGAGCTCGGCGTGCGGGTGCTGCACCGGCCCTGCGAGGGGACGTACGACGCGCTCGCCGCGACCCTGGCCCGGATCTTCGACGAACGCCCCGGCACCACGGGCTTCGTCGTGCAGAACGAGTCCGCCGTGGAACCCCTCCTGAGCCTGTTGCGCCGGCAGGGCCGCGCGATTCCGGAAGACGTCTCCGTCATCGCCGTCTGCCCCGACCAGGTCGCCACCCAGGCCTCGGTGCGGCTCACCTCCGTCGCCATCCCCGCACAGGAGATGGGGCGGCAGGCGGTGGAGCGCGTCGTCGCCAAGCTGCGGGGACAGGGGGCCGATGAAGTGGCGCTTCTCGTACCGGAGTTGACGGTGCGCTCCAGCTCGGGCCCCGGACCCGCGCAGGGCTGACGGCGGGCCGGTGACGGGACGGGGGAGCTGCCCCGCCACCGGCCGCGCGGAACCCCTCAGGGGGTGGTCACGTCAGGGGGTGGTCACGGCGGGACGCGGCGCCTTCGCCATGCCGGAGCCGATGAAGAAGCTCGGGTGCGGGGGCTGGTTGTAGGCGGTGTTCTGCCAGGCAAGCGCCGTGCGGTACTGGATGTCGTGGAGCAGTGTGGTGATCTTCGTGCTCGTTTCGTGCGGGGTGGAGTAGATCCGCAGCGCCTTGTTGTCGGAGGTGCGCCACACGACCTCCTCGCGCCAGTCGCCCAGGATGTCCCCGGAGAGCGCGGGAGTCGCCTTCGTGCCGTTGTTGGACGCCACGGAGGTCCCCGTCAGGAGCCGGGTCTCGCCGCCCGTGCCGTACTTGTCGATGCGGGTGCCGTCGAGGAGTTCGCGGGTGGTGTCGCCGTCCCACCAGTTCACGAAGTTGACGCTGGACGGCTCGCGGCCGACGGAGGCTCCGGACGGCGAGCGCAGGGTGCTGTCGGCCGCGGACCACGACTCGGCGCCCGCCGAACCGGCGTAGATGTCGGCGGACACACCGCGCCCGTTGTCCGAGCCGGACGCCGTGGTCCACAGGCGCTGTCCCGTGCGGGCGTCGGCCATCCAGGAGCCGGGCTTGGAGCTGTCCTCGGACACCTTGAAGTACTCCAGGCCCGTGCGCGAGGGATCGAGGTCGCCGACGTGCCCGGCGTCCCCGTGCCCGAGCTTGGTGGTCCACAGTCCGCTGCCGTTGTCGTCGACGGTCATCGCGCCGTAGACGATCTCGTCCTTGCCGTCGGTGTCGACGTCCGCGACCGAAAGGCTGTGGTTGCCCTGGCCGTCGTACCCCTTGCCGGTGTTCGTCGAGGAGTTGGTGTCGAACGTCCAGCGCCGGGTGAAGGCACCGTTCCGCCAGTCCCAGGCGGCGATCACGGACCGTGTGTAGTAGCCGCGCGCCATGATCAGGGACGGCCTGCTGCCGTCCAGGTAGGCCGTTCCGGCGAGGAAACGGTCCACGCGGTTGCCGTAACTGTCGCCCCAACTCGACACGGTGCCGCGCGCCGGGACGTAGTCGACGGTGTCGAGCGCGGCGCCGGAGCGGCCGTCGAACATGGTCAGGTACTCGGGGCCGGCCAGGACGTAGCCGCCGGAGTTGCGGTGGTCGGCGGACGAGCTGCCGATCACCGTGCCAGCGCCGTCCTTCGTGCCGTCCGCCGTCTTCGTGGCGACCTCGGCCCTGCCGTCACCGTCGTAGTCGTACACCTGGAACTGCGTGTAGTGCGCGCCCGAGCGGATGTTGCGGCCCAGGTCGATCCGCCACAGGCGGGTGCCGTCCAGCTTGATGCCGTCGATGACCGTGTTGCCGGTGTAGCCGGACTGGGAGTTGTCCTTGGCGTTGGTGGGCTGCCACTTCAGTACGAAGTCCAGGGCGCCGTCCCCGTCGAGATCGCCGACGGACGCGTCGTTCGCCTCGTAGGTGTACGCCACGCCGTCCGGGGTCGTGCCCCCGGCGGGCGGCGTGATCGGCACGTCCTTGTACCCGGCGCGGAACTGCACCGCGTGCACGGAGTCGCCCTGCTCGCTGCCGTCGACCACCGCGCGCACGGTGTAGTCGGCGCTGTTGGGGGCGCCCGCGTGGAAGTAGTTCGTCGAGCCGGTGACCGGCGAGGAGTTGACCTTCGTACCGCCCCGGTAGACGTTGAAGGCCACGTCGTCGTCATCGGTGCCGAGCCAGCGCCAGCTGACCAGGTTCCCGGCGTCGGTGTGCACGCTGACCACCCCGCGGTCCAGTGCCTCGGCCTGGCGGGTGGTCGCCGCCGACGAGGTGGACGACAGGGCGATGAGCCCTCCGGCGGCCAGGGCGCCCGCGACGACGGCGGTGAGCAGGACCCGGCCGCGGGCCCGCCGTGCTCTTTTGCCCCGGCGTCGGCGGAGTGAGCTGTGCGGGTGATCGGACATCGGATGCTCCTGCGGGGGAGAGGGTTCGGGGGAGAAGGTGCCTGGGATGTGTCGCCGCAGGACGCGCGGAAGGTTGCCGCCCGGATGAGGCGGACTGAGCGGAGCGGCCCGCGCAGATCACCCGCCCCCCGGGGCTCCGTGCGGGCCTTGGCTCAGATCTGACTGGGATTCCGGACATTGTTCGATCTCTCGCACGGACGTTGCTATGCTCGCGCACCGCACTTCGGCGGCACGGGGGCCACCGGTGCGCGTGCAGAGCCGCGCAAGCACAGAAAGAGGTCACCCGTGGGGACAGCCGTCGACGACGCAGCCGCCGCGGAGTTCCATGAGTTCTTCGAGCGGCACTACACCGAACTCGCCCGCCTCGCGCACATGTTGACCGGTGAGAAGGACGCCGCGGACGATCTCGCGGCGGACGCCCTGGTCGCGCTCTGGCACCGCTGGGACCGCGTGCGCGCAGCCGAGCACCCGGCCGCGTACGCGCGGGGAGTCGTCGCCAACATGGCGCGCAGCCGCATCCGCAGCGCCGTCCGCGAGCGCCGCCGGGTGGCGCTCTTCTGGGGGCAGCGCGCGGAGGGCGTCGACGACCCCGACGTACCCGCGGTCGTCGACGTCCAGGAGGCGTTGCGTACGCTGCCGTTCCGTAAGCGGGCCTGCGTGGTCCTGCGGCACGCCTTCGACCTCTCGGAGAAGGACACCGCGCTCACCCTCGGGATATCGGTCGGTACGGTGAAGAGCCAGACGTCCAAGGGAATGGCGGAGCTGCAACGGCTCCTGGGCGAGCTGGCCGCGTCGCAACTCGTGGGAGGGAGGCAGTGATGGACGACGTACGCAAGCAGCTGCGCGATGCCGCGGCGGAGCACCGCCCCGACCGGGAACGGATGCTCGCCCGGATCGAGCGCGGCATGGAGCGCGACGCCGTCGGCCCCGGCGCCCCGCCCCGCGGCAGGCTGCCACGGCCCGCCCCCTGGCTGCGTATCGCGGGCGCCACGGCCGCCGTCGCCGGGGTCTTCGCGCTCGGCGGCTACGCCGTCGCCTCCGTCGTCCGGGGCGACGAGCCGCCGCCCCGCACCGTGGGCACACCCGCAGCCCCCGAATCCCCGACCGGGCCGAGCCCCTCCGCGTCGGTGCCCGAGGACGAGAACGCCAAGCCGAGCTCACCGGCCGAACCCACGCACTCCTCGGGCAAGACGACGAACAGCCCGCCGGGGAAGGACAAGGACCGGGACACGAACCGGCCGCCGAAGAAGTCCGCACCCCCGCCCGACACGCGGCGCGTCGCCCCGGACGCCAAGGGCGTCGAGGACGGCTACCTCTGGAGCGACGGCTCCATCGACCCGCAGAGCAACGACTTCTGGGCGCAGAGCACCCTCACCTTCAAGACGGAGAAGCCCCTCACCGCGCTCACCGTCGAACTGCGCGTCGCCCAGACCGGCGGAGTCGCCGACGCGGGCAACTGGCGCTCCCTGCCCGCCGAGGACTTCACCGTCTCCGTGCGCGAACAGGACGGCGAGCTGGTCTACCGCTGGACGCTGAAGGCGGGCCGGACCGTCCCCGCGGGGGAGCACGTCTTCGCGGGCCAGTACAACCACGCCGAGGGCGGCAGGGACGCGGGCGAGGACACCTACGCGGCGGAGGCGACCGCGTCGGGCCAGAAGGCCGCCGTACGCGGCGACTTCGCCCGCACCTCGTAGAGCGCGGGAGAAATCTTTCCGCGGGGCGGCAACCTTCCGCATCCGGGCGGAGACCAGCAGACGCAAGGTCATCCCCCCAGCGAAAGAGCGGTCCCCATGACCACGCAACGAGCCGAACTGCGCAAGAGCCGCAAGCGCCGCCTCACCCGCCGCCGCGCCGTGGGCGCGGCGGGCGGCGCGCTCCTGCTGACCGGCGCCACCCTCGGCGCCAACATGCTGCTCTCCCCGGCCGGAGCGGCGACCACCGCCGCGGCCGACTGGCCCACCCCCACCGGCAGTAAGGCCGTCACCAAGACCATCGAGGTCTCCGGCACCTACGACGGCGCACTCCAGCGCTTCTACGGCAGCGGAGACCTCGGCGGCGACGGCCAGGAAGAGGGCCAGGACCCGATCTTCAAGCTGAAGGACGGCGCCGTCCTGAAGAACGTCGTGCTCGGCAAGCCGGCCGCCGACGGCGTGCACTGTTCGGGCAGCTGCACCATTCAGAACGTGTGGTGGGAGGACGTCGGCGAGGACGCGGCCAGCTTCAAGGGCACATCGACCAGCTCGGTCTACAACGTGACCGGCGGCGGCGCGAAGGGTGCCGACGACAAGGTCCTCCAGTTCAACGGCGCGGGCAAGCTGAACATCACCGGCTTCCAGGTCTCGGACTTCGGCAAGCTGGTCCGCTCCTGCGGCAACTGCTCCAAGCAGTACAAGCGCACGATCAGCATCAGCGACGTGGACGTGACCGCGCCCGGCAAGTCCCTGGCCGGCATCAACACCAACTACGGCGACACGGCGACCCTGAGCAAGATCCGCATCCACGGCGACAGCAGCAAGAAGATCAAGCCCTGCGTCCGCTACACGGGCAACTCCTCGGGCGACGAGCCCACGGAGACGGGAAGCGGCCCCGACGGGACGTACTGCAAGTACAGCGCCTCGGACATCAGCTACCAGTAGCGGCTGTCGGCGGAGAACCCCGGGAATAACAGATCGCTCGCACCGGCGGTGAGTGATTGAGTCTCTACTTCATGAAGTAGACCTCAGGGAGACCGAGTTGCTCCGCCTGCATCTGACGGCCGCCACGCTGCTCAGGGTGTCCGCCGAGGGAGTGGCGACCGCGCTGGTGCTCACCGTCCAGTCGCGCACGGGGGACGCGGCGAGCGCCGGTTTCGTACAGACCGCGATGACGCTGCCGTATGTCGTCAGCGGGCCGGTCATCGGCCACGCCCTCGACCGTACCGACCGGCCGCGACGCCTCGTGATCGCGCTGGCCTGCGGCTATGCCGTCGCGACCGCGCTGCTCATGGCGTCGGCGGGGCGCTCGCCGCTGGTGCTCGTGCTGATGGTGGCCGCCGTGGTCGGCTGCGTCGAGCCGGTCGTGGCGGCCCTCACCGGTCTGCTGCCGCGGTTCGTCCCCGCGCGGCGGCTCTCGCGTGCGTACGGCCTGGAGGCGTCGAGCTACAACGTCGCGGCCATCGCGGGGCCCGGCCTCGCCGCGCTGGTCGCCGCGTTCGCCGGTGCGGGACACACCGGCATCGTGATCGTGGCCGCCGCCGTGCTCGGCCTGCTCGTCCTGCCCCTGCTGCGGATCCCGCCGCCGCAGGGCGGGGCGGAGCGGACGCGGACGGGGCTCGCGCAGGTCGTGGGGGGCGGGTTCTCGGTGCTCGGGGCCAACCGGGTGCTGCGGGCCCTCACCGTGTCGACGATGTTCGCCTGGTTCGGCTACGGCGGGTTCGCGGTGGCGGCGGTGCTGCTCGGCCAGGACATCGGCGCGGGTGCCGCGGCGGGCGGACAGCTCCTGGCCTGTTTCGCGCTGGGATCGCTCGTGGGAGCGCTGGCCTCCTCGCGCCGGCTGACACCCGAACGCGCCGAACGCGTTGTGAGCATCGGCCTGTTGGGGTTCGGCACGTCACTCGCCGCCCTTGCTGTGGTGCCGTCGCTGCCCTGGGCGTGGGTGGTCTGCGCTGGGGCGGGACTGGCCGAAGGACCGCTGTTCGCCGCGACGCTGATGCTCCGTCAGCGCGAGTCGCCGCCGGAGCGGCTCGGCCAGGTCAACACCACCGGCGGCAGCCTGAAGATCGGCGCGTCGGCGGGCGGCGCGGCGCTGACCGGGGTGTTCGCGGGCACGCTCGGAGCGGACGGGATGATGCTGGGCATCGCCGCGTGCCAGTTGGCGGGGGCGGTGCTGTGGCTCGTGCTGCGGCGGCTCCCCGCATCCGCGGCGGCGGTGTCCCGCAGCGCGTCCTGAACCGGGGCGGCCGTGACAGCCCCGGTCCAGGATGCGACGGCGCGTCTCAGCGGTCCTTTCGCTTCGGTGTCCAGTCGGTGAGGTAGGCGGCGCGCGTCGCGGACGTCGCCTGTGCGCGCGTGAGTTGGGGGCGGTTCTCCGGCACGGTGACGGCCGCTCCCGGACCCGTATTGCGGTACTCGGCGAACCGCTGGTCCTGCCAGGGATAGGCGTCCCGCATGTTCGCGTACGGGGCCACCGCGTCGATGCCGCGCCCGAGGTGGCTCTCGCGCACCGTCAGCATGGGGCGGGCCGTGGTGTCCGAGCTGGGGACCCAGGGGCGGGCCAGCTTGTAGTACGCGTCCGGGGCGCCGCTCGTCACCCGGCTGCGGGTGACCAGGTAGCCGCGCGGATTGGCGACGGCGGTGGACGGCGCGAAGACGAAGCCGTACGGCGCCGCCGCCAGGTCGCTCCGGGTCAGTGTGTGGAAGCGGCAGCGCTCGAAGACCGCGGTGGCCCGCCCGAAGACGAAGTCGACGTCGCCCTCCACATAGCAGTCGTCGAAGTACTGGCGGGCGAAGGAACCCGGGTCCGCGGTGTCGGCGTAGAGCGTGTCCTGGTGGCCCAGGAAACGGCAGCCGAAGAACGCCGAGCGGTCGCCCGTCACCTTGATGGCGACGGCCTGGGTCCCGGTGTAGTCGGGGTGGTCGGCCCGCAGCCAGTCGTTGGCGAACGTGACGGCGTGGGCGGTGAAACCGGCGGCGCGCACGGTCGTGGTGGCCGAGCCGCTGGTGCCGTAGGTGCCGGACCCGTCGGGCTTCGGGGTGCCGGCCGCGTTGTCGTACACGATGACCGTGTCGCGCGGGTCGCCGCTCGCGCCGATGAGGGTGAGCCCGGCGCTCGCCTCGGGCACGGTCACCGTCTCGCGGTACGTGCCAGGGGCGAGGACCAGGGTGAAGCCCGGGCCGGACGCGGCGCTCACCGCGGCCTGGACGGTGGTGTGGTCGCCGTGGCCGGCCGGATCGACGTACAGCGTCCGGCGGCCGGGGCGTGACCCGGCGGCGCGGGCGGGGACGGTGGCGCCCAGGGCCAGGGCGGCGCCGACACCCGCGCCCGTGGTGAGCAGCGTACGGCGGCTGAGGGGTGTCGGAGGGGAGTGGTGCGAGGGCATGGCTGATCCTTCGCTGTGCGGCTCGGTTCAGGAAATGCGGGACGGGAGGGGATCAGCGGCGCTTGCCCGCGCCGGCCTCGCGCTCGAGCAGCTTCGGCAGCTTGCGCGGGTCGTCCACCCGCGTCCGCAGGCCCGGCGTCCAGCCCGCGCCCGACCGCAGGGTCTCCTGAGGCAGCTCCGCGTTGTGGACGGCGATGAGATCCACCCGCTTGCCGTTGACGTAGTTGGCGTCGGCGGTGACCGGCGCGTCCTTCCACTTCTTGAGGATCTTCGCGGCGCTGACCCCGGCCGGGAGCGTGAACGCGTTCTTCTGCGCGACGAGCTGCGACTCCTGGCCGATGCCGAAGGAGTACTGATAGCCGCCCGCGGGGACCACGTAGTGGTTGTTGTACGTGTCGACCTGTCCGAAGCGGACGCGCGGTGCCCGCTCGACGATGTCCCGGAAGACGTTGTGATGCAGGGTGACCCGCAGCTTGCCGCGGTCCGTGTCGCCCGCGCTGTCGCTGTTGCCGATCATCAGGGTCTTGTCGTGGTCGGCGAAGACGTTCCAGGACGCGGTGACCAGGTCGGCGCCGCGCACGACGTCCAGCTCGCCGTCGTGCTGCTGGTAGATCTCGCCGTAGTAGGACGGCAGCGAACTGTCCGGGTGCTCGCCGTCGGTGAACGTGTTGTGATCGACCCACACATGCGTCGAGCCGTACACGACCATGCTGTCGTACTCGGAGTTCCAGGCGCCCGTGTCCCCGTCCGTGGGATCCCACTGCGGGAAGCAGTCAAGGGGGCTCTCCAGGGTCAGGTTGCGGACGACGACGTTGTCCACGCCCTGGATCTGCAGGCTGCCGCCGACGATCCCGGCGTTCCTGCCGATGCCGACGATGGTCGTGTCGGCGGGGACGTACGCCTTGATCGCCGCTGCCTGCCGGGTCGCCGACGCCGCCCGCAGATCCTCCTGCGCGCCGCTGACCGGCGTGTCGTGGCCCCACACCGCGGGGTCGTAGTCGGCGAGGTACCGCTCGAAGTCGTAGCCAGCGGCCTCGAAGGCGGCGCAGCCCTGCGCCGTGGCGTCGAGCGTGCCCCTGACCTCGATGATCCGGGGAGCGTCCGCGTCGTCCGCGAGCGCGGCCCGCAGTTCCTCCCAGGTGGTGACCGTGTAGGTGTGCGCGGCATCGGCCCCGGCGCCGCCGGTGGTCCCGCCCTCGGCGGACGCCCAGCCGTCGCCGCGCGGCAGCACGTCATGTGTGCCCGCTGCCGAGGCCGGGGCGCCGGTGACGGCCACGACCAGCGCGGTGCATCCCGCGAGCAGGGTGAGAGATCTGCGTACGGCTGTGCTCGTCGTCCTCGTCGGTCTCTTCTTCACGTTTTCACGGTCCTTCCGGCCAGGTGATCCAGGAGTCGGGTATCGCGTCGTCCAGACGCCGCACGTCGCGCGGCGCGAGCACCCCGCGGTGCAGCAGCTCCGCCGCCACGAGACGGGCCACGGCGATCGCGCCCGGCGGATTGAAGTGCGTGTTGTCCTGCTCGGTGGCGGTCCAGTTGAAGTACGCCTTGGTCTCCTCGGCGCCGAGCTTCTGCCACAGGGCGAGCGACAGGGCCTGCACGTCGAGCAGCGGCACGTCCTGCGCTTCGGCGAGCGCCCGCATCGCCGCCGGGTAGTCGCCGTGGGTGGGCAGCGCGGTGCCGTCCGCGCCGAACTTCCTGCGCTCGACGGCGGTGGCGAACAGCGGCCGCGCGCCACGGGAGCGCGCCCCGTCGACGTATCGCGTCAAGTACTCCTGGTACGTGGACCAGGGCTCGGTGTAGCGCGTCGGGTCGGCGCTCTTCTCGTCGTTGTGCGCGAACTGTATGAGGAGGCGGTCGCCGGGACGGATCGCTTCCAGGATCACGGCGAGGCGGCCCTCGTCGGCGAAGCTCTTCGAACTCCGGCCGTTCACCGCGTGGTTGGCGACCACCTGCCGGCGGTCGTGGAGGAAGAAGGGCAGGGCCATGCCCCAGCCGGTCTCGGGCGCCGCGTCCGCGTACTTCTGCGCGGCCGTGGAGTCCCCGGCGATGTAGAGCGTGCTCGCGCGACCAGCTCCGGGACCCGGTCTTCGTGCGTGGCCGAGCGCCGCCGGGGCCGCGGCCACCGCGAGCGGAAGGCTCGCGAGGGCCGCGACCGCACGGCGTCGTCCGACGCCGTGCGCGGGGCGCGATGTCACTTGTTCTGTTCTTTCCACTCGGCCTGGGCCTTGTTGAGCTGCTCGGCGAGCGTGTCGAGGAAGTCCTTCGCGGACATCTTGCCGAGCAGGACCTTCTGGTAGTTCGGCTCGTTGTCGGCCTTGCTGATGGTGTTCCAGTCGGGCAGGTAGTACGGCAGCTGCACGACCTTCAGGGAGCCGTCGTTGAGCGCGGCGGCGGCCAGCTTCGTGGGCTCGGCCTCCTTCACCCAGGCGTCCTTGGACGCCGCGGTGTTGGCGGGGATGGCACCGGCCGACTTGTTCCACTTGCTGTTGGACTCGTGCGATGCCGCGAACTCGATGAACTTCCAGGCGGCGGCCTTCTTCTTGCTGGACTTGAACAGGCCGAGCCCGTCGACCGGATTGGAGACCTGGACGCGGACGCCGGCGTCGGTCGTCGGGTTGGGCAGGCCGCGGAACTTGCCTTCGCCCAGAGCCTTCACGTGATCCGTGTAGGAGCCGAGATTGTGGCTGAGCATGCCGATCTGGCCCGTGTCCCACTGGGCGTTCATCTTCTTGAAGTCGTTGTTGACGTCGGCCGCGGGGGTGTTGTTCTTGTACAGCGCGACGTACTTCTTCAGCGCCTCGACGTTCTTCGGGTCGTTGACGGTGGTCTCGTCGCCCACCCAGAACGATCCGATGCCGGACTGGCCGTAGGCCGCGTCGAGGGCCTGGGCGATGGAGCCCTCGCCGCCGCGGATGGTGTAGCCGAACTTGTTGTCGCCCTTGGCGGTGAGCTTCTTGGCCGCCTCGTAGAACTTTTCCCAGTTGGTGGGGGCGTCCAGGCCTGCTTCCTTGAACAGGTCGGTGCGGTAGTAGAGGACGCCGTTGCTCGCCGACGTCGGCACCGTGAAGAGCCGGTTGCCGCCGCCCGCGGCCCGGACGCTGTTGACCATGCCCGAGTTCAGCTTGCCGTCGAGGGAGCTGCCGTTCAGCCGGTCGTCCAGCGGCTCCAGGGCGTCCTGCGCGGAGATCCCGGCGAGCATCGCGGCGCCGACACCGCCGACATCGGGCAGCCCGCCGCCCTGGATGGCGGTGTCGTACTTGGACTGGACGCTCTCGGCGGGAATCGGCACGTACTTGACGTGGATGTCCGGGTTCTTCGCCTCGAAGTCCTTGATGATCTCCTTCCAGACGTCGGTACGGACACCGCCGTTGTTGTCCCAGAAGGTGATCTCGCCCTTCCCGGAACCCTCGTCGCCCTTGTCCCCGCCCGCCCCGCTGCCGTCGTCGCCACAGGCGGTGGCGGTCAGCGCGAACGCGGCGGTGAGCGCGACGGCGGCTGCCGCGCGACGGCTTCTGGTTCTGTTCCCGCTGGTGTTTCCGCTTCTGTTTCCACGGATCGTGAGGTTCATGGCCGGCTCTCTTCTCCAGATGTACGGGTGTGCTTGTACGGGCGTGCTTGTACGGGTGGTGCGAGGTGCTGTGGGGTCAGGGGGCGATCGCCTTCTGCGGCCCGGAGAACTTCTTCACCAGGCGGGGGACGGCGGCAGCCGGATCGAGGTCGTAGGCGTAGAAGTCGCGCGGGTCGAAGGCCGCCCCCCACGCGTCGTGGCGTCCCGTCGTGTTCTTCACGATCGAGCCGCGCTGCACCAACTCGGCCGTGTCATCGGCCTGGTAGGGGTGCTGGACGTCCTCGTAGAAGCTGTTCTCGATGACCATCTTCGTCCTGCCGCGCGCCCAGTTGCCGTAGGTCCACATGGGGTCGCCGTCGGGGACCTGCGCCGACACGTAGTTGTTGTAGAGGTGTGCGTAGGCGCAGTTGTCGGCGGAGGGATTGCGCTGCTTGGTCCCGCTGAACCAGTTGTGGTCGATGGTCACCTGCGTCTTGACCTGGTCGGTCCAGCCGATGCCGAAGGCCTTGTTGTGGTTCTCGAAGCGGTTGTACGAGACCGTGATGTACTCGCTGTCCTTGCGCAGGTCGATCAGGCCGTCGCCCATGCGCGTGAGCCGGTTGTGGTCGATCCAGACGTGGTCGACGGAGTCCAGCTGGATCGCGTCGAAGTCCTGCGTCTTGCCGTCCCAGTCGCCGGCCACGTACGAGTCGCGGATGGTCAGGTTGCGGATGATGACGTTGCTCGTGCCGGGGTTCAGATGCAGCTCGCCGTGGACGATCTCGCCGGTTCTGCCGACGCCGACGATCGTCTTGTCCGAGGCCACCACGATGTCCGAGCCGAACGGTTCGACGGCCACCGTGCCCTTCACGCGGATGACGTAGGGCTCCTCGGCGCCCGCGTACTTGGCGAGCGATGCCTGGTCGGTGACGGTGACGACCTTGCCGCCCGCGCCCCCTGTGGTGCCCCCGGCCAGTGAGGCGAAGCCGTGCGGGGTGCCGGAGACGCGGCCGTGGGCCGGGGCCGCGTCGGCGCGCGCCGGATCGTGCAGGGTCGTCAGACCGAGGACGAGGGCCAGCGCGGCGACCGCCGCGAGGGCGCGGGCCCCCAGGCGTCCGGTGCTGTGCAGGTGCTGCTCCATTGCGGCTCCCAACAGGCTTACGGGCAGGGTCAGTCGGCGGTGGTGATGCGGAAGTGCGTGAACAGGGCTGTCCCGGCCCCGTTCCGTCCTGCCGGTGCCGTGGCGAACAGGCCGAGCAGGGCGCCCACCCAGCGCCACGGCGACGCGGCGAAGACCGGGCCCGACGCCCGGAAGCCGTCGCCGGTGTCGGCCGAGAAGCGGCAGCGCGCGCCGTCCGTGATGTCGATCCGCAGGCGTGCGGTGCCGTCGGGAGCGGGGCGCGGATGCCCGGCGTCGCGCTCCCGTTCGGCGACGGACTCGGCGAACCGGTGGACGAGGCGGACCGTCCCGTCGCCGTCGCGTTCGAGGCCGATCCAGTTGAAGGCGTCGCCGAGCACGGCGAGCCCGGCCCTGGCGTCGGCCGCCGTGGCGTCGAGGCGCAGACCGACCTCGACGGTGCACGGCGTGAGCGGCAGGCGCTGGGTCAGGACGTGCGGCAGGCGGCGCAGGTCGTGGGCGTCGGCGGACCGTACGCAGGCCAGGCGCAGACCGTCCGCGCCGTGCGAGGTCGCCCAGCCGTCACGGGGGTTGGCGGACCACTGCCACTGGCGGCCGTGCCGCCCGCCGGGGAAGTCGTCGTCGGTGGCGGGCGCCGAGGCGGGCTGCGCGGGCAGGTCCGGCTTCTTGTGTACGGCGACGGGGGCGCCGTCGTCCCCGATCACCGGCCAGCCGTCCGTGTCCAGGCTCAGTGGCTGGAGGTGGACGACACGGCCATAGGCCCCGCGCTGCTGGAAGTGCAGGAACCAGTCCTCGCCGGCCGGGGTGCGCACCCAGCCGCCCTGGTGGGGGCCGTTGATGTCGGTGCCGCCCTGCTCCAGGATGATCCGCTGCTCGTAAGGGCCCTGGAAGGTCCGTGAACGGAAGGCGCCCTGCCAGCCGGTCTCCACGCCGCCGGCGGGGGCGAGGATCCAGAACCAGCCGTCGTGGAGATACAGCTTGGGCCCCTCCAGGGTGAACCAGCCGGGAATCAGGTCGGCGTCGATCAACACCTGCCCCTCGTCCAGGAGTTCACGGCCGTCGGGGCTCATGCGGTGACCGGTGAGCCGGTTCTTGACGCCGGAGCGCGACTTGGCCCAGGCGTGCACCAGATAGGCCTCGCCGCGCTCCTCGTCCCACAGCGGGCAGGCGTCGATGAGCCCCTTGCCCGCCTTGACGAGGTGCGGGCTGCTCCAAGGGCCGCGGATGTCGGGGGAGTTGACCTGGTACACGCCGTGGTCGGGGTCGCCCCAGAAGATCCAGAACCGGCCGTCGTGGTGCCGGATCGACGGCGCCCACACCCCGCAGTCGTGCCGCGGCGATGCGAACGCCTCCGCGGGTTCCAGGCGATCGAGGGCGTGCCCGATCAGGGTCCAGTTCACCAGGTCGCGGGAGTGCAGGAGCGGCAGGCCCGGCGCGCGCCCGAAGCTGGACGCGGTGAGGTAGAAGTCGTCGCCGACGCGGACGACGTCGGGGTCGGACCAGTCGGCGGCCAGGACGGGATTGCGATAGGTCCCGTCACCGAGGTCGCCGGTGCGGCGACCGGGGAGGGCGTTCACGCGGTCACCGCCTTGCGGACGAGCCCCGCGCACTCGGCACGGCCCGGCCGGCCGTCGGAGACGACGGTGATGACACGGCGTACGACGGTCTCGCCGGGGCCGATCGGCAGGCGCCGGGTGTGCGCGAGCGAGGAGCCGACGCCCGGATACTCCGCGGTGCGCACGAACCACGGGTCGCGTCGTGTGCCGGGCGTCGCCCCGGCGAAGACGAGGGTCCAGCCCTGGCCGGCGAGCGCCAGCCAGTCGGCGGTGGAGCCGTGGACGGCGGCCTCCCCGTCGGCGTCCGCGGTGAACACCTCGGGTGCCCGCGTCTCTTTGGGGGCGCGCCAGAAGAAGCCTCCGTAGGCGGCGCCGGGGCGGCCGTTGGTGGCGGGGCTGCCGATCGAGATCTCCGTGTCTGCGGGGTTGGTGAGGGAGAACGTGAAGTCGAGGGCCCAGGCGGACGGGGTGAGGGGCGTGACGGCGACGGTGCGCCGCTCGCGCAGCAGCTCGCACTCCCCGTCGAGCCAGCCGACCTCCTCGACGAAGCCGTCCGGGTCGCGCAGCTTGAACTCCAGGTGGCGCTGTTCGCCGTGGTTGTCGAGTTCGGTCGGGCCCTGGTCGCGTACGTAGGTGCGCCCGCCCCAGAAGTTGCGGCCCGCCGCGTCGGGCACGGCGACGCCGACGCCGAGGTGGTGCGGGTGGTCGGCCGGGCCCGACTCGGTGACGGCGAGGCCGCCGAAGGTGCGCACGGGGTGGAGATAGGGGCGGGGCGCGAGCCGCGGTGCGGCCGAGGGGTGGATGACGTACCGGCCGACGGGGCGGCCCGAGCAGCGCAGCATGAGCGCGGTGTCGGTCGCGGTTCTGTTCATGGCGTTCTCACCTCGGTGGGGTCTCGGCGGTGGGGGAGCGAGAGGTGGCGGGCTCGGTGGCGGGGATCTGGGAGCCGGACACGGGCGCGGGCGGCTGGTCGGGCAGGGCCCAGAACGCGCCGAGCTCCGCGTAGCCGCACAGCGTGTCGGCGCTCGCCGCGACGAGCCCGTCGATGCCGTGCACGACCCGTCGCCGTACGCCCTCCTGCTCGGTGGGCAGGACGCGCCAGGCCTCGGCCGGCAGGGCGCGCGGTTCGGGTGCCGTGCGTACCGCCTCGACGACCTTCATGAAGGCGCCCGTCGACGCGGGCGGAACCAGCAGCCCGGCGCGGCCCGCGAGATGGTCGACGAGGTTTTCGAGGAGGTCCGTCCGCCCGTGAAGGACCTCCTCGGGTCCGTGACCCGCGCGCTGCACGAGCACCCGGTCCTGCTTGTACCAGAAGGTGATGCGGCCCCGGGTGCCGTGCGCGATGACGTACGGCTCGTCGGGCCGCTCGGCGCAGAGGGTCGCGGCGACACCGACGCGGCCGCCGCCCGCGGTGGTGATCCCCACGAACGAGGTGTCGTCGGACTCGATGGCGTTGGCGCGGAACAGCTCCGTGTCCACCCGCGTGACGTCCTCGGCCCGGCCGGCCCCGGCGACGGCCAGCGCGGTGGCCACGGCGTGGGCGAGGGGGTTGGTCAGGACCCCGTCCACGACGTCCGCGCCGCCCATCCGGCGCCGCCCCGCCCAGGGCGCGCGCCGGTAGTACGCCTCGTCACGCGCCCAGGCACCCGCCGCGCCGACACCCGTCGGCTCACCGATGGCTCCGTCGGCGATCAGGGCGCGGACGGCGGGCACGGCGTGCGAGCCGAGCGACTGGAAGCCGACCTGGCAGACCACGCCCGCGGCGTCCACCGCGTCGGTGATCCGCTCGAAGTCGGCGTACGAAGGGGCGGGCGGCTTCTCCAGGAGCAGGTGCACGCCGCGCGCGGCGGCGGCGAGGGCCAGGTCCGCGTGGGTCGGGATGGGCGTGCAGATGACGGCGACGGCGGCCCCGGTGGCGTCGAGCAGACCGGCGAAGTCCGCTGACTGCGCGGGCTCACCCAGGCCTTCGAGCTCGGCGCCGGTCAGCGGATCGAGCTCGCAGATTCCCACGAGCCGTACGAGACCGGCCTGTTGGAGTCGCCGGATGTTCTCCAGGTGCCAGCGGCCGTGTCCGCGCGCACCGGCCAGGACGAGCGGCAGCGGGGTGCGGTGCGCCGCGGCGGCCGGCTGGGAAGCCCGGCCGCTCATCCCTTCACCGCCCCGGCGCTGAACCCGGTGACCAGCCACTTCTGGATGAAGGCGAAGACGATCACGACGGGCAGGGCGGCGATGACGCCGCCCGCGGCGAGCGCCCCGAGGTCGACGCTGTCGGCGCCCATCAGGGTGGCGAGGCCGACCGGGATCGTCTGCTTGTCCTGGTTGGAGAGGAACATCAGGGCGAACAGGAAGTGGTTCCAGCTGTGCACGAAGGCGAAGGAGCCGACCGCGATCAGACCCGGCCGCAGGAGAGGCAGGACGACGGCGCAGAAGGCGCGGAAGCGTCCGCAGCCGTCGACCCAGGCGGCCTCCTCCAGGGAGTACGGCACGTTCTTGATGAACCCGCTGATCAGGATCATCGAGAGCGGCAGCTGGAAGACGGCCTCGGCGATGATGACGCTGCCGAGGGAGTTGATCATCTGGAGGTTGGCGAAGATCTGGAAGAGCGGCACCAGCATCAGCGCGCCGGGGATGAACTGCGAGCAGAGCAGCGCCAGCATGAAGCCGCGCTTGATCTTGAAATCGAAGCGGGCCAGGGCGTAGCCGCCGGCCAGGGCGACGAGCGTCGTCATCAGCATCGACAGGAGGCCGACGATGAGGCTGTTCTGGAAGAAGAGCGCGAAGCTGCGCTCGGTCCACACCTTGTCGAAGTGCTCGAAGGTGATCGGCCAGGGCAGCAGCGAGGTCGAGCCCGCCGGGCGGATCGCGAAGAGCAGCATCCAGTAGAAGGGGATGAGGGTGAACAGGAGATAGAGGCCGAGCGGGAGATAGATCTGCCAGCGGGGGGCCTCGTCCCAGGGGCGCCGCTTGGGGGTGCGCGGGCCGCCGGTGAGCGGCCTCGCGGGCTCGGTGGGTTCCGCGGTGTCGGCTGCCCTGTTCAGGTGCTGTGTGGTGCTCACTTGTCCTGCCCTCCGAACTTGCTCAGCCGCAGATAGACCATCGAGCAGAAGAGGAGGATCACGAACGCGATCGACGTCAGCGCGGAGGCGTAGCCGAAGTCGTGCGAGTCGACGGCGATGGACGCGATGCGCAGCGGCAGGGTGGTCGTCTCACCGGCGGGTCCGCCGCCGGTGAGGGTGTAGAGCAGGTCGACGTTGTTGAACTCCCAGACCGCGCGGAGCAGCGTGGAGAGGATGATCGCGTCCTTCAGGTGCGGCAGCGTGATGTGGAAGAACTGCCGGAAGCGGCTGGCGCCGTCGACCTCCGCCGCCTCGTACAGGTCCTTCGAGACGGACTGCAGGTCGGCGAGGATGAGGATCGCGAAGAAGGGCACACCGCGCCAGAGTTCGGCCACGACGACGGCCGGGAAGACGGTGCCGGTGTCCGAGAGCCAGGACGTTCCGTACGAGCCGATCCCCATGTCCGCGAGGTAACGGGTGATGCCCGTCTGCGAGTTGAAGATCAGCAGCCAGATCGTCGAGGTGAGCACGCCGGAGACGGCCCACGGCGAGAAGACCAGGGCACGGGCCATCGCCCGGCCGATGAAGGTCTGGTTGACGATCAGCGCGAGACCCAGGCCCAGGAGCAGCTGCAGGACGACCTCGACGGCCACCCACTGGAGGCTGAAGCCGAGCGTCTGCCAGAACTGCGGGTCGTCGGTGAACGCGGTGACGAAGTTGTCGAAGCCCGCGAAGCCGTCACGCCAGGGCTTGGTGGGGTTGTAGTGGCGCAGGCTGTAGTAGAAGACGCTGATGACCGGGTAGGCGATGAAGCCCACCATCAGGAGTCCGGCCGGCGCGATCAGCAGATACGGGAGGCGGCGCGGGGTCGCTCCCGTTCGGCGCCGGTGCGCACCCGGCGTGCGGCGCCGGGGCGGTGGCTGCGGTGGCGATTTCGCCACAGCTGAGGCCATGTCTGCTTCTCCGTTCTCATGGGCGGCACACAGTCGGCGAGATGAAGCGCTTCGCAGACGTTGTTCGAAATCTCGTACAAAAAGTGCGCGTACAGAAAGCGCGTACAGAAAGCTCGTGCAGAGGTGCGGCGGGGGTGCTCGGCTCAGCCCGCGTACGGGTCGGGGACCTCGCCCTCGCGGGCCAGGAACGCGAAGTCGCAGCCGGTGTCGGCCTGCGTGATCTGCTCGCTGTAGAGCGCGCCGTAGCCGCGCCCGTAGCGGGCGGGCGGCGGTGTCCAGGCCTCGCGGCGCCGCTCCAACTCCTCGTCGGACACGTCGAGATGGAGCGAGCGCGCCTCGACGTCCAGGGTGATCAGGTCTCCCGTACGGACCAGGGCGAGCGGTCCGCCCACGTACGACTCGGGCGCGATGTGCAGCACACACGTGCCGTACGAGGTGCCGCTCATCCGCGCGTCGGAGAGCCGCACCATGTCGCGCACCCCCTGCTTGAGCAGGTGGTCGGGGATCGGGAGCATGCCGTACTCGGGCATGCCGGGACCGCCCAGGGGGCCGGAGTTGCGCAGCACGAGGACGTGCTCCGCGGTGATGCCGAGCGCCGGGTCGTTGATGGTGCGCTGCATGTGCCGGTAGTCGTCGAAGACGACCGCGGGGCCGGTGTGCCGCAGCAGGTGCGGCTCGGCGGCGATGTGCTTGATGACGGCGCCGTCCGGGCAGATGTTGCCGCGCAGGACCGCCACACCGCCCTCGTCGGCCAGCGGCTTCTCGCGGGGGCGGATGACCTCGGGGTTGTGCACGACGGCGGACGCGAGCTGTTCGCGCAGCGTGTCGTGCGCGACGGTGGGCCGGTCCAGGTGGAGCACGTCGGTCAACTGGGCCAGGAACGCCGGGAGTCCGCCCGCGAAGTGGAAGTCCTCCATGAGGTACTGCCCGCCGGGCCGCAGGTTGGCCAGGACCGGCACGGTCCGCGCGATCCGGTCGAAGTCGTCGAGCGTGAGTCGTATGCCGCTGCGGCCCGCCATCGCGATCAGGTGGATCACGGCGTTGGTGGAGCCGCCGAGCGCGAGGACGGTGGCGACCGCGTCCTCGTATGCCTCCGCGGTGAGCAGCTTCGACAGCTTCAGGTCCTGGCGCACGAGGTCGACGATCCGCAGCCCGGACGCGGCCGCCATCCGGTCGTGCCCGGAGTCCACCGCGGGGATGGAGGAGGCGCCGGGCAGCGTCACGCCGAGCGCTTCGGCCGCGGCGGTCAGCGTGGAGGCCGTCCCCATGGTCATGCAGTGGCCGGGGGAGCGGGCCAGACCGCTCTCCAGCTCGGCCAGCTCGCAGTCGCCGATGAGGCCTGCGCGCTTGTCGTCCCAGTACTTCCACATGTCGGTGCCGGAGCCCAGGACCTCGTTGCGCCAGTGCCCGGGCAGCATCGGCCCGGCCGGCACGAACACGGTCGGCAGGTCGGCGCTCGCGGCGCCCATCAGCAGGGCGGGCGTCGTCTTGTCGCAGCCGCCGAGCAGTACGGCACCGTCCACCGGATACGACCTGAGCAGCTCCTCGGTCTCCATGGACAGGAGATTGCGGTAGAGCATCGGGGTCGGCTTCTGGAAGGTCTCCGAGAGCGTGGAGACGGGGAATTCGAGGGGGAAGCCGCCCGCCTGCCACACCCCGCGCTTGACCGCCTGCGCGCGATCACGCAGATGGACGTGGCACGGGTTGATGTCCGACCAGGTGTTGAGGATCGCGATGACGGGCTTGCCCAGATGCTCCTCGGGCAGATACCCCAGCTGCCGGGTGCGCGCCCGGTGGCTGAAGGACCGCAGCCCGTCCGTGCCGTACCACTGGTGGCTGCGCAGTTCCTCGGGCGCCTTCATATCGCCCACGCCTTCACCAGCGCCGCTATCTCGTCCCGCCGCTCGACGGGCAGGACACGGCTCGGCGGGCGCACCTCGCGGCGGCACAGACCCAGCGCGGCCAGGGCCTCCTTGACGACGGTGACGTTGTCCGCGGAACTGTCGGCGGCGCGCAGCTCCTCGAAGCGGCGGATGCGCTCCCAGACCTCCATGGCCGCCGGATAGTCACCCGCGCGCAGGGCTTCGAGCATGTTCAGGGACACCTCGGGCGCGACGTTGACCAGGCCCGACGTGAAGCCGGTCGCGCCCACGGCCCAGTACGCGGGCGCGTAGAGCTCGGCGAGCCCCGCCACCCATACGAAGCGTTCGAGCCCCGCGTCCCTGGCGAACGCGGCGAAGGCGGCGGCGTCCGGCGTCGCGTACTTCGCGCCGATCACATTGGGGCACAACTCGCCGAGATCGGCCAGGCGCCGGCCGTCGAGACGGGGATTGCGGATGTACGGGACGACGCCGAGCCCGGGCACGGCGGCGGCGATGGCGCGGTGGTAGTCGACCCAGCCGTCCTGGGAGACGTACGGATGCACCGGCTGATGCACCATCACCATGTGCGCCCCGGAATCCCGTGCGTGCCGGGCGGCGGCGATCGCGGTCGGCAGGTCATGGCCGACGCCGACGAGCACGGTGGCCCCGCTGCGGCCTGCCTCCTCCATGGTCAACTCGGTGACCAGGCGGCGCTCGTCGGGGTCCAGGGCGTAGAACTCGCCGGTGTTGCCGTTCGGCGTGAGGGTGTGCACGCCGCCGTCGGTGAGGCGGCGCACCAGGGTGCGGTAGGTGTCCCGGTCCACGGAACCGTCGTCGGCGAACGGGGTCACCGGGATCGCGACGACGTCGGCGAGCGCGGCACGCAGGGCGGCGAAGCGGGAGTTGTCGAAAGGCGCGGTCATGAAAGATCCCCCTCCGGGAACGCCCGCTGCACGAACGAGGCGATGTGGTCGTGGAGCCCGCGCGCCGCCGCGTCGGCCTCACCGGCGAGCGCGAGGCGCAGGATCTCCCGGTGTTCGGCCGCCTCCCGCTCCCAGGACGGCAGGGCGGCCCAGGCGACGGCGGAGACCAGGGCTGCCTGGTCGCGCACGTCGTCGAGCATCCGGGAGAGCAGCGGGTTGCCGCACGGGACGTAGAGCGCGCGGTGGAACTCGCGGTTGGCCAGCGAGCGTTCGGCCGCGTCCGACGCGGTGTCGGCCCGCTCCAGGGCGTCGCGCGCCTCCTCCAGGAGCGCGCCGGAGCGGACGGTGCGCCGCAGTGCCTCCGGTTCGAGCAGCAGGCGTACGTCGTAGACCTCCTGCGCCATCGCCGCGTCCACCGTGCGCACGGTGGCGCCCTTGTACTGGCTCATGACGACGAGCCCGGTCCCGGCGAGCGTCTTCAGCGCTTCCCGCACGGGCGTCTTGGAGACGGCGAACTGGGCGGCCAGTTCGGTCTCCACGAGTGGCTGGCCCGGAGCCAACTGCCCGGTGAGGATGCGGTGCTTGACCGCCTCGAGCACGTACTGCGTGCGCGAGGGGATGGGGTGGGGCGCAAAGTTCATCGATGCTCTCAGTCGTCGTGCAGCCGTCGTGTGGCCGTCGTGCAGACATCATGCGTGCAGTCGTCGTGCGGCCATGATCGTGACGGCCATCGCGTATCGCGTCTCATATATGACGTACGAAGTACGACGCGATGAAGTTAGGTCGCGGACAGCCCCGCGTCAACGTTTCGCGCAGGAAAACTCGTTCGGGATTTCGGAGTCGGCGTGATCGGACTCGAAGCGCTTCGACAGTTCCTGTCCGAACCGTTGACGTACTGACTCGGGCTCCCTACCTTGTCCCGGCAAGCGCTTGCCTAAAACGATTCAATCGCGTGCTGACGCACTGACGGAGGACGAACTGTGCCGATGAATGGGGAAGTTGACAGGCGCGGCCTGTTGAAACTGGCCGGCGGTTCGTTGGCGGCCCTCGGACTGACCGCCGCCGGCTGCGGCGGCGGAAGCGGGTCGGGGGACGGCACCGTCACCATCCGGTACGCGTGGTGGGGCTCCGACGACCGCGCCAAGCGGATCAACCGCACCATCGAGCTCTTCGAGAAGAAGTACCCGAAGATCAAGGTGAAGACGGACTTCCAGCCCTATCTCGACTTCTGGAAGAAGTTCAACACCCAGGCCTCCGGCGGCAATCCGCCGGACGTCTTCCAGAACGCGATCGGCTTCCTGCGCAAGTACGACCAACGCAATGTGCTGCTCGACCTGAACGCGCAGGCCAAGGCGGGGAACCTGCGCCTGGACGGCTTCCGTGCTGGCCTGGAGAAGTTCGGCGAGGTCGACGGCAAACTGCTCGGCGTCCCGGTCGGCAGCAACTCCATGGCCCTGGTGATCGACAAGCCGGTCTACGAGAAGGCCGGGGTCACCCCGGAAATGGGCTGGACCTGGGACGACTTCCACGCCGCGATGGAGAAGATCCGTAAGCAGGGCAGGGCGGGCGACAGCGGGCTCTACGGCGTCATGTACCTCTACGACCCCTACCTGCGCCAGCAGGGCAAGGCGTTCTTCACCAAGGACGCTCTCGGCTTCGACGAGGCCGACCTCAAGGACTGGTGGACCAAGGGATACGCCGGGGTGAAGTCGGGGATCTACTCCGACCCGAAGAAGGTCGCCCAGATCAAGCCCAAGTCGGCCGTCGCCGCCGAGATCGCCGCCTCCGAGTTCACCTGGGACAACTTCACCGTCCGCTACACCGCCGAGGGCAAGAGCAGCTACGGCCTCGCGCCGCTGCCCACCACCGACGGCAAGAAGACGGGCCAGTATCTCGGTTCGCTGATGCTCAGCGGCTCCAAGCGCACCCAGCACCCCAAGGAGGTCGCGCAGTTCATCGACTTCATGGTGCACGACCCCGGGGTCGCAAAGATCATGGGATACGACCGCGGGGTGCCCACCACGACCGCGCAGTACGAGGCGTACAAGCCCGCCGAGGAGAAGGACAAGGTGATCGCCGAGGTCAACAAGGAGATCGCCGCGTACGAGGAACAGCTGGTCGACGCCGGTGTCCTGGAGACCATCACGCCGCACCCGGCGGGCGCGGACGTCTGCGAGGCCGCGTTCCTGCGCATCGCCGAGGAACTGGCCCTGGGGGAGCGATCGGTGGACGAAGCGGTGAAGCAGTTCTTCACCGAGTGCAAGACCGCGCTCGGTACCTGATGGGCGGCACGATGACGTCCCTGCGGACCCCCGCGGCCCCGGTCGCCACCGAGAAGCCGAAGCCGCCGCGCGGCGACCGCCTCCCCGCGGCCGCGCGGCGGCGACGGCGGGGCGAGAACATCGCCGGCCTCCTCTTCATGTCGCCCTGGCTCGCGGGCTTCCTGCTGCTCACCGCGGGCCCCATGGTCGCCTCGCTCTACTTCGCCTTCACCGACTACAACCTGTTCGACGCCCCCAAGTGGATCGGCCTCGACAACTTCACCGAGATGTTCGGCGACCCGCGCTGGCGCAAGTCGGTGGAGGTCACGCTCTGGTACGTCGTCGTCGGCACCCCGCTCAAGCTGGCCGCGGCGCTCGGCGTGGCGCTGCTCCTCAACCAGAAGCGACGCGGACAGGCCTTCTACCGGGCCGCGTTCTACGCCCCGTCCCTGATCGGCGCCAGCGTCTCCATCGCTGTCGTCTGGAAGGCGATCTTCTCCGACGACGCCATCGTCGACCGTACCCAGCGGGCGGTCTTCGGCATGGACGTGGGCGGCTGGACCGGCGACCCGCAGTGGATCATCTACAGCCTGATCGCGCTCACCGTCTGGCAGTTCGGCGCCCCGATGGTCATCTTCCTGGCCGGTCTGAAGCAGGTGCCGCGCGAGCTCTACGAGGCGGCGGAGGTGGACGGCGCCGGCACCTGGCGGCGGTTCTGGAACATCACCCTGCCGATGATCTCCCCGGTGCTCTTCTTCAACGTCCTCCTGGAGACCATCCACTCCTTCCAGATCTTCGCCTCGGCCTACATCGTCGGCGGCGGCGCGGGCGGCAACGCCTGCGGCCCGGCGGACGGTTCGCTCGTCTACACCTGTTATCTCTACGTCCAGGGCTTCGAGAACAGCCGGATGGGCCTCGCCTCTGCCATGGCCTGGATGCTGCTGCTCGCGGTGGCCCTGGTGACGGCGGTCCTGTTCTGGTCCCAGAAGCGCTGGGTGCACTACGAGGAGGCATCCCGTTGAGCAGCGCAGCACGCGGTCCCTACACGGGACTCGCCGCCCGTCGTCGGCGCGGGGCCGGTTCGGCGGCCTGGCACATCGGGTCCCTCGCGGTCCTGGCCGTGGTCCTCTACCCCGTGGTCTGGGCGATCGGAGGGTCGTTCAAGCCGAACGAGGAGATCGTCGGAAGCCTCGACCTGTTCCCGACGGACCCCATCGTCGCCAACTACGCCGGTCTCGCCGACGGCATCGCTGACATCTCCATCTCCACGTTCTTCTCCAACTCGCTCTTCCTGGCCCTCGGTTCGGTGGTGGGGGTGCTCTTCTCCTGCTCCCTCGCGGGCTACGCCTTCGCACGGATCAAGTTCGCGGGCCGCAATCTGCTCTTCGCCCTGATGATCGGCACCCTGCTCCTGCCGTACCACGTGCTCCTGATCCCGCAGTACGTGCTGTTCCAGAAGATGGGCCTGATCAACACCTATACGCCGCTGCTGCTCGGCAAGTACCTCGCGGTGGACGCCTTCTTCGTCTTCCTGATGGTGCAGTTCATGCGGAACCTGCCCAGGGAACTCGACGAGGCGGCGCGGCTCGACGGCTGCGGGCATCTGCGGATCTACTGGTCGATCGTGCTTCCGCTGTGCAGGCCCGCCCTCATCACCAGCGCGATCTTCACCTTCATCAACTCCTGGAACGACTTCATGGGGCCGCTGATCTATCTCAACGACCCCTCGAAGTACACCGTCTCGCTCGGTCTGAAGATGTTCGTCGACCAGGAGGGCCTGGCCAATTACGGCGGCATGATCGCCATGTCCCTCGTCGCGCTGCTGCCCGTCCTCGCGTTCTTCCTGGCCTTCCAGCGCTATCTGATCGACGGTATGGCCACGTCGGGTCTGAAGGGCTGAGGCGGGGTGAGCGGGACATCCGTCAAGAGGTCCCTCTTCATGGACCGTTTCGGCGCCTTCGCCGAGTGTCTGCTGACCGGGGTGTGGATCGCGCTCGCCGCCCTGCCCCTGGTCACCCTGCCCGCTGCTTTCGCGGCGGGGTCCCGTCACCTGAAGCGGCATCTGGCCCATGAGACCTCCGGGTGGCGGGAGTTCACCGCCGACCTGCGCGCGGCTGCGCGGCGCGGCTGGCTGGTGGGCCTCGCGGGATGGGCGGCGCTCGCCCTGCTCCTGGCCGACATCGCGTTCGTACGGGCGGGGCTTCCCGGCGGCACGTTCGTCGGCGCGGTCGGGGTCGTCGCCTTCTTCGTCCTAGTGGTCGCGGGGCTGCGGGCGGCCGCGAACTGGAACCCCGGCGCGTCATGGCGCGCGCTCCTGACCGGGGCGGTGCGCCGCACGCTGCGCGATCCCGCCGGCTCGCTGGTGATCGTCTGCGGCTTCGCGGTGGTCGCTGCGTCCGCCTGGTTCGCCCTGCCGCTGGCGGCTCCCGCCCTGGGGATGGTCGCGGCGGCCGCGCTGGCCGTCGAACGGCGCGGAACGGCCGCCTGAGGCCCGCATTCCGGAGCCGAGCACCCCCGTACGCACATCGCAGTCTGTCATGCCCACGTAAAAAGAAAGGATCGCCATGTCCCCGATTCCCCGCAGGTCCCTGCTCAAGGCCGCCGCCGTGGCCGGTGCCGCCGCGCAGTTCAGCTGGGCGCTCGGCCGCAGCGAAGCCGAAGCGGCGCCCCGCGCGGCGGCGGACGACGGCCCCGTCACCGTCGGCTGGCTGGAGAAGGGCGGGCTCGGCGCCGCGCCCGGCTCCACCTTCGGCGTCCCCTGGCCCAAGGGCGCCCACCCCGCCGGGCAGAAGTTCGCCCTCGCCACCGCCGACGGCAAGGACGTCCCCGTACAGACCTGGACCACCGCCCACTGGCCCGACGGCTCGGTGAAGTGGACGGCGCACGCGGTGGGACCGGAGGCAGCAGGCACGGAGAAGTTCCGCCTGAGCGCCGGGGCGCCCGCAGGGTCCGGCAAGGGCAGGAAGGTCACCGTCACCGAGACCCGCAGAGCCATCACCATCGATACGGGCGTCATCAAGACCGTCATCTCCAAGGACGGCGAGAAGCTCGTCGAGTCCGTCACCCGCGACGGCGTGAAGATCGCCGCCGACGGGCGCCTCGTACTCCTCCGGCAGAGCGACCTCGACGACGGCGACCACGGCAACGCCAAGTGGGACCGGTTCGACGGCGAGATCAGCGGCGCGAAGGTCGAGCAGGACGGTCCGGTGCGCGCCGTGGTCCGTATCGACGGCAAGCACCGCAAGGGCAGCCGCAGCTGGCTGCCCTTCAGTGTGCGCCTCTACTTCTACGCGGGCGCCGACTCCTTCCGTCTGGTGCACACCATCACCTACGACGGCGACGCGGAGAAGGACTTCATCCGCGGCCTGGGCGTCCGCTTCAGTGTGCCGATGCGCGACGCGGCGTACGACCGGCACATCCGCATCGCGGGAGAGGGCAAGGGGTTCCTGACCGAGGCGGTCAAGGGCATCACGGGCCTGCGCCGTGACCCCGGCGCCGCGATCCGTACCGCCCAGGTAAAGGGCGAGAAGCTGCCGGACCCGGCGACCTGGGACCAGCGGGTCACCACCCGCCTCCAGTACATCCCGACCTGGGGCGACTACACCCTCGCCCAGCTCTCGGCGGACGGCTTCACCCTGCGCAAGCGCACCAAGCCGGGGCACACCTGGATCACGGCGGGAGGCGGCGGCCGGGCGACCGGATTCGGATACGTCGGCGGGGTCGGCGGCGGCCTCTCCTTCGGCCTTCGCGACTTCTGGGAGAAGCACCCCGCCCAGCTCGACATCCGGGGCGCCGCCGGTGACACGGCCGAGGTCACGCTCTGGCTCTGGTCGCCCGAGGCGCAGCCGATGGACCTGCGCACGTACCACGACGGCATGGGGCAGGACACCTACCCCGAGCAGATCGAGGGCCTCAACATCACCTACGAGGACTACGAGCCCGGCTTCGGCACCCCGTACGGCATCGCCCGTACCAGCGAGCTGATGTTCTGGGCGAATGCCGCCACCCCCTCGGCGGCCACCCTCGTCGACCAGGCCGCCGCCGTCCGCACCCCGCCGCAATTGGCTGCCGCCCCCGAGCACGTGACGAAGGCCGGCGTCTTCGGCGGTCTCTTCTCGCCCGTCGACCGCTCGACCCCCGCGAGGGCGATGATCGAGGACCACCTCGACTTCCTCTTCACGTACTACAAGGACCAGGCCGAGCAGCGCCGCTGGTACGGCTTCTGGGACTACGGCGACATCATGCACACCTACGACGAGGACCGTCACCAGTGGCGCTACGACGTCGGCGGCTACGCCTGGGACAACTCCGAGCTCTCGCCCGACCTGTGGCTCTGGTACGCCTACCTGCGCTCGGGCCGCGCCGACATCTTCCGGTTCGCGGAGGCCATGACACGGCACACCGGCGAGGTCGACGCCTATCACCTGGGCAAGTGGGCGGGCCTGGGCACCCGGCACGGCGTGCAGCACTTCGCGGACAGCGCGAAGCAGCAGCGGATCTCCACGGCCGTCTACCGCCGCCCCTACTACTTCCTCACCGCCGACGAACGCGTCGGCGACCTCATGCACGCCCTGGTCGACTCCGACGAGACCTTCCTCGTCCTCGACCCGCTGCGCAAGATCCGCACCGAGCCCTACGAACCCGACCGCAACGCCCTGTCCATCGGCTTCGGCACCGACTGGAGCGGCCTCGCGGCGGCCTGGCTCACCGAGTGGGAACGCGGCGGCCCCAAGGCGGCGAAGGCGGAGGCGCGCCTGCGCTCCACCATGGCGACCATCGGCGCCCAGCCCAACGGCTTCGTCCAGGGCAGCGGCCTCTACGACCTCGACACCGGGAAGTTCGCGGTGGCCGCCGAGCCCGTCGTGAGCGTCTCCCACCTCTCGGCGATGTTCGGCCTGGTCGAGATGTGCGCCGAGCTCATCGACCTCGTGGACGAGCCGGAGTTCAAGGAGGCGTGGCTGGACTACTGCCGCTACTTCAACGCCACCAAGGCCGAGCAGAAGGAGCGCTACGGCACGGACTTCGGCAGTCTGCTGCTCTTCCAGGGGCACTCCCGCCAGGACGCGTACGCTGCCGCCCGGTCCAAGGACGAGAAGCTCGCGGCACGCGCCTGGCAGAAGTTCCACGAAAGCGACGGCTATACGAAGGCGATGAGCTGGGGCAAGACCGACCTGGAGGGCCCGGCGGTCCTGGAGCCCGGCTACGAGAATCTGCGGATCAACACCAACGAGACCGCGCTCTTCGGCCTCGCCGCCATCCAGAACCTCGCCCTGGTCGGCGACAAGCTGCCCGGCTAGCTCCCGGACACCGTAAGGGAGTTGGTGGTGAAGTCCAGGCCGCCGGCCGAGCCGCTGATCTCGTAGCCGAACTGCACGTCGCCGATGGTCTCGTTGCCCATCCAGCCCTTGGTGTTCTTGATCCACTTGAGGATCGGCAGGATGTCGACGGTCCCGGACGAGGAGTCGGAGGTGCGCAGGAACGAGAAGACCTCGTTGGCGCCGTTGCTGCCCTTGTAGACCGCCCAGGTGTGACCGCCCAGGCTCACCGTGCCCTGGGCGGTGCCGAGGGGGCCGACGTTTCCGTTGTAGTTGACCCAGAGCATGATCTCGTAGTCGTAGTCGGTGTCCCAGATGTCGTACGAGGAGTTGTAGTCACCGGCCGACGGGACCTTGACGTTGTACGAACTCTTCAGCGAGGACAGCGAGTCGACCGGCTTGCCGATGACCTTCTTGGAGTTGGGGTAGGACTTGATGCCGCTCGTGTTGGGGTGGTCGGCGCGCACGCTCCACTTGGTGCCGGAGTCCGCCGATATGCACTGGTTGCCCGCGCCCGAGCCCCAGATGTTGTTGTAGAGGGTGTAGCCGTTCAGGCTGGTGTTGCCCCACTGGTCGCAGGAGCTCCAGACGGCTGCCTGGGCGGGGGCGGATGCGAGCCCTAAGGTCGCGCCCGCCGCCAGCGCGGGGGCGAGCAGCAGTCGGGTGAGGGCGTGGCGGGGGTGTCGTGTCATGTGTCGTCTCCAGGGTGGGGCGAGGAGTGCCGCGGGTCCGGGGCGGGCCCGCGGTCGTCGTCGGCGCGGCGCAGGACGGCCACGCCGTGGCGGCCGAGGGAGATCGTGTCCTCGGCCTTCCTGCCGGTCAGCAGATCGAGGTGCCGGCCCGGTACGGGCACGGTCACCGGCTCCCGGCCGTGGTGCAGGAGGAACAGGAGATCGCCGCGGCGTACGGCCTCCACTCCGCGGGGGAGGCCTGCGAGCAGAGGCCGTACGCCTGCTTCGGCGGCCACGCGCGCGAGCAGGTCGCGCAGGGCCCCGGGCTCGGGAAGCGTGGACAGGTACCAGGCGCGGTCGCGGCGAAGCACCGCCGGTAGCCCGTCGAGCTCACCGCCCCGGTAGGCGCAGACCGTCTCGGCGCCCTCGTCGGCGAGGAGTTCCTCGGACCAGAGGGTGCCGGTGAATTCGCCGCAGTCCACGCGCTCCCCGTCTTCCAGCGGCCACCACTCGTGCACGGTGCGGATGCCGAACAGGGCACGCAGGCGGGCGTCCATGCCGCCGGGCCGCACCCGGTCGTCCGCGTCGGCGACGCCGGTCAGGAAGCCGCAGACGAGGGTGCCGCCGTCGCGTACGTAGATCAGGAGGTTGTCGATCGCCGTGTCGGTGAGGAGATAGAGATGCGGGACGACGACCAGGCGGTACGCGGTCAGGTCGTGCTCGGGGTGGGCGAAGTCGACGGGGGTGTTGGCCTCCCACAGCGCGCGGTGCCAGGCGCCAAGGACCTCCGGGTAGTCGACCAGGGACGAGGGCCGGCCGTCCTGCTGGCTCGCCCACCAGGAGTTCCAGTCGTGCAGAACGGCCACATCGGCCGTGACGCGGGTGCCCGCGATCTCGGGTCCCACGGCGGCGAGTTCGGCGCCAAGCTCCTTGATCTCCTGGAAGGTGCGGCCGTCCTCGCCCGCGTGGCTCACCATCCCGGAGTGGAACTTCTCCGCGCCCTGCCGGGACTGGCGCCATTGGAAGTAGCAGGCGGCGTCCGCGCCGCGGGCCACCGCCTGCCAGGTCCACAGGCGGTTCAGGCCGCGCGGCTTGGGGTGGTTCACCCCGCGCCAGTTGACGGGGCCTGCCGCCTGCTCCATCAGCATCCACGGACCGCCGCCCGCCTGAGAACGCGTCATGTCCTGTACGAGGGCGCCGTGTTGCGCGCCGAGCGGATCGCGCGGGTCGGGGTAGATGTCGACGGAGACGACGTCCTCCTGCGCGGCCCACGTCCACGCGTCCTGCCCCGACCACAGCGGCATGAAGTTGGTGGTGACCGGCAGGTGCGGGGTGTGCGCGGTGACGATGTCGCGCTCGGCGCGGAAGCATTCGAGCAGGGCGTCGGACGTGAAGCGCTTGAAGTCCAGGACCTGGGCGGGATTCTTCAGGTAGTGGGCACGGCGGGGCGGCAGGATCTCCGCCCAGCTGTCGTAGCCCTGCCCCCAGAAGGCGGTGCCCCAGGCCGAGTTGAGGGCGTCCAGCGAGGGATGCTTCGCCAGGAGCCAGCGGCGGAACGCGTCCGCCGCCTCGTCGCCCCAGTCGTAGGTGCAGTACTCGTTGTTGATGTGCCACATCGTGAGCGCGGGGTGGTGCGCGTACCGGGCCGCCAGGTCCTCGGTGATCGCGGCGGCGAAACGGCGGTAGACGGCGCTGGAGTGCGCGAAGTGCTGGCGCGAGCCCCACCACTCGATCTGCCCGTTCTCGTCCCGTGGCAGGGTCTCGGGGTGCAGGCGGCCCAGCCACGGCGGGGGAGCGGAGGTGGGCGTCGCCAGGACGACGCCGATGCCGTTCTCGTGCAGCAGATCCATCAGCCGGTCGAGCCAGCCGAAGTCCCGTGCGCCCGGCCGGGGTTCGATCCTGGCCCAGGAGAAGACGCCGAGCGTGACGGAGTTGACCGAGGCCTCGCGCATCAGCCGTACGTCGTCGCGCCAGACCTCCTCGGGCCACTGCTCGGGGTTGTAGTCGCCGCCGAACAGGATGCGGCCGCGGGTGGTGTCGTCCAGGGAAGGCATCGGACGGGTCAGCCCTTCACTGCGCCGGTGAGCATGCCCTGCTTGAAATGCCGCTGCACGAACGGTGAGAGCACGGCGACCGGCAGGAGCGCCAGGACCATCACGGCCATCTGGATGGCGAGCGGCGACAGATGCCCGGTGTTGATGGCCTGGGCCAGGCCCGTCGGCTTCTGCTGCTTGATGACCAGCTGCTGCATGACGTTCTGCAGCGGCATCATGTCCGGGTCGCTGAGATAGATCGACGCGTTGAACCACGCGCTCCAGTAGCCCACCGCGTAGAAGAGGGTGATGACCGCGATCACCGCGCGGGAGAGCGGCATCACGATCCGCCACAGGATGCGCAGGTCCCCGGCCCCGTCGATGCGGGCGCTCTCGATCAGCTCCTGTGCCGTGCCCATGAAGAACGCACGCAGGACGAGGATGTTGAAGACGTTCAGGGCGCTCGGCAGGATGAGCGACAGATAGGTGTCCGTGAGGCCGAGGCCCTGCACCACCAGATACGTGGGGATGAGCCCGGCGCCGAAGAACATCGTGGCGACGATGACGAGCAGGATGGGGCGGTGCAGGACCGACCCGGGGCGCGAGAGGCCGTACGCGCACAGGACGGACACCACCATGCTGAACAGCGTTCCGGTGACCGTGACGGCCACGCTGACCAGTGCCGCCCGCGACACCTGGCCGCCCCCGAGCAGCTCCTGGTAGTGGACGAAGGTGACCCCGCGCGGGATCACCACGAGGCCGCCCGTCTCGGTGATCGTCCTGACCGAGGAGAGGCTGGTGACGACCACCACCCACACCGGGAAGAGGACCGCCAGGCAGACCAGGGCCAGCGTCACGCCCTTGGTGGCGAGTCCTGCCCGCGTCGGGGGCTCCTCCCACACCGGGCGCAGACCCGACCTGCTGCCCGGCTTGATGCCGAAGTTCAGCACGCTCATCGCTTGTAGACCCCCTGCTCGCCCATGAGGTGGGCGGCCTTGTTGGCGCCGAGCACCATCAGGAGGCCGAAGACGCCCTTGACGATGCCGATGGCGGCGCCGTAACCGAAGTTGCCGTTGTCCAGGCCGGTGTTCCACACATAGGTGTCGAGGACCTCGGAGGCCGTGGGACCCACGGCGGTGCGCTGGAGCAGGATCTGCTCGAAGCCGACGGTGAGCGCGTTGCCGACCTGGAGCACGAGCAGCAGGGCCACCACCGGGCGCAGTGCGGGCAGCTGGATGTGCCACATGCGCCGCCAGCGGTTCGCGCCGTCCATCGCCGACGCCTCGTACAGGTCGGGGCTGACGGCGGCGAGGGCCGCGAGGAAGACGATGACGCCCCAGCCCGCGTCCTTCCAGACCATCTCGAAGGTGACCAGGAACTTGAAGAGAGCCGGGTCGGTCATCAGGTCGAAGCCCTCGTGCCCGTGGTCCCGCAGGACCTGCGCGACAAGACCCGCCCCGCCGAACATCTGCTGGAAGACCGTGATGACCAGGACCCAGGAGAAGAAGTGCGGCAGGTACAGGATCGCCTGGGCCACCGCCCGCACCCGGGGGCGCACGAAGCTGTTGACGAACAGCGCGAGCGCGATCGGCAGCGGGAAGAACAGCGTCAGCTGGATCGCGAAGATCGCGAAGGTGTTCCTGACCGCCTGCCAGAACAGCCGGTCCTCGACCATGTGCCGGAAGTGCTCGATGCCGATCCAGGGGCTCTGCGTCATCGCCTGGAACGCGTTGTCGGCGATGTAGGGGTCGTAGTCCTGGAAGGCGACGACGTTGCCGATCAGCGGCACGTAGTTGAAGACGATCAGGAGCAGCAGCGCGGGCAGCACCATCAGGAGCAGGACGCGGTCACGGCGCAGCCGGTGGCGCAGCGGGACGCGGGCGGGTGCCTTCTTCGCGGGGGGCGCGGCTCCGGCGGCGGGCTCGGCCCGTGCCTGCTCGGTGGTGGTGGTCTCGCGCGCGTGAGTCGTGCTCTGAGCCATGTCAGGACGCCGCGTCGCCGGTCTCGTCAAGCAGCTTCTTGTACCAGTCGCGCAGCTTGTCGCCGCCGCCCGACTTCCAGTCCGCTGCCGCCTGCTGCATGTCGCCGACCTTCTTGCGGCCGCGCACGACGTCCTTCTCCAGGTCCTCGAACTCGGCGTTCAGCTCGGTGTACCGGTTCGGCTCGATGATCTGCATGCCGTGGAAGAGCGGCTTCTTCGTGTGCGCGCCCTGGCGCTGCTGCCACTCGACCATGCCCTCGGTGACGTCCGGCAGATCGGGGTAGGCGACGAACGGCGCGGGCGAGGCGAGGTACTCGTACGTCGAGAAGACCTCGTTGTTGCCCTTGCCGTTCTTGGTGAGGACGCCGTCCTTGAACGTGTGGTGGACGCCCTCGACGCCGTACATGCGAAGGCGCTGCTCCTTGGAGCCGTAGGGAGCGGCCGTGAAGTTGGCGAGGGCGAGAATGTCGCGGACGGTCTTCTCGTCGGCCTTCTCGCTGATGAACGTCCAGATGTCGGCCGGCGGACGCGCGTACAGCGTGGGGGCGCCGCCGTCGGCGGCGAAGTAGTCGAACGCCTCCATGCGGAACTTCTTGTTGTCCACGCGCTGCACGGCGGCCTTGCCGTACCAGTCGGACAGGTCCTGGCAGTACATCCAGACCTTGCCCGCCGCGCACAGGTCGCCGATGCTGCCGGTCTCGGCCTTCGCGTCGGGGTGCACGAAGCCCGCCGAGTACAGCTTGCGCGACCACTCCAGGGCTTCCAGGTACTCGTCGGTCTCGTAGCGGTTGACGAGCTTGCCGTCGACGAGCTTCCAGTAGTACGGCTTCTCGGGCAGCACCCCGAAGATGTGCCAGGCCGCCCAGGTCATGTCGCCGCACGCCCACACCTTGCTCTTGGGGGCGTTGAGCTCCTTGCACAGGTCGTAGAACTCCTGCGCGCTCGTGGGCGCTTCGAGCCCCTCCTTCTCGAAGAGGTCGGTGCGGTAGAACGGCGCGATGTTCAGCGTGGTGGCGGCGGGCATCGGCAGGCCGCGCAGCTTGCCGGCGAAGATGGAGCGCTGCCAGGCGCCGGTGGGGATCGCGGCGAGGTTCGGGTACTCCTTGACCTTGTCGCCGCTCAGGTAGGGGCCGAGGTCGGCGAACTTGTTCGCGATGGCGCTCGGTATCTTGCCGGTCAGCTCCCAGCCGGGCACGACCACGGCGTCCGGGACACCACTGGAGGCGAGCACCGCGCCCAGCTTCTGGCCGTACGTGTCGCCCTGCTGGTTCTGCCACCTGACGCGGACACCGGCGGCCTTGTCCATCGCCGTCCAGTAGGGATTGCCCTGCTTGGGCACGTTCCCCCAGATCGGCGCCATGACGGTGAACTCGCTGCCCTTGCCGAGCTTCCGCGGCACCGACTGCTTGAGCTCGGAGGCGGGCAGCGCCTTGGTGAAGCCCGCGGCCGAGCCGTTCTTGGCGGGGATGTCGGGGCCTGTCAGCTCCGACGCGACGTACGCGGGCAGCAGGTCCTTGAGCTTCTTCCCCGTCGTGGTGCCCTCGTTCTTCGACCCGCTGCCCCCGCAGGCCGTGAGCAGTGGGGCCCCGCCGGCCACGACGAGCGCGGCGAGGCCGGATGAGGCGAGGAAAGATCTCCGGCTCGAACGAGAGCTGTCGGAGAGGGAGTTCGGCGTCATTGCGTCAACCCTTCGTGGCGCGTGCCCGGACACACGGCGGTCACCGCCGGTCGGCATTCGAAGCGCTTCGATGTTGCTGCGAGGTTAAGTGAAGGCTTGAGCCGTAACAAGACTCGGTTCCGAATTCCTCCGAGGGGTCGCCGAGTTCCCTGTTCGCGCCAAGTCGCAGTGGATTGAGGGGTGCTGGAGGTTCGCTGCCTTGACACGGGCTTCAGTGGCGCAGAGCATCGAAGCGCTTCGAACAATGAGTTGTTCCTCCGTGCCCGCCGCTCGCCGCCCGCCAAGGGGATCCGTCCGTGACCGCAAGCCCGCCGCCGCCCCACGTCCCGCAGCCGCCGCCCTTCCGCGACCCCGAACTGCCGCTTGACCAGCGCGTGGACGACCTGCTGTCCCGGCTGACCGTCAGCGAACGCATCGCGCTCCTGCACCAGTTCACGCCCGCCGTCGAACGGCTCGGCATCGCCCCGTTCCGCACCGGACAGGAGGCCCTGCACGGCGTGGCCTGGATGGGCCCCGCCACCGTCTTCCCGCAGGCGGTCGGCCTCGGCGCCACCTGGAACGACGACCTCGTGCGCAGGGTCGGCGAGGCCGTCTCCACCGAGGCCAGGGCCATGCGCGCCGGGGACGACCGCGTCGGACTCAACCTCTGGGCGCCGACGGTGAACCTGCTCCGCCACCCGCTGTGGGGCAGGAACGAGGAGGGCTACTCGGAGGACCCCCGCCTCACCTCCGCGATCGCCGTCGCCTACACCCGCGGCCTGCGGGGCGACGATCCGCACCACTGGCGCACCGCCCCCGTGCTCAAGCACTGGCTGGCCCACAACAACGAGACGCTGCGCGACACGTCCTCCTCCTCCGTGCGACCCCGCGTCCTGCACGAGTACGACCTGCGGGCGTTCAAGGCCGCCGTCGAGGCGGGCGCGGTGGCCGGGGTGATGCCCGCCTACAACCTGGTCAACGGCCGCCCGAACCACGTCTCGCCGTACCTGCGCGAACATCTGCGCACCTGGACCGACCAGGAGCTGCTCGTCTGCTCCGACGCGGGGGCGCCCAGCAACCTCGTCGACTCCGAGAAGTACTTCGACACCCACGAGGAGGCCACCGCGGCGGCGCTCGCCGCGGGCGTGGACAGCTTCACCGACCACGGCACCGACGCGAGCATCATCACCGGGCGCATCCAACGCGCACTGGAAAAGGGCCTGTTGACCGAGTCCGACATCGACACCGCGGTGCGCCGGCAACTTTCGGTGCGCTTCCGGCTCGGCGAGTTCGACCCCGGCCAGGGCCCGTACGCGGACCCCGCCACCCACGCCTTCGACACCCCCGCACACCGCGCGCTCGCCCAAGAGGCCGCCGAGCAGTCCGTCGTCCTGCTGAAGAACGACGGACTGCTCCCGCTGCCCGAAGGCACCCGCATCGCGGTCGTCGGGCTCCTCGCCGACGAGTGCAAGACCGATTGGTACAGCGGAACCCTCATCCGCCGCAGCAGCCCTCTCGACGGCCTGCGCGAGCGGTTCGGCGCCGACCGCGTCACCTTCACCGAAGGCACGGACCGGGTGCGCCTGAAGTGCGCGGCGGGATGGCTGCGCGTACCGGACGCCGCCTCCGACGGGGGCGGTCGCGTCCAGGACGCCGAGATCGCCCTGGACCCGGCGCTGCTCACCGGCCGTACCGACCTGGCACCGCTGACCTGCGGCCCCGAGCCGGCCGAATTCGCCCTCGTCGACTGGGGATGCGGCATCTGGACCCTGCGCGCCCCCGACGGCCGCTATCTCTCGGTCGCCGACGACGGATTCGTGCGCGCGTCGGCGGACCAGCCGGGCGGCTGGGTCATACAGGAGACGTTCGCGCTGGTCGGCCACGGGGACGGGTACCTCATCGAGCACAAAGGGACGGGTGGGTACGTCTCTGTCGCCGCCGACGGCGTGAAGGTTGCCGACGAGCCCGAGGTCTTCACCGTCGAATTCCTGGAGCGCGGCGAGGACGCGGTAACCCGCGCCGCCGCGCGGGCCGACGCCGTGATCGTCGTCGCCGGGAACGACCCCCACATCAACGGCCGCGAGACCGAGGACCGCACGACACTCGCCCTGCCGCCCCACCAGGAGCGGCTGTGGCGCGCGGCACGGGCCGCCAACCCGCGCACCGCCCTCGCCCTGGTCTCCGCCTACCCGTACGCGGTCGCCGACGCCCACGACCAGCTGCCCGCACTGCTGTGGGCCGCGCACGGCGGACAGGCGGCGGGCACCGCGCTCGCCCGGATCATCGCGGGCGACGTCTCCCCGGCCGGCCGTCTCCCGCAGACCTGGTACGCCGCGGACACCGACCTCCCCGACCTGCTCGACTACGACGTCATCGGCTCCCGGCAGACCTACCTCTACTTCGACGGCACCCCGCTCTACCCGTTCGGGCACGGCCTGGGCTACTCCTCCTTCGCCTACGACGATCTGGTGGCCGCCCGCGAAGGCGATGCGATCCGGGTCGCGTTCACCGTCACCAACACCGGGCCCGTCGCCGCGGACGAGGTGGCCCAGCTCTACACCCGGGCACCCCGCGATGCCGCCGGGACCCGGGCTCTGCCGCACCGCCAGCTCGACGCGCACCGCCGCATCCACCTCGGGGCCGGATCAGCACGCCGTCTGGAGTTCCGACTGCCGCTGGCCGACCTGGCGTTCTGGGACGTGCGGCACGACCGCCTGGCCGTGGCGCCGGGCGCTCACGAGGTACTCGCGGGTGCCTCCAGCAGTGACATCAGGCTCACGGCGACCGTCGGCATCGAGGGTGACCCGATCGCCGCACGGCCGGTGCGTGAGGGCGGCCTGACGGCAGCCGCGTACGACGAACAGATGGGCACCGAGATCGTCGACCGCACCAGGACCAGCGGCGACGCCGTGCGCGCGGTCGAGGGTGGTACGGGCGAACTGCTGTTCAGCGACTGCGACTTCGGCGACGGGGTCTGCGGCGTCTCCGTCGAGGTCGCGGGGTCCGGAGCCGTCGACCTCATCTCGGGAAGCACCGCCACCACCGTCACCGTCCCGGCCACCGGCGGCGCGTACGACTACACCTCGCACACCTCCCGTTTCACCGCCGCCGGGGTGCGCGATCTGCGCGTACGGCTGCGCGGCCCCCTGCGGCTCGCACGGCTCGCCTTCACCGCCGCCGTACAGCCGGGGGACGGGCAGAGGAAGACCGCATGAAGTTCACCGACGGCTTCTGGCTGATGCGTGACGGGGTGCGTGCCTCGTACGCGACGGACGTGCGAGACGTCCGGGAGGGGGAAGGACGGTTCACGGCCTACGCCGCCGTTCACCGGGTGCGCGAGCGCGGCGACACCCTCAACACACCGCTCATCACGGTCGAGTGCTTCTCGCCCGCCGAAGGTGTGATCGGTGTCCGGGCGACCCACCACGCCGGGAAGGTGGCGCCCGGGCCGGAGTTCGGTCTGCGCACCAGCGAGGGCGCGGGGATCGTCAAGCGCGAGGGCACCGTCACCGAGCTCGTCAGCGGCCCGCTCACCGTGCGCCTGGACACCGACAAGCCCTGGAGCCTGGAGTTCCTCGACGCCGACGGGCGGCGACTTACCGCCGTGGAGCGCAGGGGCACCGGCTTCGCCACCGCGCCCGACGGCAGTCACCACATGATCGGCCAGCTCGCCCTGGGCGTCGGCGAGTACATCTACGGCCTCGGCGAACGCTTCACCCCGTACGTCAAGAACGGCCAGAACGTCGACATCTGGCAGGCCGACGGCGGCACCAGCAGCGAGCAGGCCTACAAGAACATCCCCTTCCATCTCTCCTCGCGCGGCTACGGCGTCCTCGTCAGCCACCCCGGCAAGGTCTCCTACGAGATCGGCTCCGAGTCGGTCGGCCAGGTCCAGTTCAGCGTCGAGGACCAGACGGTCGAGTACTACGTCATCGCGGGGCCGGCCCCCAAGGACGTCCTGCGCCGCTACACCGGACTGACCGGCCGCCCCGCGCTGCCGCCCGCCTGGTCGTTCGGCCTGTGGCTGACGACCTCCTTCTGCACGCCCTACGACGAGGAGACCGTCACCGCCTTCGTCGACGGCATGGCAGAACGCGACATCCCGCTCGGTGTCTTCCACTTCGACTGCTTCTGGATGCGCGAGTACCAGTGGTCCGACTTCCGCTGGGACCCGGAAGTCTTTCCCGACCCTGAGGGCATGCTGCGCAGACTCCGCGAGCGCGGCCTGAAGGTCAGCGTGTGGATCAACCCGTACATCGCGCAGAAGTCCGGGCTCTTCGCCGAGGCCGCCGCCAACGGGTACCTCGTCCGGCGGCCCGACGGCGACATCTGGCAGTGGGACCTCTGGCAGCCCGGCATGGCGCTCGTGGACTTCACGAACCCGGCCGCACGCGAGTGGTACGCGGGCCTGCTGCGCACCCTGCTCGACCAGGGCGTCGACTCCTTCAAGACCGACTTCGGCGAACGCGTGCCCACCGACGTCCGCTGGCACGACGGCTCGGACCCCGGCCGCATGCACAACTACTACGCGCAGCTCTACAACAGCACGGTCTTCGAACTCCTGGAGAAGGAACGCGGCCCGGGCCAGGCGGTCCTGTTCGCCCGCTCGGCGACGGCCGGCGGCCAGCAGTTCCCCGTGCACTGGGGCGGCGACTGCTTTGCCTCGCTCGGCGCGATGGCCGAGTCGCTGCGCGGCGGCCTCTCCCTCTCGCTCTGCGGCTTCGGCTTCTGGAGCCACGACATCGGCGGCTTCGAGGGCACACCCGACCCCGCGGTCTTCAAACGCTGGCTCGCCTTCGGCCTGCTCTCCTCGCACAGCCGCCTGCACGGAAACGTCTCCTACCGGGTGCCGTGGGCGTTCGGCGACGAGGCGGTCGACGTGGCCCGCAAGTTCACGCGGCTCAAGCACCGCCTCATGCCCTATCTGTACGGAGCCGCCGTCGAGGCCCACCGCACGGGCGTGCCCGTCATGCGTCCGATGCTCCTCGAATTCCCGGACGACCCCGCCTGCCGCACCCTCGACCGCCAGTACATGCTCGGCCCCGACCTCCTGGTCGCCCCCGTCTTCACCGCCGAGGGGGACGTCGAGTTCTACGTCCCCGAAGGCACCTGGACCCACCTGCTGACCGGCGAGACCATCCAGGGCCCGGGATGGCACCGGGAGACCCACGGTTTCGACAGCCTCCCCCTGTACGTACGCCCCGGCGCGCTGCTCCCGCTGGGCGCGGACGACCGGCGCCCGGACGGCGACTGGCTGCGGGACCTCACGCTCCTGGTCACGCCCGGCACCAAGGACGGCACGGAGGTCACCGTGCCCGACGGGGAGGGCCGGCCCGCGGCCGTCTTCCGCGCGGTACGGGACGGCGACGGCGTCCGGGTCACCGCGGAGGGGACCACGCGGCCCTTCGAGGTGCGGACGGCGGCGGATTGGCCGGACCAGGGCGGCAACCCATTGCCGGACGGTGGCGACAAGGACGTGTAAGCCGTCCACCACCGAAGGAATGATCCGGGAACATGACCCCACGAGCGAACAAGCGCGTCCGTCATCGCCGAGGTCTCGGCAAGCGCCGTGCCGTCGTCGGAGGCATCGCCGCGCTCGGCATGACCGGCGCCGCCCTCGTCACCACCACCCTCATGCCGAGTGCGGGGGCGGCGACCGCCTGGCCCGGGGCCAAGGGCGAGAAGCCGACGTCGAAGACCATCGAGGTGTCCGGCACCTACGACGGCGGACTCAAGCGCCACTACGGCACCGGCGACCTGGGCGGCGACGGCCAGGACGAGGGCCAGGACCCGATCTTCAAGCTGAAGGACGGCGCGGTTCTCAAGAACGTCATCCTCGGCTCACCGGCCGCGGACGGCGTCCACTGCTCGGGCAGCTGCACGCTGCAGAACGTGTGGTGGGAGGACGTCGGCGAGGACGCCGCCACGTTCAAGGGGACGTCGGCGGGCTCGACGTACACCGTCTACGGCGGTGGCGCGAAGAAGGCCGACGACAAGGTCTTCCAGTTCAACGGCGCGGGCAAGCTGGTCGTCACCAAGTTCCAGGTCTCCGGCTTCGGCAAGCTGGTGCGCGCCTGCGGCAACTGCTCCAAGCAGTACCAGCGCAACATCATCGTGAACGACGTCGACATCACGGCGCCGGGCAAGTCGATCGTCGGCATCAACACCAACTACGGCGACACGGCCGCGCTGCGCAACATCCGTATCCACGGCGACAGCGGCAAGAAGATCGCCACCTGCGACCGCTTCACCGGCAACAACACCGGTGCCGAGCCGCCGAAGACGGGCACGGGCCCCGACGGCAAGTACTGCAAGTTCACCGCATCGGACATCAGCTACCAGTAGCGGACGCAGCGATGCGGCACGGCCGAACCCCCCGGCCGTGCCGCATCGCTGTTCATCAGGTGCCCGGCCGCTCAGGTGCCAAGGAGCCGGTCGTACTCCGCCTGTGTCACCGGCAGGACCGTGCCGTGCCGGGCGCCCGGAGGCAGAGCGGCGTCCTTCGTCTCGGTCCACCGGCCCGACGCGAGGTCCGTCGTCTCGAAGAGGACATAGCCGCGCCCGCCGAACTCGTCGATGAGCATGTACCACTTGTCCCCGGTGTTGGCCCTGAACACCGCGGGCCCCTCGCCCCGGTCGATGACGCCCTTCCCGATGCAATCGGCCACGAAGTCGTACGACGTGTCCGTGAGACTCCGCGACTTCTCCGCGGTGATGAACTTCGAGCAGGGGGTGCCGGACGCGGGGTCCCGCTCGTCCTTGGTGAAGCGGTAGTAGTCACGGCCGTCCTTGACCACCGTGGAGTCGATCACCGAGTAACCCGGGTCGTTCCAGACCTTGGGCTTGCTGAAGGTGCGGAAGTCCTTCGTCGTCGCGTACAGCATCTTGTTGTACGTCGACCCCGTGTGGTCCGGGTCGTCGGCGTCGTAGACCTTGGACGCCCAGAAGACGACGTACGACTTCAGCTTCTCGTCGTAATACGCCTCCGGGGCCCAGGTGTTGCCCGCCGTGTCCGGGGCGACCTTCACCAGGCGCTGGTCGGTCCAGTGCACCAGGTCGGTGGACTCCCACACCATGACCGACTTGCTGCCGGTGCGCTGCACCTGGTCCCAGCTGCCGCCGCTCCCGCCGTACATCCGCAGGTCGGTGGCTATCTGGTAGAACTTGTCGCCCTTCGGCGAGCGGATGATGAACGGGTCGCGCAGCCCCTTGGTGCCGAGCTGCGAGGTGAGCACGGGCTTGCCGCCGTTCAGCTCCTGATACCGCGTGGGATCGTCGCCCCGGCTGAGCGCCATGCGGATCTGCTCGCCGTCCGCGGTGCCCTCACCGGTGAAGTAACTGAAGAGGTAGCCCGCGTACTTCTGCTCGGCGTGCTGCGGCTGCGCATACGCGGGAGCCGCGAGCAGACCGGCCATCAGGGCAAGCAGCGGGATCAGGATTCTCGGCGTTCTCTGGGTCCTCGGATGTCTCGGGCGCACGATGTGTCCTCTCGAAGGCCGGGGGCGCCGCTCAGCGCGCCGAGAAGCTGTGCACCGTGCTCGACCGGTAGGTCTGGCCGGGCCGCAGCACCGTCGAGGGGAACTTCGGCTGGTTGGGGGAGTCCGGGAAGTGCTGCGTCTCCAAGCAGAGCCCGTCGCCCTGCCGGTAGGTGCGTCCCGAGGGCCCGGTGAGGGTGCCGTCCAGGAAGTTCCCGGAGTAGAACTGCACCCCCGGCTCGGTCGTGGCGATCTTCAGGGCGCGGCCCGACTCCGGGTCCCGCAGCGTCGCGAAGTGCTCGGGGCGCTTCGTGATGCCCTTGTCCAGGACCCAGTTGTGGTCGAATCCCTTGGCGGTCACCAGCTGCTCGTGCGAGACCCGGATGTCCTCGCCGACGGTCTTCGCCCGCCGGAAGTCGAAGGGCGTGCCCGCCACCCGGGCAAGCTCGCCCGTCGGGATGAGGCCGGCGTCGGTGGGCGTGTACCGGGCGGCGGCCAGGGCCAGTTCGTGCCCCAGGATGTCGCCGCTGCCCTCGCCCGCGAGGTTGTAGTACGTGTGGTTCGTCAGGTTCACCACGGTGGCCTTGTCCGTGGTCGCCGCGTAGTCGATGCGCCAGTCGCCGCGCGCGTCGAGCGTGTACGTCACGGTCACCCGCAGCGTTCCCGGGTAGCCCATCTCCCCGTCGACGCTCGTGTAGTGCAGGCGCAGGCCGACGCCGGAGGAGTCCTTGAACGGCTCGACGTCCCACACCCGCGTGTCGAAGCCCTTGGCCCCGCCGTGCAGGCTGTTCTCGCCGTCGTTCACGGACAGCTGGTGGGTCTTGCCGTCCAGGGTGAAGCGGCCCTTGGCGATGCGGTTGCCGTAGCGGCCGATCGTCGCGCCGAAGAAGGTGGTTCCGGCGACGTACGCCTCGATGTTGTCGTAACCGAGGGAGACGTTGGTGTACCGGCCTTTCCGGTCGGGCAGTTCGAGGGACTGCACGATGCCGCCGTACGAAAGCACCTTCATCCGGGTGCCTCCGTTGGCAAGGGACCAGCGGTACACCTTGGTCCCGTCGGCCAGCTTCCCGAACAGCTCCTTGGTGGGGGTACGGCCCGCCGAGGCATACGAGGTGCCCGCGGCGGCGGCGGAGAGCCCGACGGCGGCGGCCGAGGCCAGGACGGTACGTCTGCTCGTTTCCATGTGCGGCTCCTCATTCTCAGCCCGTCCGGCGTTTGAGGACGAGCCCGCAGGGCGATCTGCGGTGCGATGAATCTCGGGGCGAGACAGGGTCGGTCAACTGGGGCTCAGCGCCCCACCTTGCGCTTGTTCCAGACGTCGAAGCCGACCGCCGCAAGCAGCACCAGGCCCTTGATGACCTGCTGGTAGTCGGTCCCGATGTTGACGAGGGACATGCCGTTGTTGAGGACGCCGAGGACCAGGCCGCCGATCACGGCGCCCATCACCGTGCCGACGCCGCCGCTCATCGACGCGCCGCCGATGAACGAGGCGGCGATCGCCTCGAGTTCGAAGTTCAGGCCCGCCTGCGGGGTACCCGCGTTGAGCCGGGCGGCGTAGACACAGCCCGCGAGCGCGGCGAGCACACCCATGTTCACGAAGATCAGGAAGGTGACGCGCTTGTCCTTGACGCCGGACAGCTTCGCCGCCGCCTTGTTGCCGCCGAGCGCGTACACATGACGGCCGACGACCGCGTTGCGCATCACATAGCCGAGAGAGATCAGCAGGCCGCACATGATGAGCAGCACCACGGGCACGCCGTGGAAGCTGGCGAGAGTCAGCGTGAAGGCGATGACGGCGGCGCAGATCGCCACCAGCTTTGCCGCCCACAGGCCCGTCGGCATCACGTCGAGGTCGTAGGCCAGCTGCTGCTTGCGGCTGCGCCACTCGCGGAAGAGCAGGAACACGACCGTCACGAAACCGAGCACAAGGGTCGGGTTGTGGTACTGCGTGTACGGGCCCATCTCGGGGATGAACCCCTTGGCGATGTTCTGGAAGCCCTCGGGGAACGGCGAGAGCGACTGGCCCTCCAGGACGATCTGCGTGAGACCGCGGAAGAGCAGCATGCCGGCGAGCGTCACGATGAACGACGGGATGCCGACGTAGGCGATGAAGAAGCCCTGCCACGCTCCCGCCACCGCGCCGATGAGGAGCGAGAGGACGAGCGCGAGCACCCAGGGCATGTCGTGTTTGACCATCATCACCGCCGACATGGCGCCGACGAAGGCGACCAGTGAGCCGACGGACAAATCGATATGACCGGCGATGATCACAATCATCATGCCGATGGCAAGGATGAGGATGTAGCCGTTCTGCTGGATCAGGTTGGACACGTTGTTCGGCAGGAGCAGCGTGCCGTCGGTCCAGATCTGGAACAGGATGACGATGAAGGCCAGGGCGACGAGCATGCCGTACTGGCGCATGTTGGAGCGCACGCTCTGCAGCAGCAGAGCACCGGTGGATTCCTTGGCGGACGGCTTGCTCGACGTGTCACTCGGTGGCGTGGTCGTGGTGGTCATGGCGGATGCCTCAGCTTCTGTTCTTGGTCATGTGGCGCATCAGGAGTTCCTGGGTGGCGTCCGCGCGGTCGACCTCGCCGGTCAGCCTGCCCTCGGCCATCGTGTAGATCCGGTCGCACATCCCGAGCAGCTCGGGCAGTTCGGAGGAGATGAAGAGCACCGCCTTGCCCGAGGCCGCCAGCTTGTCGATGACGGTGTAGATCTCGTACTTGGCACCGATGTCGATGCCGCGCGTCGGCTCGTCGAGGATGAGGATCTCGGGATCGGCGTGGATCCACTTGCTCAGGACGACCTTCTGCTGGTTGCCGCCGGAGAGCCGCCCCACCTGCTCGAAGACGGTGGGAGCCTTGATGTTCATCGACTTGCGGTAGCGCTCGGAGACGGAGCGTTCCTTGTGCTCGTCGACGAAGCCGTCCTTGCGCCGCATGCCGGAGAGCGAGGCCAGGGAGACGTTGCGGTTGATGTTGTCGATGAGGTTGAGGCCGTACTGCTTGCGGTCCTCGGTGACGTACGCGATCCCGGCGTCGACCGCGGCGGGCACGGTCTTCGTCGTGACCTCCTGCCCGCCGACGGAGACCGTCCCGGCGACGTACTGGCCGTAGGAACGCCCGAAGACGGACATCGCGAGCTCTGTCCGGCCGGCGCCCATCAGGCCCGCGATGCCGACGATCTCGCCGCGCCGCACGGTCAGCGACACGTCGTCGACGACCTTGCGCAGGTGGTCGACCGGATGCCGCACCGTCCAGCCCTGTACGGACAGGGCCAGGGAGCCCGCGTCCTCGCCCTCGTAGGGCGTGCGGTCGGGGAAGCGGTTGTCGAGGTCGCGGCCGACCATGCCGCGGATGATGCGGTCCTCGGACAACTGCGGTTCGGCGGACGGGGTCTCACGGACCGTCAGGGTCTCGATGGTCTGCCCGTCGCGCAGGATCGTCACCGAGTCGGTGATGGCCCGGATCTCGTTGAGCTTGTGCGAGATGATGATGCAGGCGATGCCCTGATCGCGCAGCTCCAGGATGAGATCGAGGAGCTTGGCGCTGTCCTCGTCGTTCAGGGCGGCCGTCGGCTCGTCCAGGATGAGCAGCTTCACCTCCTTGGACAGGGCCTTGGCGATCTCCACCAGCTGCTGTTTGCCCACGCCGATGTCGGCCACCGGAGTCTGCGGCTTGTCGCGCAGGCCGACCCGCTTGAGCAGCGCGCTCGCCCTGCGCAGCGTGTCGTTCCAGTCGATGAAGCCGCGGGTGCTCTGTTCGTTGCCTAGGAAGATGTTCTCGGCGATGGACAGATACGGGACGAGCGCCAGCTCCTGATGGATGATCACGATGCCGTGCTTCTCGCTGGCACGGATGTCCTTGAAGGCCATCTGCTCGCCCTCGAAGTGGATCTCACCGTCGTAACTGCCGTGCTCGTGGACGCCGCTGAGGACCTTCATCAGCGTCGACTTGCCCGCGCCGTTCTCGCCGCAGATCGCGTGGATCTCCCCGGCGCCCACGGTCAGGTTCACGTCGGAGAGCGCCTTGACGCCGGGGAACGTCTTGGTGATGTTGCGCATCTCCAGTACGGGCCCGCTCATGAGAGCTGCCCAGCCTTGAAGTAGCCCTCGTCGATCAGGAGCTGGGTGTTGGACTTGTCGATGCTGACCGGGTCGAGCAGGAAGGACGGCACGGTCTTCTTGCCGTTGTCGTAGTCCTTGGTGTTGTTGACCTTCGGCTTCTTGTCGTTGAGGACCGCGTCGCCCATGGACACCGTCTGCGCGGCCAGCTTGCGGGTGTCCTTGAACACCGTCTGCGTCTGCTCGCCGCGGATGATGGACTTCACCGATGCGAGCTCCGCGTCCTGCCCGGTGATCACCGGCAGCGGGTCGCTCTTGGAGCCGTAGCCCGCGCTCTTCAGCGCGGAGATGATGCCGATCGAGATTCCGTCGTACGGCGAGAGGACCGCGTCGACCTTCGCGGAGCCGTAGTTCTTGCTGATCAGGTCGTCCATGCGCTTCTGCGCGGTGCCGCCGTCCCAGCGCAGCGTGGTGGCCTGGTTCATCTTGGTCTGCTTGCTGCGCACGACGAGCTGACCGCTCTTGAAATACGGCTGGAGCACCTTCATGGCGCCGTTCCAGAAGTACTTGGTGTTGTTGTCGTCCGGCGAGCCCGCGAACAGCTCGATGTTCTTCGCGTCGCCGCCCTTCTCCGGCTTGCCCAGCTTCAACTTCTCGACGATGTACTGGGCTTCGAGGCGGCCGACGCGCTCGTTGTCGAACGACGCGTAGTAGTCGACGTTCTCGGTGCCGAGGATGAGGCGGTCGTAGGAGATCACGGGGATGCCCGCGTCGGCCGCGCGCTGCAGGACCTCGGTGAGCGCGGAGCCGTCGATGGCGGCCACCACCAGGAGGCTGCGCCCCTTGGTGATCATGTTCTCCAGCTGGGCGATCTGGTTCTCGACCTTGTCGTCGCCGTACTGCAGATCGGTCTTGTAGCCGGCCTTCTGGAACTGTTTGGCCATGTTGTTGCCGTCGGCGATCCACCGCTCGGAGGACTTGGTGGGCATCGCGAGGCCGATGGTGCTGCCCTTGCCCTCGTCCGGTTTGTAGCGGCTGCCGCCCTTGGCCTCCTGGCCGCAGGCCGCCAGTGAGCCGATCATGACGACGGTGGCCACGGCGGCGGTGAGTCGCATGCGGGATATGCGGGTTCTCATGGATCAGTCCCCTTCCGGGACGGGGAAGCGCTGGAGCTCGCCGGGCAGGCGTGCGCCGAGCGGCGACATCCCGCCGTCAGCGCCGTGCCGGGCGAGCAGATCGAGGGTGAGGCGTCCGCGGCGGACCCGCTCGCGGGCGGTGGCCAGGGTGTGGTCGCGCAGATGGGCGCCGTAGGGGTAGATGCCGGGGGACTTGCTCAGGCCGAACTTGAGGTAGAGCGGGGCGCCGCGCCGGATCAGCTCGGCCGCCTCGTACGTCCGGATGTAGCCGCCGAGGTCGTCGGGTGCCTCCACGTACAGGTCCATCGGGGCGCGGCTGGCCCGGCGGATCTCCGTGAGGTGGGTCAGGGTGAGGTCGGAGGGGATGTTGAGCGAGTCGGCGCCGAGGCGCTCGTAGACCGCGTACGAGGCCGGGTTGACCGGGCCGATCAGGGCCGAGACCTTGAACGTGGTGTCGGCGGGCAGCACACCGGCGACGCGCAACCGGTGCAGGGTCCACAGCACGCCCTCGTCGGCGACGAGCAGGCACTTGACGCCCAACTCCGTTGCGCGCACGGCGTCTTCCACGCATCCGGCGAGCGCGTCGTGGCCGCGCGAGCGAAGGCCCGCGCCCCCGGAGTCGGTGCGCGTCGCGGCGCCGATGTCCCAGGTGCCGCGCGGTCCCGTGAACAGGCAGAGCTCGATGTCCCGTTCGGCGCAGGCCTCGACCATCTCGGTGATCTCGACGTCGGAGAGCATCCAGATGCCGCTGCCCTGGCTGATCCGGTGGATCGGCACATCGAGCCGCGAGCTCTCCTTGAGGACGACGGCGAGCGCCTCGGGTCCCTCCACGGAGGGGATCTCGGTGCGCCAGGTGCCGCCGTCGGGGAACGCGTGCGGCGACGCGTCGGCCGGATCGGTGGCGGGTACGGGGTGCCCGATGCGGGCGAGGGCGTCGACGCCGGGGCGGCGGGGGGCTGACGGGCTGGTCACGGGACTCCCATACGCAGTGGATTCTGCTGTGTTCGATATTTCGTACGTTGGTCGGTTCAAAGGGTGTGTACGGCGGCCGTACGGCTCAGGGGAATCTCAGGGGCACTTCAGGGACGCAGGAGCACCTTCCCGGTCTTCGGATCGCCGCCGCCGACCAGCGCGACCGCCTCCCCGAACTGATCGAGCGGGAACTCGTGCGTGATCAGCGGGGCGGGGCCGAGCAGTCCGAGCCCGAACGCGCGGACCGCGTCCGACCAGGCGGAGGACGGCGCGCCGAAGACGCTGCGCACCTCCAGCTGGCTCAGCGAGAGATGCACCGGGTCGATGCCGACGGCGCCGGGCGTGAACATCCCGGTCAGCACCACCCGGCCGCCCCTGCGCGCGAGCAGACAGGAGGAGGCGGCCGTGCTCGGCGCTCCCGCGGTCTCCACGACCAGATCGAAGCGGCCGTGGTACGCCTCGGCCTCGCCGGGCGTCAGGCTCTCGCTCGCCCCGAAGTCGAGGGCCTGCCTGCCGCGTTCGGCCCGCGGGTCGATCACCACGAGCTCGCCGGGGGACGAGGCGGCGAGCAGCTGCACCGCGAGCATCCCCAGGGTGCCAGCGCCGACCACCGCGATCCGCTCGCCGGGGCTCGGCCGCCCCGTCCGCACCGCGCCGGCGATGACCGCGGCGGGTTCGAGGAGGGCGGCCGCTGCGAGGTCCGCGTCCGGATGCAGAAGATGCAGGAGCCGGGCGGGGACGACGACGTGGTCGGCGAAGGCGCCGGGCTCGGTGAACCCGGTCTCCGCGTATCCGCCGCCGCACAGGCTCGTCTCGCCGCACCGGCAGCGCTCGCAGGTACCGCAGGCGCGGAACCCCTCGGCGACCGTCTTCCGCCCGGTGAGCGCGGGGTCGACGCCTTCGCCGGTGGCCTCGACGGTGCCGGACCACTCGTGCCCGGGGATCACGGGATAGCGCACATAGGCGGCGTCCCGGTGGCCGTCGTACACCTCGCGGTCGCTCATGCAGATCCCGGCCGCCGCCACCCGGACCAGGACCTCGCCGGGTCCGGGCTCGGGCCGCGCGCCGACCGTGAGCCGGTGCGAGCCCGGCCGGTCGACGACGATCGCGCGGGAGTCGGTGCTCACTTCGCGGCTGCCTTGGGGGCGCGCTTCTCCCAGCCCTCGGCCCACAGGTCGAAACGGGCCTGCTGCTGCGGGAACTCCGCCGCCGCTTCGGTGTCGAGCTCGACGCCGAGGCCCGGCTCGTGCGACACCTCGAAGTAGCCGTCGACCACCTGGGGCGCGCCCTTGACGACCTTCTTGATCTCCGCGTCCGCGAAGTCGTTGAAGTGCTCCAGGATCTTGAAGTTGGGCGTGCAGGCGGCGAGTTGCAGCGAGGCCGCGGTGAGCACGGAGCCGCCCACGTTGTGCGGGGCGATCAGCGTGTAGTGCGTCTCCGCGGTCGCGGCCAGCTTGCGGGTCTCCAGGATGCCGCCGATGTGGCCGAGGTCCGGCTGGATGATGTCGGCGGCCTGCGACTCGAAGAGCTCGCGGAACTCGATCCGGTCGTGGATGCGCTCGCCGGTGGCGATCGGCATGTCCACCTTGGCGGCGACCTTCTCCAGGGCCTTGAGGTTCTCCGGCGGCACCGGCTCCTCCAGCCACGCGGGCTTGAACGGTGCCATCTCGCGGGCCAGGCGGACCGCGGTGGACGGGCTGAACCGGCCGTGCATCTCCAGCATCAGCTCGGTGTCCGGGCCGATGGCGTCCCGCACCGCCTCGATCAGCGAGACCGCGTAGTTCGTGCCCGCCTGGTCGAGCTCGAAGTGCCCGGTCCCGAACGGGTCGATCTTCAGGGCGCGGTAGCCGCGCTCGACGACGGCCGTGGCGGCCTTGTGGTACGCCTCCGGGGTGCGCTCGGTGGTGTACCAGCCGTTCGCGTACGCCTTGACCTTGTCGGTCACCTTCCCGCCGAGGAGCTGCCAGACCGGCACGCCCAGAGCCTTGCCCTTGATGTCCCAGCAGGCCATCTCCACGCAGGCGATGCCCGACATGACGATCTCGCCGGCCCGGCCGTAGTCGCCGTACTTCATCTTCCGCACGAGATCCTCGACCGCGAACGGATCGGACCCCACGATGTGGTTGGCCGCCGCCTCCCGGAGGTAGCCGACCAGGGCGTCGGTGCGGCCGAGCATGCGGGTCTCGCCGACGCCGGTGAGGCCTTCGTCGGTGTGGACCTGGACGTAGGTGAGATTGCGCCACGGCGTTCCCACCACGTGCGTGCTGATTCCCGTAATACGCAAGGCAGTTGCCCCTTGGTTGTTCGGTATTTCGTCACACGTTCGAAATGTTGGCGTGACCGTATTCATGCAGGCGGCAGGGTGTCAATGGGTCGCGCAAAACGGTCTTGAGCTCACAGCCGGGACCCGGGCCGTTGCGCGCCGAACCTCGCTATGGCTAGCCTGTGTTCGTCATATCGATCGTTGACCGAAGTTTCGGACACAACTTCGGACGCACGGGGTGGGAGGCCGACCATGGGACGACTGGTTCCTGCGGTGACCAGAGCACTGGACATACTGGAGCTGTTCCTGGAGGGCGACGGCACGCTGTCCGCCCCCGAGGTGACCCGCAGACTCCAGCTGCCGCGCACCACCGTGCACGAACTGCTGACCACCCTTGCCGCCCGCTCGTACCTTGTCCAGATCCCGGACCAGAGCGGCCGCTACCGCCTCGGTGTACGCGCCTACCAGCTCGGCAGCCGGTATGCCGAGCAGCTCGACCTGGCCGCGGAGGGGCAGCAGGTGGCCCGCGAGGTCGCCGAGACCTGCGACGAGACGGTCCACGTGGCGGTCCTGGAGGACACGGACGTCATCTACATCGCCAAGGTGGACTCCACCCACGCGGTGCGCATGGTCTCCGCCGCGGGCCGCAAACTGCCCGCCCACTGCACGTCGGTCGGCAAGATGCTCCTTGCCTCACTGCCCCCGGCCGAGCTCGAGAACCGCCTGGCGGGGCGGGAGCTCGTGGCGATGACCGAGAACAGCATCACGGAGCAGGAGGCACTGCTCGCCGCGCTCGCCGGCATCAGGGAGCGCGGGGTCGCGGCCGAACACCGCGAGTCGAACCCCGACGTGAGCTGTGTGGCCGCCCCGGTCCGCGACAGCGCGGGCCAGGTCGTCGCGGCGCTTTCCATCTCCGTGCCGATGATCCGCTGGAGCGAGCAGCGCGAGGACGAACTGGCCGAACTCGCCGCCAAGGGCGCGGGCGACCTCTCGGAGCGCCTGGGCCACCGGGGCGTGCGCTAGATCCCCGGTAAGTTCTACGGGCGGCTCTTCGACTCCAGGTCAAGGAGCCGCCGCTTGGCCTCCAGGCCGCCCGCGTACCCGGCGAGCGAGCCGTCGGCACCGATGACCCGGTGGCAGGGGCGCACGACAAGGAGCGGGTTGCGCCCGATCGCCGTGCCCACGGCGCGGACCGCGGCGCGCGAGATCCCCAGCTGCTCGGCGAGCTTCCCGTACGAGGTGGTCGTGCCGTACGGGAGGGCGTCGAGGGCGTGCCAGACCCGCTGCTGGAAGTCGGTGCCGACGCCGCTCGCGTACTCGACGTCGAAGTGCGTCAGCGTCCCCTCGAAGTAGCCGCGCAGCTGCCCGGCGATCACGGCGAAGGCCCCGTCGTCGCGCACCCACCCGTCCTGCACGACCGCGCCGCCCTTCTGCCCCGGCATGGACAGCGAGGCAAGGGCGGTGCCGCCGTTCGCGGTGGCCGACTCCTCGCCGACCAGCAGCAGCTCGCCCAGCGGGCTTTCGACGGTCGTGTAGACGGCCTTCGCCATGACCTCGGTCATCAGATGCTCCCTGTTTCCCCGGTGGCCTTTCCCCGGTGACGCCCCCCAAGTCTGCGGGGTGCGGCGGCGCGCGGCTGGCGGGATTCGGACGTGGCGCTCATGCGGGTGACAGGGTCAGCAGGGCACCGCTCGTACGGTCGGAGGAGGGCCCGGTCTCCAGGAGGACCTCGCCGGGTTCCACGACGTACTCCAGGGCCCGGTCGAGCGAGGCCAGGGTATCCGCCTCGACGACGAAGGCGACCTCGGCCTCCTCGCCGGGGGCCAGGTCGACCCGGGCGAAGCCGCGCAGTTCCCGCACGCGCGGCCAGGAGCTCGCGCCCGAGACGCGGCGCACATAGAGCTGCACGGTCTCCCGTACGGCACGCGCCCCCGTGTTCGTGACGGCGACCGTGCAGGTGAGCGCAGGATCGGTGACCGGAACGTCCGTACGCGAGAGCCGGGGCTCCCCGTACTCGACGCTCGTGTACGACAGGCCGTGGCCGAAGGCGTGCAGTGCGGTGGCCGGCTGGTCCACGTAACCCCGGTAGCCGTGATCCTTGGCGTTGTAGAACACCGGCAGCTGGGCCGCCGAGCGCGGCACGGACACGGGCAGCCGCCCCACGGGCTCCGCGCGCCCGAAGAGCACGTCGGCGACGGCCCGCCCGCCCCACGGCCCCGGATACCACGCCGAGAGCACGGCACCGGCCCGCCCGGACAGCTCCGGCACCGCATGCGGACGCCCCTGGACGAGGACCACGACGACCGGCGTTCCGGTGGCGGCCACGGCATCGAGGAGCGCCGACTGCCCCTCCGGCAGACCCAGTTCGGCAAGGTCGACGCCCTCCCCGCACGTCATGCCCGCCGGAGCACCGGAGGCCACGACGGCGGCGCCGTTGCTCTCGAAGCGGGTGTCGCCCTCCCGCGCGCTCGACCCGCCGAGCACGAGCACGGCCGTATCCGCAGCGGCGGCAAGCGCCACCGCCTCCGGGATGCCGCCACGGTCGCCGCCGACCAGCTCGCAGCCCCGCGCGTACGTCACCTCGCTGCCGGGCGGCGCCACGGCTCGGATGCCGTCCAGGACGGTGAGCCCGGTGCCGGGGCGCTGCGGCGCGGTGTAGTCGCCGAGCTGCTGGGGGAGCGAGTCGGCGCCCGGGCCGATGACGGCGATGCGTGCCGGTTCCGCGAGGGGGAGCGTGGTCCCGTCGTGGCTGAGCAGGACGATGGACTCGCGGGCCAGGCGCCCGCTCAACTCACCCAGAGCAGCACGCCGTTCAGGTTTCTCCTCCACGTACGGCCGCTCGAAGAGCCCCAGGCGGAACTTCAGCGTCAGGACCCGGGCGACCGCCGTGTCCAGGGCCTGCTCGGAGACCAGACCCCGCTCGACCGCCTCGGCGATCCGCGGGAACGAGGCGTCCCACAGGCTCAGGTCCGTGCCCGCGTCCAGGGCGAGGGCGCCCGCCGCCACCGGGTCACCGGCGAGGCGTACGAGCCGGTCCAGGGCACATCCGTCGGCCATGACCAGGCCCTCGAACCCCCAGCGCTCGCGCAGGAGGCCGGTGAGCAGTTCGCGGTTGGCCGCGCACGGCAGACCGTCGTACTCGTTGTACGCGGCCATGACGCCCGCCGCCCCGGCGCGGACTCCGGCCCGCGCCGCCACCAGGTGGATCTCGTGGAGTTCGCGCGGCCCGAGCTCGGTGGCCGCGCTGTTGCGGCCGCCGATCGTCGCGCCCTGCCCGGCGAAGTGCTTGAGCACGACCGCCGCCCGGTCCGGGGCGAACACGGCGTCGTCGCCCTGCATGCCCCGGACCAGTGCCTGCGTGAAGCGCGCCGCCAGATACGGGTCCTCGCCGAAGCACTCCTCCGCGCGTCCCCAGCGCGGGTCGCGCACCAGGTCGAGAGCCGAGACGAGGGCGACATGGCCGCCGCGGGCGCGCAGCTCGGCGGCGGCGCCCGCCGCGGCGGCCTCGTAAAGTTCCGGGTCCCAGGTCGCGCCCACCGCGAGGTTCACCGGCAGGACCGTGCCGTCCAGGGCCTGGTGGCCGTGCGGCACCTCCTCGACGAGCAGGACCGGAATGCCGAGCCGGGTGCTCGACATGACGTGGCGCTGCACCGAGTCGGCGACTCCGGCCGCGTCCGCGGCGGTGATGCCGTCCGTGAACGTCACGCCGGACCACGGGTCGGCGCGCTGCAGGCCGTAGAGCGCGCCCATCCCGTCGAACGCGGCGACCTCGGCGCGGAAGGCGTCGGTCAGGCGGTGCCCTGCGGGCGTCCGCTCGTAGGCGTCCCAGCCGTACATCCGCTGGTTGACCTGGCCCGCCTTCTCGGTGAGCGTCATCCGGGAGAGCAGGTCGCGCACCCGGTCGGCGACCGGAACGCCCGCGTCCCGGTACAGCGGCGCGCTCATCGCACTTCGAGGACGCACACGCCGAACGGGACGAGCCGTACCTCCGCCACCGCCTCACGCGTGTCCAGGTCGTGCAGCGATCCGTCCACCGCAGGGCGCACCGTCACTTCCTCGTCCGCCTGGCTGACCAGCCACACGAAGCGCCGCCCGTCCTCGTGCACCATGACGTCCGCCGAGACGTACGGGCTGTCGACCGTCACCGTCCGCCGCACGCCCGCGATCTCCGCCAGGGCCGCGTAAAGGCGGTGCGTCTGCTCCGGGTTCACGCGGGCCGTGCGCGCGGCCATGTGCTCAAGGGGGTAGGTGGCCAGGACCGTACGGCCGCGGCCCGTCTCGTTGACCAGGAGCGCCGGGCGGCCGTGGGCGTCCTTCGCCACGACCCGCGCCCCCGTCGGGACGACCGGCAGGTAGGCGCGGCTGTCCTCGTTGCCCGCCACCGGGAAGCGCAGTGTCTCGCCGGCGGGGATGCCGCCGAACTCCTCGGTGAACGTCAGCTCCAGGACATCGTCCTCGATGGGCTCGGCCACTCCGTAGGAGAGTTGGAGCTCGACGCCGAAGAGCCCGTCCAGGTCGTCGAACCACGGGCCGCGCGTGCCGGGGTGCTCGCCGGAGCAGAACGACAGGTAGACGGTGGCGCCCTCGCGGGCCCGGCGCTCGAGTTCGCGCCGCGTCCGGGTCGTGAACTGCCGGGTGGACGGCAGGAGATACATCGCCGCGTCCCCCGGGAGCCCGTCCGCCTCCCGCGTGAGGGCCACCGGGAGATCGGCCCCGCGTGCGGCGACATACCCCTGGTGCAGGGAGGTGAAGATCAGCGGCCGGTCGGCGGGGCGGCTGTAGGGGTAGCCGCGCTCCAGGAACGCGGGCACGACGAGCGCCGCGTCCGCGTCCGAGCGGCGGCAGCGCGCGAAGTCCACCTGCTCCAGGACCTCGGAGAACGCCGCTATCTCGACGAGCGGGGTCTTGGGGGCGCCGGTGCTGTCCGTGATGCCGAAGTGCATCTCGAAGGGATGGTGGTCGTAGGGCGACTGGTCCCACAGGTCGTCGTAGTCGGTGTTGTTCCAGGCCATCCAGCCGGTCGCGCCGCCCAGGAGTGAGTTGTGGAGCGTCTGGCGGTAGTAGATGCCCGCGTTCTGTGCCGACACGGTGTCCGTGGAGAGCCCGAACTCCTCCAGGATCACCGGCTGCCCGGTGACCCCGGCCAGCTCGCACTCGAACGCCGCGCGGTAGTGCTGGCGTACGCGGTCCGTGTCGGAGCGGTAGACGTGCGGGCCCACGAAGTCGACGTACTCGGCCGTGTCCCGCAGCGAGAAGCCGTTGTCGCGGCCCGTCACCTCGATGCCCCACGCGCCGTCGCCCAGCGACACCGGCTGGGTGCCGCCCGCCGCGCGCACCGCGTCGCACATGAACTGCGCCCAGGCCGTGACGACATCGCTGGAGGGCGGGTCCACCTGGTAAATGCGGCCGTAGCCCGGCATCTCGTTGGTGATGAGCCATCCCGTCACCGCCGCGTGGTCCTTGAAGCGGCGCGTCATCTGCGAGACGAACCAGGACTGGCGGCCCACCAGCCACACGTCCTCGTAGAGGTCGCGGTCCCCGCGCCACGCCGGGTCCCAGTTCTCGCCGGACATGTGCCCGACGATGAAGGTGGGCACCGTGCCCATCCCCAGCTCGGTGTGCGCGTCGAGGAAGTCGCGGAAGCGCTCGCACAGCTCCTCGTCGATGCGGTGCGGCTCGGGGTGGAAGTCCGGCCAGTAGAAGAACGAGCGGGTCATCGTCATGCCGTGCTCGCGCAGCACGGACAGTTCCTCGCGGACCGTCTTCGGGTCGTAGTTCCGCCACATCAGCGGACCGCCGGTGCGGGACCAGAAGTTGGCGCCGATCCAGGGCAGGACGGCGGAGTCGTGGGTGAGGTGGGCGCTGTGGCGTCGCATGGCGGTACTCAGGTCTTTCCGTACGGGGGTGGAGAGATGATCGGTAGCGGAGGTCAGCGTGCGGGCCCCGTCGACTCGCGGACCACGAGGCGTGGCCGTTCGTCGAGCGCGACGGGCGGTACGTCCTCGCCGCACCGCGCGAGCAGCACCCGCGCGGCGGCGGCGCCGACCCGCTGCACCTGCTGGTCGACGGTGGTCAGACGCGGGTGCAGCCAGTGGCCGATGGGGAGGTTGTCGTAGCCGACGACGGACAGGTCGTCGGGGACACGAAGGCCGGCGCGCTGGGCCGCGCCGATGCCGCACACCGCCATGGAGTCGTTGGCGTACATCACGGCGGTGGGACGCTCCGTCATGCCGAGCAGCTCCTCGGTCGCGGCGACGGCCGCGGCCTCGGAGAAGTCGGTGCTCAGGACGGCCGCCGGGGCAAGCCCCTTGAGCAGCAGGGTCTCCTCGAAGACCGCCCGGCGCAGCCCCGTGTGCAGCAGTTCGCCGGGCCCCGACACATAGGCGATGCGCCGGTGGCCGAGCTCCATGAGGTGGTCGACGGCTTCGTGTATGCCGGCGCCCTGGTTGCCCAGGCCCACGGTCGGCACGGGTGCGTCCGGGTTGGGCGCGCCGAGCAGCACGGCGGGCAGGCCGAGGCCCCGCAGGAGCGGCGGGCGCGGATCATCCGCGCGGGCGTCGGTCAGGACGGCGCCGTCCACGCGGCCCTCGGCGGCGAGACGCTCGTACAGCGCGCTCTCCTCGGCCACATCGGTGACCAGGTGGAGCAGCAAGCCGTAGCCGCGCGGCGCCAGTTCGCCCTCCAGACCGGTGATCAGCTCGGTGAAGTGCGGGTCCGCGCCGAGCACGTCCGTGGGGCGGCGCACCACGAGGGCGAGCGTGCGCGTCCGGGCGCTGCGCAGGGCCGTCGCCGTGGCGCTCGGCGACCAGCCGAGCTCGGCGGCGGCGTCCTGGATGCGGCGCCGGGTGGCCTCGGAGATACGGCCCTTGGCGTTGAACGCCTGCGAGACGGCGGCCGTGGAGACCCCGGCCGCCGCGGCGACCGCCTTGATCGTCGGACGTGCGCCGCTGCTGCCGCGGGATGTCTCGCTGTCCCTGCGGGATGCTTCCGGAGTGTTCACATCTTCACCGCCCCACTGACGAGGGCCTGCTGCATCCGCTTCTGCAGCACCGTGTAGACGGCCCATACCGGTACGAGAGTCAGTACCGTACCGGCGGTCAGGACCCCGTAATCCGTGCCCGTCAGGGACTTGAGGGTGGGCAGGGCGACCTGCACGGTGCGCTGCGAGGGGTCGGGGCCGATGATGACGAGCGAGTACAGGTACTCGTTCCAGAACGTCAGGAAGTTCAGGAGCAGCACCGTCGCGATGCCGGGCATGCACATCGGTGTGTAGACGTGCCGCAGGACCCCGAACGTGGAAGCGCCGTCGATGCGTGCCGCCTCCTCCATCTCCTGGGGGATGGTCCGCATGAACTGCACCAGGATGACGACGGACAGCGGCATCGCGGTGGCCGGCAGGAACAGCACCATGAACAGGCGGGTGTGGAAGAGTCCCGTCGCCGCGGCGAGCAGGAACGTGGGGAAGAGCGCGGCGAACGTCGGGATGAGGAAGCCGAGCGAGAAGACCTTCTCCACGAAGGCGCCGAGCCGGCCCGTCGCGCGGGCGATCGCGAACGCCGCAGGAATCGCGAGGGCCAGCGTCAGCGCGAGCGAGAAGAATGTCACCAGGGCCGAGTTGACGACCGCGAGCCCCAGATCGGCGCTCTCGAAGGCCGTACCGAAGTTGCCGAACGACAGCGAGGTGGGCAGCGAGAAGGGGCTCGCGAAGATCTCTTCGTTCGTCTTGAAGGCGGAGGCGAGCAGATAGTAGAGGGGGACGACGAGCAGCGCCGCGTACGCCCAGGCCAGGATGTGCGCGGGCAGCCAGGACTTTCCGTGCTTCATGGTGACCGTCTCCAATCGGGGTCGGGCGGCGTCAGTAGTTCTGGCGGAACGCGCGGCGGATGGTGAGCAGGCCGACGAGGCCGACCAGGAAGAGGATCACGCCGACGGTCTGGCTGTAGCCGAGGTCGGCCGCGATGAACGCCTTCTGGTAGACGAGGAAGGACAGCGTGGTCGACGAACTGCCGGGCCCGCCCTGCGTGAGCAGCAGGACATGCTGTGCGGACCCGAAGAACGTCCAGAGGAACTGGAGCATCGTCACCACGCCCACGTAGTCGCGGATGACCGGAAAGTGCACGCGCCACATCGTCCGCCAGTGCCCGGCGCCGTCCAACTGCGCCGCCTCGCCGATCTCCTCGGGCACACTGCCGAGCCGCGCGGCGAACAGGACGGCGGTGAAGCCGATGCCGCCCCAGATGTCGAGCACGATCAGACAGGCGAGCGCCGTCGAGGGAGAGGCCAGCCAGGCGTCGGTCACCGAGCCGAGCCCCACCGACTTCAGCGCGCCGTTGACCAGGCCGTCGGGGGAGAGGGCCGCGTAGAAGACCATCGCCTTGGCCGGGGTGGAGATCAGGCCGGGGATGAAGAGCAGATAGCGCAGGACGCGGTGTCCCGGCGGCTTCTGCGCCACGTAGTAGCCCAGCATGTACGCGCACACGATCATGATCGGCAGTGCGACGGCGAGCTGGACCGCCGTATTGCGCACGGCGTCCCAGAACACCGGATCGTCGAAGACCGTACGGACGTTGTCCCACCCGGCGAACGAGACGGGCTGGAGCATGCCCGGCCAGTGCAGGGCCGCGATCACGAAGATCGCGATCATCGGGCCGACCATGAAGACCAGGTACCAGGCCAGGGCGGGGACGGCGAGGATCGTGCCGCCCTCGCGGCGGCGCTTGTTCACGGGCGGCTCGGAGGGTGCGGGGCGGACCTCGGTCCCGCCCGGCGTCGACATCGTTGTCGTCATCTCGGGTGACTCCCAGAAGGCTCGGGCGGCTCGGGCGGGCGGCTCATGCGGTGCGGTACGCGGCTTCGAGCACGGAGCGCACCTTGGCGGGGCTCGTGCCACGGGTGAACGCCGTGCTGGTCGCGGTGATCAGCGGCTGTGTCGCCGCCGGCGGGACGTAGATGTCGGGCAGCAGGGCCTGGCTGACGTCGGTGCCCAGCTTCTGCGCCTCGGCGACCAGCGGGAAGTCGGTGCTCAGGGTGCCCGAACGCAGGGCCATGTCGCGTCCGCTCTCCTTGATGAAGCGCGAGACGGTGTCCGGGCGGTACATGAACCGCAGGAACTTCTCGACGGAGTCCAGCTTCTTCGTGCCGTTCGGGCTGATCCAGAAGCCGATGAGGGTGTAGGTGCGCAGGATCGTCGGCTTCTCGTGCGCGGCGCCCGGCGCCAGCGGCCAGCCGCCGACCTCGGTGTGCCGGGCGATGTTCTCCGGGACCTTGGCGAGGGCCGAGGACATGGCGGACTGGATGGCGGCGTGGCCCGTGTTGAACTGCGTCGTCATCGTGTCGGAGGTCAGGCCCTGCGCCTTGTCGGCGAAGACCCCGGCATCCCGCAGGGCGGCGAAGTACTCGATGCCCTCGCGGGCGCCCCTGCTGCCGCTGAAGTCGCCGCTCCGGAACACCTTCTCCGCCTCCCCGGGGGTGAGGAAGGTCTGGATGATCTGGGCGAGGAGCTTCTGGCCCGTCCAGTCGTTGCCGCCGACGGTCACCGGTGCGATGCCCTTGGCGCGGAGCTTGCGGGCCGCGGAGATCAGCTGGTCGCCGGTGGTCGGGATGGCGTCGACACCGGCCTTGTCGAGCAGCGCGGTGTTGTAGGCGACCGGCCAGTTGGTGGCGAAGTACGGGAAGGCCTGCAGCCGTCCCTTGCCGTCGGTCCAGGCATCCAGGGCGACGGGCAGGACGCGCTTTCGCAGCCCCCAGTCGTCCATGTAGCCCTTGACGTCGACGGTCGCCCCGACATCGGTCCAGGCCAGCGTCTTGTCGTAGAGGTTCACCATGACGACGTCCGGCTCCTTGCGGGCCAGCCGCGAGGTTTCGTAGACCTGCGCGAGGTCGTCGCCGTTCACGAGGTTCTTCACCTTCAGGCCGGGGTTCTCGTCCCGGAAGGTGTTCAGGGCGGACAGATACGTGGGCGAGCCCGGCGCGGTGGTGCCGAGCTGGCTGTGCACCACGAGCGTGTCGGGATCGGAATCCGCCGACGCCAGCGTGGAACAGCCGGCGAGGGCGGGCAGGGTGGTGGCGGCGGCCAGGCCTGAACCTGCGGCGAGGAAGCCGCGCCGACTCATCGTTGAGCGCACAGCGGGATGTCTCCAACCAGGACGATGACAACCAGGGGTTAATCGATATACCTGCGGGGGTGCGAGGAGACTAGAAGCGCTTCGTTGAATGGTCAATCCCCTGTTGCACACCGTGAATCTTCCGGCGAAAGCCGCAAATCGGTCGCGGTGAGGCGCGAGATCTGCGTCTCGCTTTTTATGCAACTAGTTGCACAAGGGTTCGGCGTCCTCTAGAACTGTCCTGACGACACACCCCGTACGGAGGGCCCGCATGAGCCGCTACCCGAACCTGCTGAACCCGCTCGACCTGGGCTTCACCACCCTGCCCAACCGGGTCCTCATGGGATCCATGCACGTGGGCCTGGAAGAGGCGCCGAACGGTTTCGAGCGGATGGCGGAGTTCTACGCGACCCGTGCGCGCGGCGGTGTCGGCCTCATCGTCACCGGCGGCATCGCCCCGAACGAGCTGGGCCGCCCCTGGGACGGCGGCGCCAAGCTGACCACCGAGGCGGAGGCGCAGAAGCACGCGGGCGTCACGGCGGCCGTGCACGCGGCCGGCGGCAAGATCGCCATGCAGATCCTGCACTTCGGGCGCTACGCCTACCACGAGGGCCTGGTCGCGCCGAGCGCGATCAAGGCGCCGATCAGCCCCTTCGTGCCGCGTGCCCTCGAAGACGACGAGGTCGAGCAGACCGTCGAGGACTTCGTGCGCGCCGCCGAGCTGGCCAAGCTCGCGGGCTACGACGGCGTCGAAGTCATGGGCTCCGAGGGCTACTTGATCAACGAGTTCATCGCGGCCCCCACCAACCGGCGCGAGGACCGCTGGGGCGGCGCCTACGAGAACCGCATCCGCTTCCCCGTCGAGATCGTCCGCCGCATACGCGAGCGCGTCGGCGCGGACTTCATCATCATCTACCGCCTGTCCATGCTGGACCTGATCCCCGGCGGCTCTACCCTCGAAGAGGTCGTCCACCTCGCCAAGGAGATCGAGGCCGCGGGCGCCACGATCATCAACACCGGCATCGGCTGGCACGAGGCGCGCATCCCCACCATCGCGACCTCGGTGCCGCGCGGCGCGTACACCTTCGTCACGAAGAAGGTCATGGGCGAGGTCTCCGTACCGCTCGTCACCACCAACCGCATCAACACCCCCGAGATCGCCGAGCAGTTGCTCGCCGACGGCGCCGCCGACATGGTGTCCCTGGCCCGCCCGCTGCTCGCCGACCCGGACTTCGTCGCCAAGGCGCGGGCCGAGCAGTCCGACGCCATCAACACCTGCATCGGCTGCAACCAGGCCTGCCTGGACCACACCTTCAACCTGCAGATCACCTCCTGCCTGGTGAACCCGCGCGCCTGCCACGAGACGGAGCTCGTGCTCTCGCCGACCCGGCACAAGAAGCGCGTCGCGGTCGTCGGCGCGGGCCCGGCCGGGCTCGCCTTCGCGGTGTCGGCGGCCGAGCGCGGCCACGACGTCACGCTCATCGACGCCGCCTCCGAGATCGGCGGCCAGCTCAACGTGGCCCGCAAGGTCCCCGGCAAGGAAGAGTTCGACGAGACCCTGCGCTACTACCGCACGCAGCTCGAACTGCACGGCGTGAGCGTCCAGTTGAACACCCGCGCCACCGCGGACGACCTGGCGAGGGCCGCGTACGACGAGGTCGTCGTCGCCACCGGCGTCACGCCCCGCACCCCCGAGATCCCCGGCATCGACCACCCCAGCGTGGTCGGCTACCTCGACGTGCTGCGCGACAGCGCGCCCGTGGGGGAGCGGGTCGCCATCATCGGCGCGGGCGGCATCGGCTTCGACGTCGCCGAATACCTCACCGACGGCGGCGAGAAGGCGAGCCTGGACCCGGCGACGTACTTCCGCCAGTGGGGCGTCGACATGGACTACAAGGACCGCGGCGGCCTCACCGCGCCCGACCGCCCCACCCCGCCGCGCAGCGTCCACCTCCTGCAGCGCAAGACGTCCAAGGTCGGCCAGGGCCTCGGCAAGACCACGGGCTGGATCCACCGCACCGAGCTGCGCCACCGCGGCGTGACGATGGTCGCGGGCGCGAGCTACGACCTGATCGACGACGCGGGCCTGCACATCACGGTCGACGGGCAGTCCACGGTCATCCCCGTCGACACGGTCGTCCTGTGCTCCGGCCAGGACCCGCGCCGCGACCTGTACGAGGCACTGCTCGCCGCCGGTCTGAGCGCCCACCTCATCGGGGGCGCGGACGTGGCCGCCGAGCTGGACGCCAAGCGCGCCATCAAGCAGGGCACGGAGCTGGCCGCGGCGCTGTGACACCGGATGTCCCCTGAGGCCGGGCGCCCTCTTGCACAGGGCGCCCGCGCCGGACGCCGTACTTAGGATGGCCGCCATGTCACTCCCGCACGCGATCCTCACCGCCCTGCTCGAAAAGCCTTCGTCGGGCCTTGAGCTGACCCGCAGGTTCGACAAGTCGATCGGCTACTTCTGGTCGGCCACGCACCAGCAGATCTACCGCGAGCTGGGAAAACTGGAGCGGGACGGGGCCATCCGCGCCCTAGAGCAACAGCAGGCCACCCGCGGGCAGAAGAAGGAGTACGAGGTCCTGCCCGCGGGCCGCGCCGAACTGGCCCGCTGGACGGCCGCGAGCCAGGATCCCAAGCCGCTGCGGGACACGCTGCTGCTGCGCCTGCGGGCCGCGGCGGTCGTCGGCACGGACGGCATCGAGGCGGACCTGCGCCGCCATCTCGCCCTGCACCGGCAGCAGTTGGCCGAGTACGAGGGGATCGAGAAGCGGGACTTCCCGCCGGGCAAGGACACGGTGGAGGACCGGCTGAGGCATGTGGTGCTGCGGGCCGGGATCGACCTGGAGACGTTCTGGACGCGGTGGCTGGAGCAGACGCTGGAGGAGCTGGGGGCGCCCGAGGCGTGACTCTCCTTCCGTACGACGGCTGCCGCCGGCCCGGCCAGAGCCGGGAC